>JBCBDL010000047.1:0-23419 GCA_038529695.1 Pseudomonadota bacterium | reverse complement strand
CATCCCCTTTGATGGTGGCACGACCTATCGCGCTGGCACGCGGTTCGGGCCGCAGGGCGTACGCAAGATCAGCGCGCTTTATACGCCGTACAACTATGAAATGGCGATTGATCTACGCGAACAGATGACGCTTTGCGATGCGGGTGACGTGTTCACGATCCCGGCCAATATCGAAAAGACGTTCGACCAGATCAGCCGAGCGGTCAGCCATGTGGCCTCATCCGGGTCGCTGCCCATCATGATCGGCGGCGACCATTCGATTGGTTTTCCCTGCGTCCGCGGGATAGCCGAATGCACATCGAAAAAGATCGGGATCGTGCATTTCGACCGCCATGCCGACATTCAGGAAAAGGATCTGGACGAGCGGATGCACACGACGCCATGGTTTCATTCCACCAACCTGCCCAATGTGCCCGCCAAAAACCTCGTCCAGGTGGGCATCGGTGGCTGGCAGGTCCCGCGCGATGCGGTCAAGGTCGCCCGTGATCGCGAAACCAACATCATCACCATGGGTGACATGGAGAAGATGGGTGTCGAAAAGACCGCCGAAATGGCGCTGGAGATGGCGTGGGACGGGGTCGACATGGTCTATATGTCCTTTGATATCGACAGTATCGATTGCGGGTTTGTGCCTGGTACGGGCTGGCCGGAACCGGGTGGGTTCCTGCCGCGCGAGGCTTTGAAACTGGCCTCTATGGTTGCTGCCGAGGGGATTTGCGGGATGGAATTGGTCGAGGTCGCACCGCCTTATGACCAGTCCGAGATCACCGCGTTGATGGGGACGCGCGTCATCGTTGATGTTCTTGGATCACTGGTCGCCTCTGGCAAGATGGGTGCACACAAGCAACATATCGACAAGCCCGTGGAAATTCCCCACGGCGAATTTGAAGGGAAACGCTGGTCGAATGCCAAATGACGACAAAACCGCCAAAGGGCGCGCCCTTTCCGAAGAACTGAACCCCGGCATGGAAGCAGCGCTTGAGAAGCGATACGGCCATCTTGTGCCCGGTTTGGCCGAAGGTGTCGTTGATTTCGCCTATGGCCGCCAATATGCGCGACCCGGCTTGCCGCTGCGCGACCGCTACATCGCGACCATTGCGGCGCTGACGGCCTTGGGCGGGCAAACTGCGCCGCAGCTGAAGGTGAATATCGCCGGTGGGCGCAAGGCGGGCCTCAGCCAGCAAGAAATTGGGGAGGTCATCTGGCAGATGTCACTCTATGGTGGCTTCCCAGCAGCCATCAACGGCCTGAACGCTGCGCTGGAGGTTTTTGCATCAGAGGATGAGGAGGACGCGCATGCCACATGATATCGTGAACGGCCATATTGGCCACAACCATTCGCACAGCGATCATCTGCATAGTCATATGCCCGATGCGGACAAGGCAGATGAACTGCTTGTCTTGACTACCCAATTCATCGACGGTTTTGTCGCCGCAAAGGACAAAATGTCCTATCTGCGGCTGGCCGGTGTCCCGCTGGAGATTGAAGCCCCTGATGGCGGACCGTCGATGAAACTGGTCGATGTTCAATTGACGACCGAATGGCAGGTTGGCACGGCGTCACCATCATTCGGCTCGCGTGAATTGTCGTATCTGCCTTATCCCGGTGATATGGTGACCGAACGCACGAATATGGGATTTGTCTATGTCTCGCTGCATGCGAAACAGGTCAATGACTTGCGCAGTTTTCTGCAGCAGCACCCTGCCGCCGCAGAGGTCACATAAAATCAGAGGTTGCCACCATGCAAGCAGTGGCCGAACTAGGCCGCTTCTTCCGCCAATGCGGCTATCTCTTCATCCGAGGCGTTGAGCACATCAACCTTGCGGCCATTCACCTCTAAAATGGCTGTCTTAAGGTTGTTGACCTCCACCAGCAGCGCGCGGGCTGTCGCCACGAATTTCCGGATTGATTCAAGCGCATTGCTCCCCTGATCGATCAACATCACAGAGACCGCGATCAGCGATGCAATCTCGGCCAGGCCCCGCTCACTATCATCTGAAACCTTGAACTTTTCCACCTCACCGGCCGCATCAAGCGCCTTAGAGATATCGGCGATGGCCGGATCCGTATCCGTACCTGAGGCCAGTTCGATCTGTAGTGATGCAATTGTCATGATGAATTCTCCGAGTTGGTGAAGGGGTTCTGGTTTGGACCAAGTGCGACCAGATAGAACGGGGCCCAATAGGCGCGGTCGGCGTGGGGCGGGCCGAAATGTTCGTCCAAATATGCTCTTATTGCCTGCGCCAAAGCAATATCTGCAGGGTCACCCTGCAACAATCGCTGATGCAAGACTTTGGTGATCAGCGGCGCGGCATAATCTTTGACAGAAAAGAGTGTAGCCACAATCTGTCGTGCGCCAGCGGCAAAAAATGCCGCCTGAAGCCCTTGCAAGTCGTCACCCGGCAATTCGACCATCTTGCGTCCGCTGATGGCCCGCTGACCTGCCGAACAGGCGCTGAGGATGATTGTTTGCGCAGAAAGACCCAGAAACGGGATTTCCAAACCATCAAGCCGTGTATGGCTCAGAAACAGATGGGATTCGAGTGGCGTATCTGCATTCACGCTTTCCGAGTGGCACGCCAGATGCAGAATACAGGGGTCCGACATCGAAATGGTTTTGCTCAACCGCACCTCATCAGTGGGTCCGGTCAGAACCGCCGTTTGCCAACCGTTTTGCGCATACAGGGTAGCGATACCTTCGGCCTCGGATGGAGCGTTTTTCAGCGGCGACAGCGCCTGATCGGGCAGGTGATAATCGCCAATTCCCACGGCAACAACCGATTTGCGACGATCGGATGGCCAGTGCTGCATCAGCGTGCCGAGGTTCGGCGCGTGGCGTACCGACCAGCGTTCAATCACATAGCGGTTGCCGAGCCGGAGTGCGGCAAATGGCAAGGCATGCAAAACGCGGTGGGGTGAGATGATCAGCCGCGCCGCCCCCTCCAGTATCGCCGCACCGTCCACATCGCCGGGCCAGAGAACGGCGGTGAACATGTCCAGATCATCAATATCAAAATCAGCACTGCGATCAGGCCGTTCTTTGGCCAATTCGGCGGTATAGGCATCAAGTGCGCTGCGGGTTTCATGATCAAGTGTTGTCATCGACATTGCGGCGTGCTGGCCATCAAAGATCAGTCGCAACACGGTGTGTCGATCAATCCAGTAATAGTAGAGGACAGCCTCACCCAAATTCAGTGTGTCTTGCGCATCACGCAGGCAGTTCAAGACGGGCAATGGGGCTGCGGCTGTTTCGCGGCTGTGCTGGTCCCAGAGCGTCTGCCGTTTTGCACGCAAGCTGCCGGTATCACGGCCCGCCCTTTCGGCATCTGAGATCCGCGCGGATAATGCCTTTAACTCAACTCGTAACGCAGGTGACGCGGCATCCGGGTCCTGTGCGACCAAGCGGCATTTCGACAATTCCGCCCGGCGCACGACCTTGTCGATATCCCGCAACATAAACGCAGCCTGTACGCCTAGCGCATAGAGCGTGATCCGCTTGCGCAGATAACCGGCGCGCAGGTAATCACCGGTGATATGAAAGCGGAATTCTTCAACCACGCTGATCCCGATTTCAGCAATACGGTCGAGCGCGTTCCAGTCCTGCAGGGCCGCGTAGGCGCGGGCTTCGATCACCAGAGCATCGACAAGCAGATCGCCCTTGCGCAATGTGCCCAACGCAGCACGGCCTTGTTCGGCCGCAAGCCGGGCGGCGTCATATTGGTCCAAACGCAACCACAATTCCGCTTGGCGCAGATGCCAGACACAGGTCATATCCGCGATGTTGAATGCGGCAACATCATCGGCCAAAGCCTGGGCGCGTTGCAGAATGTCGCGCCAGCCAGCCGGATGTTCTGCGCGATGGGTGTCGATGGCAATGCGATCCAATTGGCGCATCATGGAAATGGCTGATGACGTGCTCATCTCTGAACCACTGGCGGCTTAGCCAAGTTTCCCTTCGTCCAGAAAACGGCGCATCGTATCGCTAAAAGCCGTGTTATCGGCCGGATTGTCCAATGCCTCCCACTTCTTATGGTAAGCATCTGCCTTGTCCATGTCAGCACTGGCATCGGGATGATCCGGATCCGGTGTGCCGTAAACCCGCGCCAACATACTGTAAAGCGATTGAAAAACCGCACGGATCTTGACCGTACGTTCGACCGCGGTGTTGCCCGCCACAACCTCGCCCGACATCAGCCCAGCCATGCTCTGCATCAAATCGTTGGCCATGGCGTCGCCTGACGGGGGGGCGATACCTTCGTCGTCCAGTGCAGCTTCGACCTTATGCAGAAGTTCAAGCGCCTTGTGTCTATCCCCGCCTTGCTGCTGGACCCCGGCAAGATCAAGCAGACGGTTCATCTCGTCAAGAAAATCCGAGCGCGGTGACGATAACCGTTCCACAGCGCCATCAATGTCGCCCGACATGTTCTCCTTCAGGACACTGATCTTCTGGCGCAGCTTTTCGGCGTTGGTTGTGTCACCCAGCATTTCAAGATAGTTGAGCGCCTTTTCATAGTATGGCAGCGCACGTGCTTCTTGTCGCAGGCTGTCGCAAGCATTGCCGGCAAACTCTTGTGCGCGGGCCATGCCAGCCATGACGTAGTCACGGTTCGTCAAGGTCGCATCGTCCGGCATGTCGCGCAACACACGCGCATACATGGCGTAGGTTTCTTCCAGGCCGGTCACCACCTCTTCGGTTGCTTGGCCCGGCATGGTCGCAATCATCAGCCGGGTCGTACGGCTATCGGCATGCATTTGGAGGCTCAATGCCTGCATGTCGGTCAGCGGCCCGGTTTCGGGAACATCAATGGCAGGTTTGTTGCTGGCATCGGCATTAAAGTCTGCAAGATATTTCGCAAAACCGGCGCGCTGCTCGCCAGCGGGCGCAGGCCCGCCTTCTGGCTCTTCGGGCTCTTCATTGGTTTGGTTTTGCGCGCGCATGGCTTCGGCCTCGTGCCAGAATTGCCGAGCATATTTGTCCATCAGAACCATGGTTTCCACAAATTGCTCGGCCTGTTGTACGGCTGCACTTTGGCCCTGAGGGATGCCCGCCCGCAGATGGGCCATGGACCGCGCCATGCGGTCTTCGACGGTGTTGCCCCAGGATCCGGCTTCATCGTGGCGGGCCTGTTCGACGGCCTGCAATGCCTCTTGATGGCGATTCTGGACCACAACAAGAAAAGTATTAAAGCTCGCCTCGCTTTCCAAACCATAGATATGGTCGCGCAAGGCAGCCACGCCGCTGTCAAAATCCGCAGAGTTCAGGATCGTTTGTACGGCTGTCGCCTGAACAAGGTAATCCGCGCCACGTTCCAGAACAACGCCTGCGGCTTTCTTCAAAATATCCCACATGTCAAATCCCCAATGTCGCCCGCAAAATTTACGCGCCAATGTCACAGCATCACTTCAAATAATGGGGTTCGTTAGCACAATTTGGGGTTTTTGCATAGTTTGGCGCGGAATCTGAACCAATCCCAACCCTTGCTAAGCCCTTTTTGCAAACACGTCGCCGGAATTGGCCTTTGCGGGCAGCGCCATCAGTTGGGTGAGGATCGTATCGGCGTCAACCCAGGCATGGTACCTAAGTGCGTGTTCTTCGCCCAAGCTCAGATTGAATACATAATCCCCTAAATTGGACAGTTGCGCCACGCAGCGCAAAGCGACGTCGCGCTGGATGGTGGTGAATTCGAACGACAATGCCGCCAGCGGCTGTGTCAGCCCCCGCAAGACATCGGCTTCGAACCCTTCGACATCGATTTTCACGAAGTCAGGTACGCCATGTCCCGCGATCAACCTATCCAATGTTGTCACTGGAACGCTGATCTTGCGGTCCCAGACCTGGCCTTGCCATTGGTCCGATTTGCGGGCCGCTGAGATCAGATCGGGTGAGGCGGTTGTAATTGTCGGGTTGTCGGAATTGACGAAAAGGTCAAGCGTGCCAGGGACAGCACCTACAGCTTCGCACAACAAAGTGGCATGCGGGTTCTGACCATAAAGCAGGCGCAGCGCACGGAAGACGCGAGGTTGCGGCTCTGCCACAACCACCGCTGCACCAAGGCGCAGAAAGCTGCCAGTGCGATCACCGATATGCGCCCCGATATCAAAAGTAAGACTGCCCGGGCGGACAAATTGCGCGTTGAGCTTGTCCATGCGTTTCGTCCGCTCATCATCGCGGTAATACACATCAAATGACCGTCCCAGCGCGGTAGCTTTTGTGGGTGGTGAGGCGACGACCGTTGTTTGGCTCATATGTCTATTTCACCCCTTCTGTACGTGATTTTGCGAGTGCGTTTGCTATGATTTCCGCCGTGTCGCCCCAGCCGGGACGTTGCGCACCGGCAAGTTGCGATGCTGTAGCGCATTTTTGTCGGGTCGTCGTATCGCACAAAAGCTCGCGCAGGGCGGCTGCGAAAAGCACCGGTTCATCGGGCGGCACCAAACGTCCGGCCCCCTCTGGCACCGTGTCGGCAACGGCACCTGCGTGGCACGATACGATTGGCAGGCCATGTACCAGCGCCTCGTCAAAAACGATCCCGTAGCCTTCATACCGCGTTGCCAACGCAAAGATCGTGGCCTTTCGATACAAACCCGCCAGCTCAGCCTGGCCGACCTGACCGGGCAAGGTGACCCGGTCTCGTAGGCCCAAAGACGCCCGTAACTCTTGCAATAACAGTGCATAATCGCTGTCCAATGCAGCGCCGACAATCATCGCCCGCCAGTTCAGATCAGTGATCTCTGACAGCGCTCGCAACAACACATCATGGCCCTTACGGGGCAATTGAATCCCCACAGACAGGATCAATGGCAATACCGATGGTTCAGTGTTTCGATCGGGTTGGTCGATACCCGGCGTTGCAATGACGATCTTGTCCGCCGGCACATCATACTCGGATGTCAGTATCGCGCCTGTATGCGGACTGGGCACAAGTACCTTGCTCGCACGCGAAAGATTTGCGCGTTCGGTTTCAAACAGCGCCTTGCTGCGCGCCGGGCTAAGCCCGCTCTCTTTCGCGAGCGGGTGATGGACAAGTGCGATGAGCGGCGCAGGGATCTGGGTCAAGCCCGCAGGGTCCAGCGCGCCAAGGGCCAGACCATCCACGACCAGCAGCTGATCCGCGGGGACCTCTTGGAGCTGGCGAAGGGCTTGCACCATGTCCTGCGGTGAAGGGTCCGGGAACGCGGCGGGTAAGGCGATGTGATCAACCGTCCAGCCTTGTAGACGCAGTTCCTGCATCACGCGCCGGTCATAGATGTAGCCGCCGGTCAGTGTCGACAGATCACCCGGCACCGCGAAAGAGATACGGTCCGGCGTCATTTCACCACCATGGCAACAAATCCCGGAATAACCGCCAGCAGCATCACCAGCCCGAAAAGAACGCTTGTCGCAACCGCATCCGCGACCGACATGCCAGCGATCGGCAGCAAGATTGCAGCGCTGCCTTCGCGCAGGCCCCAGCCACTGATCGTCAACGGGATCAACATGGTAAACAGGATCAGTGGGACGACCGCAAACACCGCGCCCAGTGACAATGGCTGTCCGATGGCCCAGGCACAAAGCCCAAAGGCCGCCAGATTGCAAAGCGTGATCAGAACACCAAGCCCGATTTGTGCGGGTAGAACGCGGGCGGACAACAATGCCTGCACCGCCAACGCGACCCAGCGCTTTGCTGTCGGTGTCAGAAGGCGGGTCCGCCCTTGGATGAGCATGCAGATCAGGACCGCAAAGCTTACAAGACCGATGGCAAGACCAAGCGCCGCCGCATAGCGATCGGGCCAGTCAAGCCCACCCTGCCAAAAATATGTGATGATAAACGCAAAGGTCAGCGCGACAAACATTGCGATCTGCCCGGCCAATCGTTCAAGCCCGACAGCCAGACCTGATATGGCCAAACCAACCTCTGCCCGTGCCCGCACCGCCCGGGCGGCATCGCCGATAACGCCTCCAGGCAAGGATTGATTGACCGCTTGCGACATGAAGTATTCGCGCACTGCGTGGCGTGCTGGCAGTGTTTGCCCCAAAGCGGCGGCGGTGACTTTCCACCGCAATGCTGACAGCATGGTCTGGCACATCAGGATAGTGATTGCGGCAGCGATCCAGCGTGGATCCGCCGCGGTCAAGCTGTGCAAAATCGCCGGCCCATCCGCCGCCTGCCACAGCAGGAGGATAAGCCCACCCGTCATCGCGACGCGTCCAATGCGCCAAAACGCGGGCGGAAAGGGCATGCCGGTCAGGGTCATTCGCGCACCCCTGCCAGCTGCGATGACGACAGCCGCTCCAGGAAATGAGCGCGCATATCGGCCATTGAGCGTACCGGGGTCATGTCATCCGGGATCAGCCCCGGCGTAAAGCCGGCATCAGACACTGCATTCACCAGATGCGCAGGCCCGATGATATGCATCGGAACATGGGGCCGCTCATCCAGCGCGATAAAACCTGCGGCTTGATGATCCCCAATCACGATAAGTAGGGGTGGGTCTTCAGCACGGCGCGCCGCATAATCAAAGACCACCTGCAGCGCATAGTCCACGGCCAGCCGGTATTGCGCGCGCACGCGATCGCGGTCTTTCCACACCTCACGCGGCGTCTCGCTTTGCTCCATCAGTTGGTCGAATACCGTGCCGTCGCCCAAGGCATCCCAATCCATCAATGTTGGCACAGGCACCCACGGCGCATGCGACGACCCTAGTGCGATTTGCGCAAAAACATGCGCATTGTCGGGCACGTTCGCAGGCAGAATGCGATCCATCGCGGCAAAGGTAAACTGATCGGGCATTGTGACCCAGTTCAGTGGCAACCCTTTGTATCCCAAATCCTTGGCCGCTAGGATAGTATCAAAACCCATAAATTGGGCTTCGGGCCAGTCCAACGTGATTTGGGGCATTACCGCCGCAGTGTGAAATCCCGCCTTCGCAGCCAGATGGAACAGCGTCTGCCGCCCGCTGGACAGAGCCGCACCATAAGCGGTCTGATTGTCGATCCATAAGCCGTTGGCGAAGGTGGAATGCGCCAACCAGCTTTGCCCGCCCTGGGTGGGCGACTTGAGAAGCGTAGACGCCATTGACAGACCGCTTTCGCCCAACTCACGCCCGGCCGCAGCCAGTGTGGTGCGGTGCAAATCGGCATAAAACGGTGTATCCAGACTGGTGCGCCCATAGCTTTCGACAAAGATGATCAACACGTCCCGATCCACCAAATCGAACAGGTTTTGCTGATCGGCAAACCGGTCGTCGCGTATTGCTTGACGGAACGTGCGCAGATCGGCCAGCGTATCTTGCGCCATCTCAACCCGCTCCACCCCGACCCGCGCCGTAAAGGCCGTTCCTGGCAGGTCGTAAGGCAGCGGCCAGCGACCCATTTTCTGGCCAATGTCAGCGATCACTATAGCCGTGGCGACAATTGCGCCAAAACCGGCGATCGGGGCAAGGATACGCGGGCGGCTGATGCGCGACCAGAACCGGCACGCCCACCAAAGGCCCGCCATCAGGCCGATTACGGCGAGTATGAAACCAACAACTGCAGCCTTGGCCGCAAGGCCGCCAAAGGAGCCGACGAGCAGATCATGCAGCGATCCAATCAACGGCATGTCCGCCACTGGGTTGAACCCACGACTGAGGCTGGAGAACATGACATAGTCGGCAAATTTCAGTGCCGCGATCACCGTCAGCACTCCAACCAGAAGGATGCGCATGATGGCGCCGACCCGCCCCGACCCAAGAGCGATGAGCGCCAATATTATCGCCGGCAGTTCCAGCGGGAAAACAAACAACGCGCCCCACGTCATTGCACCGGGGTGGTTGGGCTGGATCAGCACCAGATGCAGCAGCCCGGTCGCAAACAAGGCCGCCAGACTGAGCCGCAGCGATTTATTTTGCCAGAGCCGTCTCATTTGGCGTTTGCCCGCAACCAGACAATGTCGCGCCCAAAAGACCACAGCAGCGCCATGGTCACCGCGAAAATGACCGGATCAAGCCATCCATCAGCCAAAAACGGCACCTGCAAGGCAATCAGTGCTGCAATTTGAAAGACGCACACGACCTTGCGGCTGAACTTTTCCGGCAGCGGCTGGTTGAGCCATGGGAATATCCGCCGGGCCGCGCCAAAAATGTAATAAGGAAGACCCAGCAGAACGACATAGGCGCCTGCCGCGCCATTGACGGCCGCAAAAACGGCCAGGACAAGGGCGAAGGCGGCGTCAACCTCTACATCAAAGCGGGCACCGAAATCAGAGACCAACCCCTGTTTACGCGCCAGCCAACCATCGATACCATCGAGGCAAAGTGCCAGGATCGCCAATGAAAAGGTAACCCAGCTTGGCGACACACCATCGAGCAACGCCACGAGCAAGATCGCGACAATCACCAATCTTCCAAGGGTTGCAATGTTGCATAGACCGAGCGCTGCATGTGGAAAGTCAGCGGATAGCCGCCGCGCGACCCAAATTGTCGCTGCGAGATAGATCGCAAGGCCAAGTGTCACAGCATGCGACATCACCGGCACCTGCCCAACCAGGCTGAAACCGCCAAAAAGCACGGCAACACCACCAATAAACGCAGTCACAAAGAATGTTCCGACAGGGGAAGTGCGAAGGGGAAGACGTGCGTCCAAACCAGCATCCTTGAGCAATTTTGTAGTTACCGTTTTCATAACATGATCTTTTTTTTGCAGTTGTCAGGGAATAATACGTCCGGGCTCTGCGTATTATTCTCGAAACTGGAAATAAATTAGGAGCGCAGATCATGGCGGCGACAACGAAAAAGTATCCGGGGACATCGCGTTTGATCCACTGGATCATGGCAATCCTGATCCTGGGCATGATCCCCGGCGGCTTCTTGATGGTCCAAGAAGGATTGCCAAGAAGCCTGCAAAACACGCTTTTTATTTCCCATAAGAATATCGGTGTTTTGCTGTTGCTTCTGATCTTTGTGCGGCTTTTGAACCGCTGGCTAAATCCACCCCAATTGACGCAGGTTGAACTAGCCCCTCTTCAGGAATTCGCCGCCCGCATGACGCATATCGCACTTTATGTGCTGCTCTTGATTATGCCGCTGGCAGGCTACATCCGCGTGAGGGCGGGTGGATTTCCAATCGAATTCTTGGATGCCATTGGCATGCCAACATTGGTGCCTCGGTCGGAAGGATTGGCCGAAGCGGCAAAGATGGTTCATTTCTACGGGGCCTACGCCATCACAGCTCTGGTCGTCGTGCATATCGCTGCTGCGTGTTTTCACGGCGTGGTCCGCAAAGACGGTGTGTTTTCCCGCATTTGGCCGCCTGTCGGCAAAGGAGCATAGGGCTTGAACTGGCCCAATCAGACAAACCTCAATTAACGTTTATGGACGCGGCGCGCCAATTTCAGCGATGCAAAGCGGCCTCAGTGATCAAGGAAATGCCACGTGTCAGTTGCGGAAGATATTGCGAAAAAGCCCCTGCACGCGCGCAGATTGCGCGTGCCGCCTTTGCAGGCATTTGTCGTCTTGCATCTTTGCATTGCATTGGCCGTTTTTGGGGCGTTCATTGTATCGGTTGATCACTGGAACCCGGCTGCAGTGGTAGTATCGCTGCTGATCGGGATTAATGCGGTATGGATTTCAGGTGGTGCTGCGACAGCGATCTTGGGGTTGTTGTCGCCCAGCCGGCAAACACCGCAGCCGCCTGCTGCATGGCAACCCGAAAAGCGGACCGCGATCCTGATAACACTCTGCGGCGAAGCGCCGGAACCGGTCGCTCATTATTTGACCAGCTTTGCGCGCGGTCTGACCAAGGCAGGATTGCAAGATCATACCGAGATTTTCGTTTTATCGGACACATCTGGCGACGACAGGATCGGCGAGGAAGAGGCGGCCCTGTCCCCGTTGATAGCCGCAGGTCAGATCACCTATCGCCGCAGGCCAGTGAATACTGACAAAAAGCCCGGCAATATCGCCGCTTGGCTGCACGATCACGGCGATGACGTCGCATATATGGTTGTGAAGGATGCCGATAGCCGTATGACGGCGGAAAGCATCAGAGAGATGATCTGGCGCATGGAACGGCAGCCCAAGACGGGGCTGTTGCAGGCGGGTATCGCGCTGATCCCTGGCCGCACCCGCTTTGGCAGGCATCAACGCATCGCGTCGCGGCTTATGTCGCGAAACTTCGGACGCGGATTTGCGGCCTGGTCAGGCAACACCGCCAATTACTGGGGGCATAACGCCATCATCCGGGTGGCAGCATTCCGCAGCGCCGCCAAACTGCCCCATCTGCCAGGTAGCGCACCTCTTGGCGGCGCGATCCTCAGCCATGACTTTGTCGAAGCCGCATGGATGCGCCGTGAAGGCTGGGACATCGTCCTTGCCCCCGACATCAAGGGCAGTGCCGAGGATGCGCCGCAAACGTTGGGCGAATTCTTTCGTCGTGACCGGCGCTGGTGCCAGGGCAACCTGCAGCATGCGCGGTTGCTTGCGGAGCCGGGGCTACATGGGTTGAGCCGGTTTCATTTTGCGACCGGCATTTTCAGCTATATCGCGGGGCCGATCTGGCTGCTCTTGGTGGCCGCGTTGAGCGTTGGAGCGATATCGGTTTCCGGGCTTGCACCGGTTCTGCTGGTCGCTGCGGCACTGCTGGCGCCCAAAATTTGCGCACTCATTGACCTGATACCGCGCGCGCGCACCCTATCGCGACGTGTCGTTATTCTGCGCGCCGCTTTGTCGGAACTGGTCATATCAGCCCTCATTGCCCCGTTGGTTCTTTTGCGCCATGCCGCTGCGGTCATGTCCATCCTGATGGGCCGGGATTGCGGGTGGAAGTCGGGACGCAAGGCACGCCTTCAAATCCCACAAGGCTTGGCGGAAGGAGCCGTTGGCGTATTGATCTTTGGGGGTGCCATGACAAGCGGGATCGCGGGCGCGCCATGGCTCGCCGTTATCTATCTGCCATTGCTGAGCGCGCCGGTTCTGGTGCCTGTGCTGAATCGGAGCGTATCATGAAACGTCGTGCATTCCTGAAAAACAGCGCTGCGTTTCTGGCGCTCACCACACAGCGGGTTATGGCGCAAGACGCCCCTGATCTGTCGCTGCTGAATGTGGCGCGGGTGTTGCGTGATCGGCCCTATATGCCCAACACCACACCGCTCGCACCACCTTTTGCGGACCTCGATTATGATGCGTTCCGCGGAATTCGGCCCATTGACGGGCTGACGGCCAATCTGCCTCATGGTGCCAATTTTGCGGTCGACCTGTTGCCGCCCGGTCTTTATTTCCCCGACCCGGTGAAAGTAGATCGGATCACACAAGACGGGCTGCAAGAAATCGCGTTCAGCCCAAGCGTCTTCACCTATGAGCCGCGCTATTTCGACGAAATTCCGGAAACCAGCCCCGGCGCGGGCTTTACCGGCATGCGCTTGCGCTATCCGCTGAACAGTGCTGAGCACATGGATGAGTTGCTGGTCATGCAAGGGGCCAGCTATTTCCGCGCCATTGGTCAGGCGATGGCCTATGGCCTGTCCGCCCGCACTGTCGCAATAGGCACTGGCGGCCCTTCGCCAGAGGAATTCCCGCGCTTTGTGCATCTGCGACTGCACCCCGCAGATGGTGATAAGGTGCGTATAGAGGGGGTGATCGACAGTCCGTCGCTAACCGGACATCTGGATCTGACGCTCTATCCTGGCCGCAATACCAAGATGGAGATTTCGACCACGATCTTTCCGCGTGTGGACATCGTCGATATCGGGATCGCACCGCTGACATCGATGTATCTGAAAGGGCCGATGCTGTCGGCCGTGTCTGACGATTTCCGCCCGCGCGTGCATGATAGTGACGTGCTGGTGATTGAGAATGGTGCGGGTGAGCATCTGTGGCGCCCCATTGCGAACCCGCGCGGGGTTGAGACCTCCGCCTTTGCGGACACATCGCCGAAAGCGTTTGGTCTGTACCAAACCGCGCGGACCTATGCGGATTTCCAAGATACCGAGGCGCGCTATCACGACCGGCCATCGGCCAAGGTCGCACCCACTGGCGATTGGGGTGCCGGTGCCGTCATCTTGGTTGAACTGCCCACGGGTGATGAGTTCATGGACAACATCGTCGCCTTCTGGCGCCCGCAAGAGGCGCTTGTCGCCGGGCAAGAATACCGGTTCGACTACAACCTGACATGGACACTTGATCAGCCTGATTTGGGCGGCTTGCCCGCAATTTTGCAGGGGCGCAGCGGGCGCGAGCATGACAGGCCCGGCTATCGCCGCTACGTGATTGATGTCGCAACACCTGCGGAGGAAACGGTACTGATAGCGTCGGCCAGTGCGGGCGCAGAGATTACCGGGACAAGTGCGTTCGCCCTGCCTGACCAGGATATCACACGGATGACGTTCCTGTTTTCACCGGGTGATCTGCAATCCGCCGAAATTCGTGTCAGCCTGCGCGGCAGTGATGACAGACCGCTTAGCCCCGTCTGGCTGCATCGCTGGACGCCTGCGCGCGATGGGGGTGTGTGATGCAGCGTGACCTATCCCGGCAAAGCGATCTCTGCCGCAAGCGGACGATGATCCGAGGCGATGCGAATGCCCGGCCCATCAAGCACGCTGGTCGATGTGATCGTTGCCGGGGCTGTGGCCAGCACGCGGTCAAGCGGCAGGATTGGGCGCGATATCGGGAACGTGCCTTTGACTGGTCCTTTGAAGGCTGCACCCAAAAGCCGTGGCGACAGCGCCATGCCGCCCCATGGACGCCATTCGTTCAGGTCACCGACCAAGATTGTGGGACGCATTTCGTGCCGAAAGATATGCTGGCTAATCGTGCGCAATTGCGCCAGACGCAGCCCCTGCCACAGCGACAGATGGGTGCCAATCAGCCGGAATTGCTGGCCGCCGCGGTTCAGATCAGCGACGACAGCGCCGCGGTGGCAATGGCCGGGCAGGTCAACCAGGTTCATCGCCTGAACCGTGATATCGGGGCGCAGAAACATAATGACACCCAGAAACCCGTGGCTGCCGGGCGCCCAACGCCGCGCGATCGGGCCGTGGGCGTAAGACAGTCCCGTCGCTGCCTCGACCGCCGCAATGTTCAGCAGACCCCCATGCGGCGGGCATTCCTCATCCGCCTCTTGCAAGACCAGCGCATCAGCGTCACCGGACCAAACCTCATCGGCAAGGACCCGCACAATACGTTCAGGATCAACCCGACCATCATTGCCGCGGCAGCGGTGAATGTTCCAGCTTATGCAGGAAAAGGTCGAATTTTGCGCCATGACACGGCCCCTTGGAATGCATCCCCGATCACAGCGCATCGGTGGTTTTCGCAATGATGTACCGCAAAATAGAAAAGGAAAGATATCGCGTTATGTTCACATCAAATCAAAGTGTTGGAGTGGCCCATGTTTGCCGTTGAAGTCCGCGACCACGTGATGATCGCCCATTCCCTGCCATCGCCCGTCTTTGGGCCCGCACAAGGCATGCATGGGGCCACCTTCGTGGTGGATGCTGCGTTTTTTACCGAAGATCTGGATGAAAACGGGCTCGTCGTCGATATCGGTTTGGCGACTGAGGCTTTGTCAGCCGCTTTGGCCCCCTTGAAATACGCCAACCTTGATGAGGTGCCCGCATTCAAAGGCAAGATCACCACGACAGAATTCCTGTGCCACCATATCTGGCAGCAATTGCGCGAAGCTGTCTTGAACACCGGTTTGGGTGGCGGGGGCCGGGTGCGGCGCATCAAGGTCTCGCTTGAGGAAAGCCATGTCGCGCGCGGCTGGTACGAGGCGGATATCTGATATGGGCTTTTCAGCGGATTGGTTGGCCCTGCGCGAACCCGTCGATCAGGCGGCGAGGGATGACAATTTGTTATCCCGCGCTGCCGCAGCCGCAGGTCAGGATGCGATCGTGCTGGACCTTGGCTGCGGGACCGGATCGACCGCGCGGGCCTTCGGTGATGCGTCGGCAACATGGACATGGCGGTTTGTTGATGGCGATGCAGGGCTTTTGGATATCGCGCATGCGCGTCATCCGGCATCGGAATGCGTAAGAATGAATCTGCGCGACATCGATGATCTGCCACTAGAGGGTGTAACGCTGGTCACCGCCTCTGCGCTGCTTGATCTGATGCCAGCCGAATGGATGGCATGCCTTGCCACACGCCTGCGGGATGCCGCCGTGCCGTTTTATGCGGCTTTGAACTATGATGGCGTGATGGCATGGTCGCCAAAACACCAGGCGGACTTGGATATCACCAAAGCATTCAACACGCACCAACAAACCGATAAGGGGATCGGGCCGGCTATGGGCCCGCGTTCTGGCGAAATTTCGGCGGATATCCTGCGCGATCATGGTTTTACTGTCAGCCTGGCTGACAGTCCCTGGCGGCTTGGCACCGCAGAGGTCGATCTACATGCAGAACTGGTCAGTGGTATCGCAGAGGCAGCCAAAGAAATCGGAACCTGCGCGGCCCCAGAATGGGCCGATGCGCGCCGCGACGGCATCGCGCAAAGCAGTGCGATTATCGGACACACGGACCTGTTCGCAACACCGCAAAAATCGCAATAAATACATGCGGTTAATGCATTTTCGCACCAAAAGTGGGTGAGAGGGAGAATAAAATGCAGCAAGTAGACGTAACACCTAGAGTATGGAGAGGAATACGCGCGGTGACATCCGGACACGCAACGCTGCAAACAGGCAACTGGACCCACGGAGAGGTCCAATCCCTGGCCCTTTACGGGGCCCTGACCGCGTCGCGCGATAGGCCAATCGTGTTCGCGCAAATTGGACAATCACTTGATGGGCGGATCGCCACCGAAACAGGCGATGCGCAGGATGTATCCGGTCCTGACGGGTTGGCGCATCTGCACCGCCTGCGCGCGATAGCAGATGCCGTTGTGATCGGCGTCAAGACCGCATTGCATGACGATCCCCGCTTGACGGTGCGTTTGGCCGATGGCGACAGCCCGGCACGCGTCGTGATTGACCCCGATGGACGACTGCCTAATGACGCAAGATTGCTGCGCGATACCTCAGTGCGCCGGATCATCATTCAGGCCGTTAACAAAGAACGGCCCGAAGGCGTGGAAACGATCACGCTTGACCGAGCGGACTGGATTTGCCCGAAATCAATTATCGCAGCCCTCACGGAACGTGGATTCAAGCGCATCCTGATCGAAGGGGGCGGGATTACAATCGCACAATTCCTTGAGGCCGACTTGCTTGACCGGCTGCATATCGCCGTCGCACCACTGCTGATCGGATCAGGTCCGCAGTCGCTGACAACATCACCGATTGGCACACTTGCCGCAGCGCGCCGCCCGCAAATGCAAGCCTACAACCTTGGATCAGATATCGTCTTTGATTGTGCGCTCAGGCCTGCCGCACAGGCGCAAGAGGTCAGCAATCTTACCGCAATTGGCGCCTGACGCCACTACGAAGGACACGACATGTACATCGAGAACGCCGCCAATTGCCTTGCCCCAACAACAGCCGAACATGTTGCACGTGCTACGGGGGATCTGCGCATGGGCCTGCCTTGCTTGTTGCGCCATGCCGGCGACCGTCATGTTGCGGTTGCAGTTGAAACGTTAGGGCGTGATCGCTTCGCCGCACTTGTGGCGCGTTTTGGCACACCAGAACTTGTGATCACGCCAGAGCGCGCATGGGCCATCATGACGCCTGCTGCCGCCTCAGATGTGGCGGCTTCACCAGTACGGATTAGGCCGCCGGAAAATGCAGACCTGGAATGGTATGCGCGTCTGACTGACACACAGTTCGACAAGCCTCGTGGTGCGCCGGTGGGTCCGCTACATCTGATCAGGGTTGGGGATACGACTGCGCGACGGTTGGCTCTCAAGCTGGTCAAAAACGCCGAGTTGCTGCCTGCTGCCCTGCTGTTCACGGTTGCTGCAGATGATACGCTGGCCGATCTGGCGCTAAGCCCGCTGAACGCACATGGCGCGTTGCAACAACTTGAAAAAGAACCCGCGCACGTTCCAATCGCAGCTGCTGCGCTGCCGCTCGAGGCGCATGATACAAGCCGCCTGCACGTCTTTCGTGATCCCGATGGCCGCACTGAACACTATGCTGTCGAAATCGGCTATCCAGATCGGGCAAAACCCGTCTTGTCGCGCCTACATTCGGCGTGCTTTACCGGTGATGTCCTCGGCAGCCGGAAATGCGATTGCGGTCCGCAACTGCAGGCTGCTTTGGCGCGCATGGGTGAGGAAGGGGCAGGCGTACTGCTCTATCTGAACCAGGAAGGGCGCGGGATTGGGTTGGCCAACAAGATGCGGGTCTACGACCTGCAATCTCAAGGTCTTGATACGGTTGAGGCGAACCACCGGCTGGGCTTCGAGGACGACGAACGCGATTTCCGCGTCGGTGCTAATATGTTGCGCGCCCTTGGGTTCAGCGTCGTTCGGCTGCTGACCAATAACCCTGCCAAGGTCGAGACGTTCAAGGCAAGCGGTATCAATATTGTCGAACAATTGCCCCTGCGCGTCGCGCGCAACGTGCATAATGACAATTATCTGACTATCAAGGCGCTGAAATCGGGCCATCTGCTGTGACAACCACAAAGGCGCTTTGGATCACAGGACCAGAGCAAGCGGAGATACACGAGACCAACGTTGACCCGGCACGGGACGACGTGCAGGTGCGTACGCTTTTTTCAGGCATCAGCCGCGGGACCGAACGGTTGGTGTTTCGTGGGCAAGTCCCAGAAAGTGAATATGACACGATGCGCGCGCCCTTTCAGGAAGGTGCATTCAGTTTTCCGGTGAAGTACGGCTATGCCGCGGTCGGAGAGATCGCGACTGGCGACCGTGCTGGAGAGACAGTTTTTGCGCTCTTTCCACACCAAACACGGTTTTCAATCCCGGACGCTGCAGCGATCCCCATCCCCACAAATGTGCCCCCTGCCCGCGCTGTGCTCACGGCGAATATGGAAACCGCGCTCAACATTACCTGGGACGCTGAGATCGGCATCGGCGATCGGATCGTGATTGTCGGCTGTGGCTTGGTTGGCGCATTGGTCGGGTATTTGGCGGCGAAAGTGCCCGGCGCGCAGGTCACGCTGAGTGATGTTGACACCGATAAAGAGCACCTTGCCAAAGCGCTTGGTTGCGACTTTGTTGTGCCTGGTGATCTGGGCGACGACGCCGATGTGGTCGTGCATGCGTCCGCCTCAGCGGGTGGTCTGGATACCGCGATCAACACCGCCGGGATCGAAGCACGCATCGTCGAAGCCAGTTGGTACGGCGCGCATAGTGTACGAGTCTCGCTTGGCGGGCGGTTCCATCAGCGCAGGTTGCAATTGATCAGCTCTCAGGTTGGGCGCATTCCGGCCAAACGGGCGACGCGCTGGACCTATCAACGCAGGCTGGCTAAGGCGCTGTCGCTACTTTCTGATCCACGTCTTGACGCCCTGATTTCAGGTGAGACTGCCTTTGATGCGCTGGCCGCGGAATATGGCGACATTCTGATGGACCCCACAACGCTATGCCATCGGGTCAGGTACTAAAGTAGGTCACCCGAAGGTGGTCAGGACTTGCGCTGCGGCAACATACGCCGCAACAAACCATCTTTCATGACAAACTGATGGCGGAACACAACAAATAGATGCCCAAGGACCGCCGCGGCCAGTACATAGCCTGACACGATGTGGATCCACTTGGCGACAAACGCGATGCTTTCAACCTTTCCGATGGGGTTAGGCATGCGCCAAACCTCGAACAGATGGACACCAAAACCGCCCGCCATCACGTAAAAATATCCACTGATCGGCATCACGAACATCGCCAGGTACAGCACCTGTTCAGCGCGGTGGATGAATGTCTTTTCAGATGTGGTCAGTGTCGGCGCCCAGCTGGGCAATTGGCCCATGTAACGGTTCAGCAACCGAAAAGTGGCGATGGCCAGTGCGACAAGCCCGATTGATTTGTGCCAGTTGTAATAGTTGTTCTGGTTGAGCCCGGCAACGATATCGCCTCGCTCCATCCCGGTCATGACATTGCCGCTGAAATACTGCCAAGCAAACAGGACGACGATCGCCCAATGAAAAATCTTTGTAAAAGCCCCGTACCGCTCACTGGTATTTGTCAGTGCCATGATCGCCATCCCTTGTTTGGACTGATTTCAAACGACGCACGGGCCGTCTTTGTGCGTTATACCCACCAGATCAAGAAAGAATACAGATCGTTAATCCTAGGGTGCCAAATTTATGGAAAGCTGTGTCAACAAAAGCCCTAAACTGCCTTCGAAAGCATCAAGATTGAATAAATGAATCATTGCTTTGGACGGTATGATCGCGAAGCGCGTCTTGCGAAAGCAGACGGCCCTGATAATTGTCAGAGCCGTCACATTGCAGTTCACCTCAGGCAGATCAGCCGTTCTGCGTGGCCCCGATCACCGAAACCACGACATTCCCACGCTTGCGCCCGCTATCGACATGGGCATGGGCTGCCTTCATATCGTCAAATGCATAGTTTCGGTCGATCACCGGTGTAAAATTCCCATTTGCTGCAAGGTCTACCACCGCCTGCAGAACCTCGCGGCTTTCCGTCGCAACGCCACCGATCAGTGTCTTGCCGCGCAGGGCAGCCTTTAGCCGGCCAAACAGCATATCCGAGGTTTTCCCAGCAATCAGGACCATCTTGCCGCCGGGATGAAGCGCATGTTGGGCCTGTGACCATGCCAATGTACCAACTGCGTCAACCACCATGTCGTATGTCACCCCCTTCTCAACCACCGGCTGCGACCGGTAGTCGATCACCCGATCCGCGCCCAAGCTGCGAACAAGTTCGGCATTCCTGCCGCTGCAAACCGCAGTGACATGGGCGCCGAAATGCTTAGCAATCTGGACGCTGGCTGACCCAACCGATCCTGAGGCACCATTGATTAAAACTGTCTGACCGGCTTGCAGGCCAGCCTTGTTGACCAAAAAGTCATAGGCTGTTGTGCCTCCAAAAGGAATTGCTGTCGCTTCCGCAAAGCTGATATCGTTGGGCTTTGCCACCAGCTTGCCCTCTGCGGGCATTGTGGTGAATTCTGCATGGCCCCCAAAACCGGCACCGGGGAAACCAATCACCGCATCGCCAGGCTGATAGTTGGTGACCCCGCGGCCAACGGCCTCGACGATGCCCGAGAATTCTGTGCCTAGGATCGATTTGCGCGGACGGAAAATGCCAAATACCAGCCGACCTATCAGGCCCAGACCCCTCGGCATCGTCAAGCTGCGCGCACGCCAATCCCCAGCACTGACGGTTGTTGCGTGAACCCGGACAAGAACCTCATTTTCGCCGGGCGCAGGCGTTGCCACTTCCACTTTCTTGAGAACGTCGGGTGACCCGTATTGTCTATATGAATATGCAAGCATTGATACGCTCCTTTATGCTGTCGCTGGTGTGGAACTGTTCGGCTGCCCGGAACGGCGGCCCCCACGGATCAACAACCAAAGGCCAAAGCTGATTTCCGACAGGGTGACGATCACAAGCAGGGCAATATAAGTATGGTTGATCAGCGCGATATCGACGAAGGTGAGTTTGGCCACGCCCTGAATGAGATAACCCCAAGCACCGATGAACAATCCGTACCCAAGCATATGCGGTACAACATGGGATTTCAGGATGAGCCAACCAAGTGCAAGCAGATGAACACCAAAAAACAATTGCCAGACGAATACACCCATCGCGTGCGCATCAAAACAAAACTGCGCCAGGGTTTGGATTTGCTCCGCGTCTAATGTGGTTGGCCCGGTCAACAGGATGTAGGGCATCACCCAGAACATCAGGTTGACCCCCATGACCGTGATCATGCCTGCGCGTGAGATCAGCGCGACCATGGCAGTTTTCGGCCCCACATACCGAAACATCTGATAGAGGATCGCGGTGATGGCCAATTCAAACAGGATCACTGCACTGTCGGCCAGTACACCCAGTTTGAACAAAACCGGATTGGCCAACAGATTTCCGCTTGATGTAGCCGCGTCGCCGGTGACAATTTGCATCGGTACATACCCGATGCTGAACCCGCCGCAGACCGCAATCGCCAGGTAAAGAGCGCCTGCGATACGGGCCGCCTGCGGATCCCAATCACTTTGTGAATGTGAGGTCATGTGCCTTCCTTTCCAAGTTGGATGGACGCGGGTGCCCGTGGGTTGCCAGCGACCAGCCAGGTGTGCTGTTTGGTCTTGGCTTGGTGTAAGCTGGTAGATCTTCCATGCAAATTGACCAATTTTCTAATTTTGATATGCATATTTGTATGGATTGGCGGAATGTAAAATTTGATTGGAATAAGGCGCGCGCCTTTTTGGTTACCGCCGAGGAAGGATCGCTGTCAGCCGCTGCTCGTGCATTGGGCATGGCCCAACCGACACTCGGTCGCCAGGTTGACGGGCTTGAACAGGAACTTGGCGTTGTTCTGTTTGAACGTGTCGGGCGTGGTCTGACCCTGACACCAAGCGGTATGGAGCTGCTTGAACATGTGCGCGGCATGGGCGTCGCTGCCGGACGCGTGTCGCTCGCCGCCCTTGGTCAATCCCAGGCTTTGGAGGGCGCGATCAGCATTTCGGCGAGCGAAACATATGCTGCGGAATTATTGCCACCGATCATTACCAAATTGCGTACCGAAGAGCCGGGTATTCAGGTTGAGATCGTGGTTTCGAACCGTGCAAGTGACCTTCTGCGCCGAGAGGCCGACATCGCCATCCGCAATTTTCGACCGACAGAACCTGACCTGATCGCCAAGAAAATCGGCATGGCGGATGCGATACTATACGCCACGCCGGACTATGTGGCGCGACTTGGCCATCCTAAGACGCCCTATGATCTGCGCAGGGCCGACTTCATCAACCTCGACCGATCAGGTGGCATGATCAAGGGCCTGAACACTCTGGGATTGGGTCTGACGCAGGCCAATTTTCCCTTGTTGACCGAAAGCTATGTGGTCATGTGGGAATTGGTCAAACAAGGGGCGGCGATTGGTATTCTTGACGCCTACATTGGCGACGCCGAACCGCGTGTTATGCGCGTCTTGCCAGATCTGGAACCGCTGCGCTTTCCAATTTGGCTCGTCGCCCACCGAGAGCTTACGACAAGCCGCCGCATCAGATGGGTCTATGATTTTCTAATTGAAGAGCTCAAACGATAGATGAGCTAGACGATACCGGCATCTCCGTTAGGCCGGCGGCGTCGGTTCGCCTATCGACGGCTGCACAACCTGTTGAAGCGGGAGGGCTGGGCGGTAAACTGGAGTTTGAGGGGACTGTGGCCTCAGTGGGGCCGCGTATGTCCCGACAACGCTGTACCGGCTTTACCGCGAAGAGGGGTTAACCGTCCGTAAACGGGGTGGACCCAAGCGGGCTGTGGGCACCAGAACACCCATGGCGATCCCGCAAGGCCCAAACCAAAGATGGTCGCTCGACTTCATGTCGGACGCACTGGAAGACGGGCGCCGGTTCCGGGTGCTGAAC
>JBCBDL010000046.1:0-23496 GCA_038529695.1 Pseudomonadota bacterium | reverse complement strand
GGTCGAGCAGGACGCCGTCCACCTCAAGTGGGCTGATCTTTTCGCCGCCGCGATTGATGATTTCCTTCAGGCGGCCGGTCAGGTGCAGATAGCCTTCGTCATCGAATGCGCCTTGGTCCCCGGTGCGGAACCAGCGGGCACCTTCGGCCTCAAAGAAGTTTTTCGCGTTGGCTTCGGGGTTGGATTCGTAGCCGGGGGTCACGTTGGGGCCGGAGATGACGACCTCTCCCGTGCCTTCAATAAGTTGATTGTCGGTTTCGTGGGCGATGCGGATCGCGGGGCCTGCGGGCATGCCGACGGCACCGGGTTTCTGCCTGCCGGCGCTGAGCGGGTTGCAGGCCATCTGGTGCGCGGCCTCGGTCATGCCATACGCCTCGACAACCGGTGCGTTGAAGGTCTCATTCAGCGCCACCATCACCTGCGCGGGCAAGGAGGCGGAGGAGGAGCGCAGGAACCGCAGCGGGTTGGCGGCGATGATGTCGGCGTTGCGGGAGGCACGGCTGAGGATCGCCTGATGCATGGTGGGGACGGCGGTGTACCACGTCGGCTGCGCCTCTTTCATCCAGGGGAAGAATTGCAGGGCGTTGAAACCGGGCGCACACCAGATGGAGGCGCCTGCGGCGAGGGATGCCGTCACGGCGGCGATCAGGCCGTGGATGTGGAAGAGCGGCATGACATTCAGGCAGCGGTCGGCGCTGGTCAGCTCCAGCGAGGCGCGGATGTGTTCTGCGGAGGCAGCGACGTTGGACTGCAGCAGTGGCACGATCTTGGGCCGCGATGTGGTGCCAGAGGTGTGCAGGATGAGCGCGACATTATCGGCGGTCGGCGCGGCGCTATCGGCGCTGCCGGTTGCGTCAGATGTCAGGGTGAAATGACCGGCAGGCGCGCCTTCGGCAACGTGCAGGCGGATGATTGCCATGCCTGCTTTCGTGGCGGCGGCCACCGCAGGGCCGTCATCCTTTGCCGTCACAACGAGTGCTTTGGCCTGCAGGTCGGAGAGGTAGAAATCGTATTCTTCCTCGCGGTAAGCGGGGTTCAGCGGTGCCGTCGTCGCGGTTTGGGCGATAGTGATGAAGGCCGTCGCCATTTCCGGGCCATTAGGCAACACGATCGCCACGCGGTCGCTGGCACCGATGCCCATACCATGTAACGCGCCCATCACATCGCAGCTGAGTTCGCGCAGCCCGTCATAGTCCATCCAGGGCCGTCCGGGGGCGCCGATGGCAGGGCTGTTGCCTGCGTGACCGGTCAAAAGTGCGCTCATCGTTGTGTGCATGGGGTGTGTCCTTGGTTATTCGGCCGGGTTTCCGGCGGTCGTTTTGGCGCGCATCCGGCGGCGCAGCAGGTTCAGCAATGGCAACAGGAAGAAGATCACGCTTAACGCGATAAAGGTAGCGGAAAGCGGACGTTCGACAAATGCAAGCACATTGCCTTGCTCAGAAATCAGGGTCTGGCGGAAGCTCTTTTCCATGAGCGGCCCAAGCACAAGGGCAAGCACAAGAGGTGCCATGGGATAATCTGCCTTGCGCAGGAAATATCCGATCACGCCGAAGCCGACGATCAACCAGACATCGTGCAGTTTCTGGCTGGGGGCATAGCCGCCGACAAGGCACAGGATCAGGACGATGGAACAGAGCACGGTGAATGGCATGCGCAAGGCCCAGACGAAGACGGGGATGAGCGCGAGGTTCACAAGAACAGCGGCAAGGTTGGCGGTATAAAGCGATGAGATCAGACCCCAGACGAAATCTGGCTGTTCGATGAACAGCATCGGGCCCGGGACGAGGCCCCACATGACCATCCCGCCCAGAAGGAGTGCGGTCGTGGGTGAGCCGGGGATGCCAAGCGTCAGCATGGGCAAGAGCGAGCCGGTCGAAGCGGCGTTGTTGGCGGTTTCGGGGGCTGCGACCCCTTCGATATTCCCTTTGCCGAAGGTAGCGGAGGTCTTGGAGGTGAGTTTCGCGAGACCGTAAGCCATCAAGGCGGCGGGTGTCGCCCCGGCTGCGGGCAGCATACCCACGAAGAACCCCATGATGGAGCCAAAGCTCATGGTTTTCCACATCCGGTTCATCTCTTTCAAGCCGAATTTGAGCTCTTGAAAGGTCAGCTTGGCCGGGGTGACGGATGGTGCGGATTTGGAGGTTTCAATTGTGTAGAGGATTTCGCCCACGCCGTAGATACCGATGGCGAGGACGAGGAAGCTGATGCCGGAGTAAAAACCGGGCTGGTCAAAGAAGATCAGGCGCGGTTGACCGGATATCAGATCCAAGCCGACGGTCGACAAAACCAAGCCAAGGCAGATCATGATGATGGTTTTCAGCACGTCGTCGCCGCCAAGGCCCACGAACGTGGTGAAGGCAAGCAGCACAAGGGCGAATTCTTCGGGTGGGCCGAAAGCAAGCGCGACGTCAGCGAGAGGGGCTGCGAAAAGCGTAAAGAGGATGACCGAGATCGTGCCGCCGACGAAGGACGCGGTTGCGGCGGCGATCAGGGCGAGGCCTGCCTTGCCCTGTTGCGCCATCGGTCGCCCGTCAAAGGTGGTGGCGACAGCTGTAGAGGCCCCCGGTATGCCGAGCAGGATCGAACTGATCGCACCCCCATACATGGCCCCATAATAGATCGCCGCGAGCAGGATGATGGCCGATGAGGGCGGGACGATGAATGTCAGTGGCAGCACGATGGCTACACCATTGACCGAGCCGAGGCCGGGCATTGCACCAATGAATAGGCCCGCCGTGACCCCGATGATCACGATCATTAGGTTCATCGGTGACAGTGAGGTTGCGAAGCCGTCCGCGAGATGTCCAAGGAGTTCCATGCCGCGCGCCCCTTAGAAGAAGATTTGGTAGAGCGGCGCAAAAAGTGGCTGTGTCAGCCCCTTTGGCAGCAGGATTTTCAGCGTGACCTCGAAGAAAAAGAACAGAAAGACGGGCGTGCCGATGGTCAGACAAATGGTCAGGACCCAACCATGTTTGCCGAATATCTTCAGATACCAGAACAGGAAGAGCGGTAACGCAATGTAGGCGCCGCCCCAGGGAATGATGGCGACCGTAATAATCAGCGCCACGACCACTGCGACAACGGAGCCAAGCGTTTCGGTATCAAAAAATTTACTGGTGTCGTCGGGCGCACCACGAAAGGAGCGCGCCAGAATACCGCCAGCGCAGATGAACATGATCGCGGAGAGCCAAAATGGGAATGCCCCACCGCCGGGCCCGCCTGTCATCCCGTTCCACCCAATAGGCAGCGCATAGGCGTGCCACATGAAGTAAGCGGACAGGACCATCAGGCCCACAGCGATCATACGGTCAGCCAGCAGCATATATTATTCTCGTCTATCAGTCTTGGGTCTTGGGTGGGCATGGCGCGAGGGACGCCATGCCCGCTTGGGAGGTGGCAGCCTTTAGGAGCCTTCACCCATCGTGTTCAGCAGATCAGCATGCTTTTCCCGTTCTTCCAGGAAATAGGCCTGCAGTTCTTCACCGGTCAGGAAATCGGCCATCAGCGCCTTTTCAGCGGTGTAGGTCTGCCACTCTTCTGACTGGCTGAGGTTTTCAAACATTTCGGTGTAGTAGGCCACGGCTTCGGGCGCCATACCTGCAGGTGCAACAAAGGAGCGCTGCATCCAGTAGACAAGATCATGGCCAAGTTCACCCATGGTTGGCGTGTCAGGGAAGGCCGCGATCCGCTCAGGCGTAAATGCCGCAATTGGGCGCAACTCGCCGGCTTGGTAGAAGCCAAGCGCTTCGGATGGGTTGTTTACGGATGAGTCGATGTGACCGCCAACAAGGTTACGCGCGACATCACCGCCGCCAGAGAACGGCACATATGTGACCGAGATGCCGAATTCGTTCTCCAACATAGCTGTGACCAAGCTGTCTTCCTGGCCAGTGCCCGTGCCACCCATTTTCCATGTCCCGCCAGATGCTTTTACGGCTTCGACATAGTCGTCCAAGGTTTCGATATCGCTGTCCGCATTCACCCAAAGGACGAAGGTATCAAGCGCCATGCGGGCGATAGGTGTGAATTCTTCAATATCAACGCCGATATCGTTGCGTAGTGGTGTTGTGTAGTAGCTGTTCAGCGTTGCCATGATGAGGTGATTTTCACCTTCATTATCCGCCAGATAGCGGAGCGCCTCTGCACCGGACCCGCCGCCCTTGTTTACGGGCAGGATCGGCATTGTTGACAGATTTTCTTTTTGGATAATCGACTGGAACAACCGTGCCAGACGATCCGCACCGCCCCCGGTGCCAGCCATGATTACCATTTCGACAGGACGTTCGGGCGTCCAGCCTTCCGCCGCAACAGGTGCCGCGGAAAGCAGACCAATAGATGCGGCCGCAGCAATGGCGAGACGACGGGTGATTGGATAAGTCATGTTTGTTACTCCCTTAGACTTAAGAGGCGAGCAGCAAGGATACGAATCAATCAGGAATAATGAGAAACAACGCCTCTACGATGTTGAAGCTAGATTGAAGAAACAAAACTTCACTAAAATTAGCGTTCATCTGTTAATTGTTGCGTCCACAACGCGCGTTATTGTAAAGTTGTAAATATGACAAAAACGCTTGTTGGTCCTCAATTGCGGCAATTGCGGCGGTCTTATAATCAGACCCAGGCCGAAATGGCGCGCAATCTGAACGTGAGTGCGTCATATGTTAATCTCTTAGAGAATAACCAAAGAAGCCTGTCCGTAAAGGTCCTGCTTGCGTTGACGGAGGCCTACGGCGTCGATTGGCGCGAACTGGTGAACGATAGTGGCGCCACGCAATTGGCCGATTTGCGCGTCGCGGTGCGTGATCCCGCATTGGCGGCGGACCGTCCGGATCTGCAGGAATTGCGCGCCGCACTTGATCACGCACCCCGGCTTGTGGGGCAATTTCTGGAGCTGCACCAGAACCATCGTGCGATGTTGGGCAATCTGCATCATTTCAGTACTCCGGGTGCGAAACCGGATGTCCTTGTCACCTCGCCCGAAACGGCAATCCACGATTTCTTTCGTCAGAACAGCAACCACTTTGCCGGGCTAGAGGCTGCAGCAGAAGTCGCACGCGAAGCGATTGGCGGCAAACGCGACGACATCTACACCAATTTGAAGATGTATCTTTATGATGCCTACGGGATTGATGTTGCTTTGAAATCTGTCGAGGACATGCCCGATACTTTGCGGGTGTTCGACCGCCGCCGCAATCGTGTTGCTTTGTCCGAGGTGTTGGACCCGATCAATCGGAATTTTCAATTGGCGCATGTTCTTGCGCTGGTCAATTGTGCAGACCAGTTGGATGATCTGATCTCTACATTGGGTATGTTGTCAGATGCCGGGCGTGCCAGATGCCGGGTGGAACTGGCCAATTACTTCGCCGCAGCATTGCTGATGCCCTATGCGCCGTTTTTAAAGTTGGCCGAGGCATCTGAATATGACGTGGACCGGTTGGCCGCAAAGTTCGGTGTGACGTTTGAAATGGCGTGTCAGAGGTTGACCACAATGCAGCGGAAAGGTGCGCAGGGTGTCCCTTTTTTCTTTTTGCGCATTGATCGGGCAGGCAATGTTACAAAGCGGTTCAATGCGACACCATTCACGCTTGCAGAGCAGGGTGGGTCTTGCCCCGTGTGGAACATTCACACTGCATTTGCCGCACCCGGAATGATTGTGCCGCAATTTGTTGAACTTCCGGATTCGGGGCAATTCTTTACCATTAGCCGAACCACCGACCGTCCAGTGATGAATCGTTACAACATGGATCGCCGACTTGTCGTCGCATTGGGATGTGAACGCACCCACGTCAAACGTGTCGGCTATGCCTCACCTTTTAATCTGGCAGATGAGACGTCAATCGCCAAGATCGGGATCAATTGCCATATCTGCCCACGACAGGCTTGCGCACAACGCGCGCATGAACCTTTGCATGTCAATTTGCCGGTGGATGCAAATCGCCGCGGCTCAACCCGTTACGAGAGCTGAGTTCTTCACCCAGGAACCTGATCAATTGTTGCCGCCTGCCGCCTTCTATGGCATGACGGACACAGAGCAACTGAACGAAAGAGTTTAGATCGTGACCGACTACACCGCCCGCCGCATCATGATGGTTGATACGCAGGTACGTCCTTCGGATGTCACGAAGTTTCCGATCATCGATGCGATGCTGTCGGTCCCGCGTGAGGCTTTCGTGCCCGACCGCCTGCGCGAGGCTGCTTATATTGGTGAAAATCTGGATATCGGGGGTGGCCGCGTGATGTTGGAGCCGCGCACGCTGGCCAAGATGCTGGATGCGCTGGATATCCAGCCGACGCAAGTTGGTTTGGACCTGGGATGCGGTCTGGGATATTCGACGGCGTTGCTGGCCCAGCTTTGTGATTTTGTTGTCGCTGTCGAAGATGATGAGGCGCGCGCGGAAGAGGCGCAGACCTTGTTGTCCGAACATGGCGTCGATAATGCCGCTGTGATGGTGGGACCGCTTGCCGAAGGTGCGGCCAAATCAGGCCCTTATGATGTGATCATCGTGCAAGGTGGTGTTGCAGAAGTGCCAACTTTGCTAATGGATCAACTGCGCGAAGGCGGTCGGATTGCTTGTGTTTTTGCCGAAGATACCCTGGGTGTGGTACGGATAGGGTATAAAATAGATGGCGTCGTCAACTGGCGGTTCAGCTTCAATGCGAGTGCCCCGGTGTTGCCCGGCTTCGAAAAACAGAACGTATTCGCGCTCTAAGACATCCACTTTGCGCGTCCATACGTTTCAATAACAAGATGTGATTGAGAGCAGAGAATGATGAAACGAACCGGCTTTGCAGCATTGGCCATCGCCACCTCGCTGATATCCGCCCCATTTGCGCAGGCAGAAACACTCGCCGAAACGCTGACATCGGCCTACAACAATTCGGGCCTTTTGGAACAAAATCGCGCGCTCTTGCGCGCCGCTGACGAGGATGTGGCACAAGCGGTCGCTGCGACCTTGCCAGTGATCGAATGGTCCATTCAGGCCACGCGGACCGCCAACAACGCCCAGCCCTCGGGCGAATTCATGGTCGATAATGCAGCGACTTTGCGCGTCGGCAGTTCGTTGACGCTTTACGATTTCGGTGCGAATGCATTGGCGATTGAATCGCAAAAAGAGGTCGTGTTGAGCACGCGCCAGACGCTGCGCGGGATCGAACAGGACGTTCTGCTGAACGCGGTACAGGCTTATGTGAATGTGCTGCGTGATCGTGAATTCGTTGAACTGCGCCAGAACAATGTCCGTTTGATCACGCAAGAGTTCCGGGCCGCGCAAGACCGGTTTGATGTGGGCGAGGTGACGCGGACTGATGTGGCCCTTGCAGAGGCACGCCTGGCGGCAGCACGTAGCGAATTGGCCGCCGCCGAAGGCACGCTTGCCATTTCAATCGAAGGGTATCGCGTCGCAGTGGGGCGATCGCCTGGAACTGTCTCTGCCATTAGCCCGGCGCCAGTATCGCGCACCTTGATCGAGGCCAGCGCATTCGCAGTGCGGAACAATCCAAGCGTCCTGGAGGTGCAACACAGTGTTGCGGCGGCTGAATTGGGCATCCGCCGCGCGCAGCAGGCGCTTTATCCGCGCACGAGCCTGGACGCCTTTGTCAGTACCGATCAGGATTCGAACGAGGTGGGCCAGATCGGCGTGACCATCAGTGGACCAATTTACAGTGGCGGCGCGCTGAGCAGCCAGATCAGGCAGTTGCAGGCAAATCGCAACGCGGCACGGGCCGGGCTGCATTTGACCGTTCTGAGCGTGGAACAACAGGTCGCGACGGCCTTTGCGCAATTACAGGTCGCACGTGCATCACGGCAATCGTCGGACCAGCAAATCAGCGCCGCAAGGGTCGCCTTTCAGGGTGTGCGCGAAGAAGCCACACTTGGGTCGCGGACCACATTGGATGTGCTGAACGCCGAACAGGAATTGCTGGACGCCGAGGCAAATCGCATTTCCGCGCAGGCCGACGAGGTGTTTGCGTCTTATTCCCTGCTGTCGGCGATGGGCTTGCTGACTGCGGATCATCTGAATTTGCCGGTGCAGCAATACGATCCTGCTGCCTATTACAACCTGGCCAAGGACGCCTCCCCGCTGCTTTCCGAACAAGGTCAGGCGCTTGACCGGGTGCTTGAGGCGATTGGTCGCGAATAGAGAACGTTTCGTTTTTCAAGCCGCGGTTGTTTGCGAAAGGTGGATGCGCTAGCGTAATACAGGTGGGTGCGGAAATGGTGATGTCTTTATGTCGGATAGCATACGCACGGATGAAATCGAAAAATTCCTGTCGTCGGTACGCGGATTTGTCAGCAGTCAATCCGCGACACCGCAGCGACGGCGTGTCAAATCCGAGTTGTTGGTCCTGACACCGGCCAATCGTGTCAACGATGATGCTGAAGATGGGGATGCTGATGCAGCGGAAACCCCAGTAGAATATAGCCGTGTTACGTCAGAACCGATGTCCAATGTCTGGAAGTTGGATACTGGAAAACCGGCGGAGCGCGAGACCCTGGAAGCTACGATCGCCGAACTTGAGGCGGCTGTGACAGAGCAACCCGACGACTGGCAGCCCGATGAGGGGCAGGGTGTCGAGACGGATGACTGGACGGCCAGCGCATTCGATCAACAGATTGATGATTCGTCACAACCCGTTGTCGAAGCTGAGATCACGCCGATCTCGGATGATCCTGATATTACGGCCAATCTGCCGCCGACACCTGATCAGCAAGAACCTGCTGACGGGGCACTGAATTCACCTGAAATCGCGGCGCAAATCGCACGCGAGGTCGCAGAGGCCTTTGGCGTGCGCGAGGTCGCGCGCAACATCATGAATGATATGGAGGATGACACGCTGCGTGTCATGGTCACCGAGATCATTCGCGAAGAACTGGCCGGTGAGTTGGGTGAAAAGATCACCCGCAACGTGCGGAAACTTGTCCGGCGCGAGATCAACCGTGCCTTCATGGCGCGCGGGCTGGATTAAACCGCCCCTGCCAGGTCCAGCAACCTGTCCAAATCCATATGGGTTTCAAGATGCTGCCCCAGAGCATCCAATGTGTCTTCGACGCTTGATGTGTAATTGTACGCAGCAGCGGGTTTGCCAAGCGTTTCAAGAAACCGCTGGCGGAAGGCATCGCTGGCAAAAAGCCCATGCAGATAGCAGCCTTTGATCTGGCCATTGGGACTGGCGGCACCTTCTGCGCGTCCATTGATGGACAACCATGCTTGCGCGCAATCAGGCCCTGTCGTCTCACCGATATGGATTTCGTAGCCCCGCAGCGTTTCGCCCGTCGCCAGATGGGTTGCCTTTGACAATGCCAGTCGCTTTTGCGGCTTCATCACTGTGCGGATATTCAGATGCCCCAGACCGGGCACCGTGGCTGGCGCGCCTTCGATCCCGTCAGGGTCAGCGATTTCAGTGCCGAGCATCTGGTAGCCACCGCAGACACCCAGGACATGCCCGCCGCGTCGGATATGGGCGGCAAGGTCGATATCCCAGCCCTGGCTGCGGAAATGGGCGAGATCGGCAATGGTGGATTTTGATCCCGGGATCAGGATCAGGTCAGCGTCGCTAGGCAAGGGGCGCCCGGCCTCGATAATGTCAACGCTGATACCGGGGGTCGCGGAGAGCGGATCAAGATCGTCGAAATTGGCGATACGGTTCAGGCGGGGGACAGCGATTTTCAACGTGCCGCCGGGATTGCTGGCAATGTCCATCACATCTTCGGCGGGCAGTTTCCAGGCATCCGCGAACCATGGGATGATACCCAAAGGCGTCCATCCTGTCCGATCTGCGATGATGTCCATCCCATCGTGGAAAAGTGTGGGATCACCGCGAAATTTGTTGATGGCAAAGCCCTTGATGAATGCGCGGTCGTCGTCGGGCAGGACCGCGTGTGTCCCGACCATTTGCGCGATGACACCGCCCCGGTCGATATCACCGATCAGGATCACCGGCACATTGGCTGCGGCGGCAAAACCCATATTGGCGATATCGCCTGCGCGCAGGTTAACCTCTGCCGGGCTGCCGGCCCCTTCGACAATGACCAGATCGCGGCCTTGGCCGATCTTGCGGAAACTGTCGAGGACGGGGGGCAGCAGTTTGGATTTCTGCTTGCCGTAATCGTGGGCCCTCATCGTGGCAAAGCGGTGGCCCTGCACGATCACCTGGGCGCCGGTATCGGTTTCAGGCTTCAAAAGGACCGGGTTCATATCGACCAAGGGTTCAAGCCCACAGGCCAACGCCTGTAGCGCTTGCGCGCGCCCGATCTCGCCCCCATCCGCCGTCACAGCGGCGTTGTTGGACATGTTCTGCGGCTTGAAGGGTGCCACCGACAGCCCGCGTTTGACACAAGCCCGCGCAATCCCTGCGACCAGCATGGATTTGCCCACATTTGAGCCCGCACCCTGGATCATGATGGCCTTGGTCATGTCACCCCTTTCCGCTAGCTTGATAGGCGCGCATCGGGCGTGAGGGAAGAGCATGAACACGCCAGCGCATCTGATTTTTGGATTGACGGTCTTTGGCAAGGCCAATGCGCCCAAGGTGAATGCTGCGGCACTTGCTGGCGCGATTATTCCGGATCTGTCGCTGTATCTGCTGGCTTTTTGGCATCTGCAGATGCTGGGCACGCCGGCAGAGGTGGTATTCGGGCAGCTTTACTTTTCGGATGCATGGCAGAGCATTTTTCGCATCGACAATTCCATGGTGTTGTGGGGCATTGCGCTGGTGATGGGCATCATGTGGCGGTCGCCCGTGATGATCGCCCTTTGCGGGGCGGCGATGCTTCATCTGGGCCTGGATTTTCTGCTGCATAACGATGATGGGCGGGCGCATTTCTGGCCCATCACCAACTGGATCTTTCAAAGCCCGGTCAGCTATTGGGATGGCGATCATTACGGCAATATCGTCGGCCCGCTTGAGGTGCTGTTATCGCTGATTTGCTGTGGGGTTTTGTGGCGGCGATTTGTCGGCACGGGCATGCGCGTGCTGATTGTCGCCTTGGCGATTGCTGAGGCGGCGCCGGTCTTCATCTTCTGGATGATGTTTGGCGGTGGCGCATAAAAAAACGCGGCCCACCCAGAACCGCGTTTCTTTGTTTTTCTGCTAGACAGCCTTAGGCAGCGCGGGCTTCCTGCTCTGCTGCATTCCGGCGTTCGCTTTCTTCGCGTGACAGCGCGACGGAGGTGCGTACACCCTTTCCGACGAATTCCATCAGCCCTTCGACAACGCGTTCGTTGGGGTCGATCCCTGCACATGACAAGACTTCACGGCCATCACGAGACCGCGCCCAACGGGCGATCTGTTCGGGGCCGTTGCCGTATTTCTTGTCATCGGCGATTGCATCGTCGAGAGCAGCGAGTACGACGGCGGCAAACAGCTTGCGGGCACGATTGCCTTGTTCATTGTTGAACGCTGTGCCGTCGACAAAATCTCTCATTCTGTTTCCCTTTTTTGCTCTTGTAGTTCTCGCGTGACCGCCTTTATGCAGCGTCCGAACCGATTCGGGGATTTTCTTTTTGCATGGCAGCTATGCAAATTTTGCATAGCGAGAGGTTTCCGGTGGCGCATATGTGACCTTGTCAGTCACAGACCAGCGCGATATAGGCCGGATGGACCCTTTTTTCAACCACTTGCCTTAATTTGGCCAGGATCTGCAGATGCCCAAAATCAATGGTAACGAAATTCGCCCCGGCAATGTGCTGGAGCATGATGGTGGCTTGTGGGCCGCCGTGAAAGTCGACCACGTAAAGCCCGGCAAAGGCGGTGCCTTTGCGCAGGTGGAACTGAAAAATCTGCGTGACGGGCGCAAGTTGAATGAACGTTTCCGGTCCGCTGACAAGGTCGAGCGCGTGAGGTTGGATCAGAAGGATCAGCAGTTCCTTTTTGAAGACGGCGACATGCTGACCTTTATGGACAGCGAAACCTATGAACAGATCGCCCTGCCGTCGGATATCTTGGGCGAACGCCGTCCGTTCCTGCAGGATGGGATGGTCGTACAGATCGAGTATTACGGGGAAGAGGCGCTGAATGTCAGCTTGCCGCAAAAGGTAACCTGCAAGGTGGTTGAGACCGAGCCGGTGGTGAAGGGTCAGACGGCTGCCAACAGCTTTAAGCCTGCGACGCTGGATAACGGTATCCGCGTCATGATCCCACCTTTTGTGGGGCAGGATGAAGATATCATCGTGAACACCGAGACGTTTGAATACGCAGAGCGGGCTTAGCCTAACGAATTTGAGAAGAAAGTGGCGGTTTTGTGGGACAGAGCTTCCGTTCGGCCGAACTACATTGCCCTGCCATTCGCACACGCCGTTGCATATTCGACCTCCAAATCTGTCAGGTCGGGATGGCTCTTCACAAAGTTCTTAATCAGATCATCTGTTTCCGGATGAAAGACGTGGTTCAATCCATGTAACGCTGCAAACTGACAATGATGCTGATCCAAATCGAGTATCTTTGCGAGCGTTTCGAACATTGCGCTTTGAATTCTGCGGTGCTCGGTGTTGTTTATTGTATCGACTCGCTTCATCGGATTGATTTCGTAAGCGAGTGCATCCCACCACATCTCGCAAGTCTCGCCGAATGGCTCTTGCGAAAACAGGTCACGATACAAATAGTACATTGAAGAAATGAGCTTTTCTTTTGCACCAATTGCGATTGAGCTTTCCCAGATGATATCATTCAAATTGCCATCAAAGCCTGCCCCCGTCATTGCCCAGAAACCTTGCTCCAGCTTTGACTTTTCGTAGCTGTCGAGCAGACTTCGTGCGTCCAGGAAAACGCACGTAAAAAGCTCAGCGTTATGATAAGGGTCATAATGGATGTCGAGGTCGAATTGATGGTACCAAGTCTTATCGCTTCCGACCGGACGAACCTCGTGGTCGAAAACAAAATTGAGAAACTCGCTCAAAGATGCTCGCTGAATATCAACCGTAACATTTGCCATAAGACAATTTTGAACGAAAACCGTGATTGAGGAAATAGGTTTGCTTCAGTTTAAGATCAGTTGCGTTTTCAAACCGAACTATTTTGCTATTTAACGCGTTGCAGTGTCGCTTGACCAGCGGTCATGAAGCCGGTTGCCCGATCAAACCGCAAAAACGCCAACCCCTTGTTCCCTGATACAGTATAAAGCGTGCCCGCGGGCTTTCCGTCGGCCGTAATGGCATCGCCGGGCGCTGCTGTGCCATCAATGCTGACCCGCGCGAGCCCCTTTTTCAGTTCTGTCTTGTGCTTCATTCGGGCGACGATCTCTTGACCGACAAAGCAGCCCTTTTTGAAGTCCACGCCGTGCAGCGCCTCAAACCCGGCCTCAAGGACATAGGTATCTGGGGTGAGTTCAATACCCGTTTCGGGGATCATCAAATCAACGCGCAGGGCGTCCCAATCGGTGTCGTCGCTGATGTCGCGGTCGCCATAGGCGCGCCAGCCGAGTTTGGGGTGGCGTGGGTCGGGCAGCGCGTGATCGGGTGGTTTGCCGACCCCGCGTGAGACGATGATGTCGGTCTCTTCGATATCGACGGCGGCGCGCAGGCGGTACATCATCAGGCGCTGTGCGAGCGTCGCTGCGTGGCTGCTTGCCACATCGATCAACAGCCGGTCGTCCTCGCCCAGAACGAAGAAATCGGCGATGAATTTCCCCTGTGGTGTCAGGAGTGCTGTGTAGATAATCCCACCGGTCGCAAGCGCGACATCATTGGTAACCAACCCTTGCAAAAAATCCACGCGGTCGGCGCCGCTGATGGCGATGACGGTCCGGTCAGGCATCGTTGTCATCCTCGCTGCGCTTGAACTGCATATTGTATAGATCGGCATAGATGCCGCCCCGTTCAAGAAGCGCGTCATGCGTGCCCTGATCAACGACCTGGCCCTGATCCATGACAACGATGGAATCTGCGTTTTGAATGGTCGATAGACGGTGTGCGATCACGAGTGTCGTGCGCCCCTGAGAGAGTTTTTCGAGCGCGGCCTGCACGATCGCTTCGGATTTGGTGTCGAGCGCGCTGGTCGCTTCGTCCAAGAGCAGAATGGGCGTGTTGCGCAGGAGGGCCCGTCCGATGGCAACGCGCTGGCGCTGTCCGCCCGACAGCTTTGATCCGCGCGGTCCCGCCTGCCCGTCGAGGCCATTTTCAAGCTTTGGCAGAAAGTCACTGATATGGGCGGCATCGAGGACACGGGTGATATCTGCATCACTGACATCGTCGCGGCCGAGCAGAATGTTGTCGCGCAGGGTTTCGTCAAAAAGCGCTGAATCCTGCGACACAACAGAGAACAGCCCGCGCAGGTCCTGCAAATCGACAGCGTCAATGGGGATGTTGTTGATCGTGACGTCACCGCTGGATGGTTCGACAAGGCGGGTCAGGACGTTGAAGATGGTGCTTTTGCCCGCACCGGACGCCCCGACAAGGGCGGTGGTTTTGCCTGCTTTTGCGGTGAAGCTGACGCCTTTCAGCACCGGCAATTCACCGTAATTCATATGCACATCGCTGAGCTTGATCTCAGGTGATCCAGTGGGGGCCGCTTTTGGTTCTGCCGGTGACAGGATCGTGGGTTCGAGGTTGAGGATGTATTGCAACCGTTCGACGCTGGCGGCGGCCATCTGCCATTGCCCGGCCATCGCGCCAAGGCGGCGCAGTGGATCAAAAGCCAGGCCCATGGCGGTGAAGAAGGCCATGAATTCACCATTTGTCTTTTCGCCCGAGATAATCTCGGACCCGCCATAGATCAGCACGCCCAGAAAGCCGATGCCTGTCATGATGTCGATCAAGCCGGGTACCGCGGCCTGGCCAGCGGCGGTTTTCACATTCACATCAATCGCTTTTTTGAGGAGCCCGTCATAGCGTTTGGCCTGGTATTCTTCGAGCGCGTTCAGCTTGATCGGGTTGATGCCGTGAAACACCTCATCAAGGCGGGTGGAGATTTGCCCGGCAATCTGGCGCGCGTTGCGTGACCGGCGCCGGATATAGGCCTGCACCAGCAACGATGGCAGGATCAAAAGGGGGATGCCTACGACAGCCAGCAATGTCCATTGCCAGTCGATCCAGAGGGCCACGCCCATGAGACCAATGAGTGAAATCAGATCGCGACCAAGGGCGGTGACGATGCTACCCCAGACCGAATTGATGACCCCCACATCGCCTTGCACCCGTTCGATCAACTGACCTGGCGGATTGGTTTGGTAAAACGCACTGTCGAGCGACATCAGGTGCCGCAAAAGCTGCCGCCGCATTGCCGCCGCAGCGAGTTGTTTGATGTAAGCCATCAGGATCTTTTGCCCTGATGACGTGCAGGCGCGGATGACAAAGACGGCCATGACGCCAAAGCCGACCCAGTATAGCGCGTTCGTATTCCCTGCGCTGAACACGTCATCGAACATCGGTTGTACCAACCGGCTGAGCAGCGCCAGCATCGACCCTTCGATGGCCATTAAGATGATCGCCGCGACCAACAACCATTTGTATTGGTGCAGATAATCCTTCCACAGCCACCAAAACAGCGTGATTGCGGATTGCGATGTTTCTTTGCCGGGTTTTGGGGTGGGCGGGGCCAAGGATTTGCCTTTTGCAATCACGTTCGTCATCCGTCTAATCGTAAATGGGGTGACAGGGCAAGTTGGGCAAGGTTGACGCCGGATTGCCGCGCGTTAGTGTCCCGAAAGAAACATCGAAAGCCCCATGTCATGTCACTGTCCAATGGTCGTGCCTACCTTGCCATTCCTGGCCCCTCGGTCATGCCGGACGCGGTCCTGCAGGCGATGCATCGCGCCTCGCCCAATATCTATGAAGGTGAGTTGCATGAGCTGACGGCGAGCCTGATCCCTGATCTGAAAAAGGTCGCGATGACCGACCACAATGTCGCGATCTATATCGGCAACGGACATGCCGCATGGGAGGCGGCGCTGGCAAACGTATTGTCCCTTGGCGATACCGTGCTGGTGCTGGCCACGGGCCGGTTCTGCATCGGCTGGGGCGAGATGGCGGCGGGGATGGGTGCCAAGGTCGAGACGATTGATTATGGTGCGCAATCACCCATTGATCTGACGCGCGTCGAAGAATACCTGGCCGCCGATACGGAAGGCCGGATCAAGGCGGTTCTGGCCGTCCATGTCGATACATCCACCAGCGTCAAAAACGATATTGCAGGCTTACGTGCCACGATGGACAAGGTGGGGCATCCGGCCCTGCTGATGGCCGATTGCATCGCATCGCTGGGCTGTGACCGGTTTGAGATGGATGCCTGGGGCGTGGATGTGATGGTGTCTGGCTGCCAAAAGGGGTTGATGACGCCCGCAGGCGTCAGCTTTGTCTGGTACAATGCCAAGGCAGATGCGGTGCGCGGTGATTGTGTGACGACCTATTGGGATTGGCGCCCGCGTACGAAGCCGGATTACTATTTCCAGTATTTCGACGGTACAGCGCCGACGCATCATCTTTATGGCCTGCGCACGGCGCTTGATATTATGTTCGACGAAGGGTTAGACGCGATTTTTGCGCGGCATGAAACGCTGGCCCGCGCGATCTGGGCCGCGTTTGATTGCTGGTCGCGCGAGGGCCCGATGAAGCTGAACATTGCTGATCCTGCCGCCCGGTCGCATGCTGTCACATCGGTCGAGATTGGTTCACCGCGCGGAGACGCTTTGCGGCATTGGTGCGAACATACCTGTGGTCTGACCTTGGGCATCGGGCTTGGGCGTGACCCGGCGGATGCCTATTTCCGGATCGGTCACATGGGCCATGTGAATGCGCATATGATCATGGGCGTGTTGGGCACGATTGATGCCGGCCTAAAGGCGCTGGCAATCCCGCATGGGTCCGGCGCGCTAGAGGCGGCTTCGCGGGTGATCGCGGGGGTTGAAAATGCGCATGTGGCGTCTTTTGCGCCGGTTGAAGGGGTCCGTTGCGGTTGACAGATAGCACAGCCTCATGACCACCGCATGGCTCGCACGGATCTTCACAACCTGCTCTTAATCGCATCGCCGCTGGTTCATACGCTGTTAGCTTCTTTGCTTTAGCTCCTGTCATGATTGACGTGATTTGCGGAGCTTTGCCCGATGAACACCCTCGTTCGCATGTTTGCGCCCGTTGGTTGGTGGGGTTGGCTGTCGCGATGGTTTCTGTTTTGGCTGCTGATCAATGGCTTGAATATCGGGGTCGAGTTGTCGATTAACGGCGATCTGGAAAGCCCGTTGCCGGAACAGTTGTTGACCACGACACTTGTGGCGACGCCGTTCATCATACTTGCGCTTGGTCTGATTAGTCATCTTGATCGGCTGCAGGGCCAGCTTGCCGAATTGGCGACCACAGACATGTTGACGGGCCTTCCGAACCGTCGCGCATTTCTTGACCGTGCAGCCCGTGCAGGCCGAGACGACGGTGGTGTCGTGTTGATGCTGGACGTCGATCATTTCAAACGGATCAACGACCGCTACGGTCATGCGGTCGGCGATACCTGCCTGCAGGAGGTGGCGCGTCGGATCCAGCAGCTGGTGCGTCACGGCGACATTGTCGGTCGCCTGGGGGGTGAGGAATTCGGGATCTATCTTGTGAACGCCCCCGTCGACACCGCACGAGACATCGGAGAGCGGCTGTCGCAGGGCGTCCATATCGGCATAGCGGAGCTGGAGGAAGAGGTTGCAGTGACGATCTCGGTCGGGGCGGTTCCGTCTCAGGTTGCCGCAACATTGACCGAACTGCTCGTCCATGCTGATGAAGCACTTTATGCGGCCAAGGCCGCTGGACGTGCGCGTTTGGTCATCTGGGATCGGACCAAACAGGCGGTGGCCTGAAAGCGTGCGCTAGAGATATGTGAATTTAGGGCAAATGTGGTCTAAACGACCGGAGGTGCGGTCTTGCGCGAGGAGCTTCTGACTAATCGTTTTCGCGTCTGGCTGGCCCCTAAGAGTTGCGCAGACGCCCGATCCATTTGAACGACAGATCAAGCCCATAGGCCACAATGGCAACCCAGACATAGCCCAAAGCGGCTGCAATCATCCAAAACACCATGAAGAGGAACACGCCAAAGGTGGTCAAAAAGGCATCGGTATAGTCTTCGACCCGGTCAATGGGTTTACGATGGGACATAGGTGCTCCGCGACGGTTTCAGTGAAATCGTAGCGTTCGTGATCTGAAAATCATCCTAATTTTTCGTGTAGGGTCGCCTTTGCGCGTTTGAGTGCCACCGGCAGCGCCCCGGCAAGGGCTGTCATCTCGCTTGGCGTGCCGCAACTGACACGAATGCAGCGGTCTTGTGGGGCGACGAAGGGCTTGCGCACGAAGATGCCGTTATCGATCAGGGCGGACAGCACGGCCCTCGCAAAGACGCCGTCATGGCCGCAATCGATCGTGACGAAATTGGTTGCCGATGGCAGGGCGCGCAGGCCGTTGTCGCTGGCGGCTTTGATGATCGCCTGTTTGGCCATCGCAACCTCTGCTTTGACATGGGACAGCCAGAACGTGTCCTGCAATGCGGCAAGCGCCCCGGCAAGACTAATCCGGGACATGCCGAAATGGTTGCGCACCTTGTTGAAACCGCTGATGATTTCCGGTGCGCTGATTGCATAGCCAACACGGCACCCGGCCATGCCATGTGCCTTGGAAAAGGTGCGCAGGCGAATGACGTTATCTGCCATTGGATCGATTGGGGGCGCTGTAGCGTCGGGGGCGAGGTCGATATACGCTTCGTCCAGCACCAGCAGACAGCCCCGTGGGAGGGCAGCGATCATTTGTGTGATCACCTCTGCCTGATGCCATGACCCCATCGGGTTGTCGGGATTGGCGATGTAGATCAGCTTCGCTCCGACATCGTGCGCCTTTTCGATCAGGCCAACGGGGTCTTCGTGATCATCCGCGTAGGGGACCTGGTGCAATATCCCGCCAAAACCTGCCACATGGTAATTGAACGTCGGGTAAGCACCGGCAGAGGTCACAACGGCATCACCAGGGGCCACGTAGAGCCGGACGATCAGACCAAGCAACCCGTCGATGCCTTCGCCGATCATGATGCTTTCCATCGGTACTTGGTGGTGGATGGCGAGCGCCTGTTTGAGGTCATGGGCTTCCGGGTCGCCATACATCCAGGCCGCGTCGGCTGCGGCCTTTTGCATGGCCGCGATGGCGTTGGGTGAAGGGCCAAAGGCGCTTTCATTGGCACCGATCCGCGCAATGAAAGGGGCGCCGCGCGCGCGTTCCTGTGTTTCTGGTCCGACAAAGGGGACCGAAGCGGGCAGTGATTGGGCGAGCGAGGTGAGGCGTGGTTTGGTCATGGCGGTAGATAAACGCGGTCTTGAACCGCGCGCAAGCATACCCATATGAGAATCGTTCGCAACAAGATGCGTCAGTGTCGGCTGGCGCACACAGGAGGCCCTGATGAAGTTGAGCAGACGCGGGTTTATGATGAGTTCCGGGGCCGCTGTTGCGGTGCGTGCTGTGCCTGAGATTTCGCGGCCTGCTGGACGGCGGATTTTGACGCTGGTCTACGACAAAGCGTTAGGGATGATGCGGGCGGTAGAGCGTGTGGTGCCGTAAGCGTGCCTCCGGCGGAAGTTTGAATAGACAAAGAAAGATGTCTTAGGCTGGCTTTTCGCAGGACATGGTCCACTCATCTTCCGCTGTATCAGCAATTTCGACGGTTTCGGTGCGGATATGGCGGAACCCGCAGGCTTGATAACAGCGAATGGCGCGGGTGTTGAAGGCGAGGACGCGGAGTTCCACGCGGGCCAGTTCGAGATCATTGAATGCGATCGTTAGTGCCTGCTGTATGGCGCGCCGTCCGATCCCCCGGTCGACGTAGCGCGTTGAAAGCAGACCGATTGCGAGATGGGCGGAGTTGTCGGTCTCGTTGAATTGATGCAATCGTACTTCGCCCACCAGCCTGCCATCGGCGAGAATGACCCGCCCGAAGCGGTGGTCGTTGAGCCATGCGACCCAGCCTTTTGATCGGGCAAGGCTGGGTTTTGGCAGGTTGTCGGGGTCGCCACCATACATCCGCACGATTTCCGCTTCGGGCGGGTGCGCGAAGTGGACCGCCGCGTCATCCTCGCGCGGGGGGCGGAGAGTGACGCTAACCAAGTTCCTGCAGGCGGGCGATGGCGGCTTTGATCTCGGCCTCTTCGCCTTCGCGCAGGCGCAGGTTTTCTTTGGCCTCGGCCACGACGTCTTCCGGGGCGGAGGCCACGAATTTGGGGTTGTTCAAGCGTCCGCGCAGCCCGCCGAGTTCCTTGCCCAGCTTTTGCATGGTCTTTTCCAGCCGTGCAATCTCGGCGCCCACATCGATCAGACCTTCCAGCGGGATGCCAAACGTGCCCCCATCCATGGGGATCGTGACACAGCCTTTGGGGAAGGCCTCCACATGGGTCAGGCTGTCGATCCGGGCGAGGCGCTGGATGAGCGCCGCGTTATTATCCCAGGCCGATTGGCCCTTGGCGTCGAGGCCAGTGACGAGCATCGGCACTTTGGTGCCCGCAGGCACGTGGACCTGCGCGCGGGCGGAGCGGGTGTTTTCGATCAGGCCGATGACCCAGTTCATCTCGCGATCGGCCTCTGGGTCGACCAGCTCGGACCCATAGGTCGGCCAATCGGCGTGGACGAGCATTTTGGACCGTGCCTTGGCGAGGCCCCACAGCTCTTCGGTGATGAAGGGCATGATCGGGTGCAAGAGGATCAGGCATTGGTCGAGCACCCAGCGCAGGGTTTGTTCGGTCTCAGCCTTCGCCCCCGCGTCATCGCCCTGCAGGATGGGTTTGGAGAATTCCAGATACCAGTCGCAGACCTTGCCCCAGGTGAAGGCGTAAAGTGCGTCGGCGGCGTCGTTGAAACGGTAGGCCTCCAAGGCGGCATCCACGGTTTCGCGGACCTTGCCGGTTTCGCCGATGATCCATTTGTTCAGCGTTTGCGTGGCCGCGGGCCGGGTGGTGTTGCCGGGATAGGCGATCTCGTAGTGGTCGGCAAAGCTGAAGGCGTTCCAGAGTTTGGTGCCGAAATTGCGGTAGCCCTTGATCCGGTCTTCGCTGATTTTCAGGACACCACCAAGGGCGGCCATCTGCGCGTTGGAAAAGCGCAAGGCATCCGCACCATAAGCGTCGATCATGTCGAGCGGGTCGATGACGTTGCCCTTTGTCTTCGACATCTTCTCGCCCTTGGCGTCGCGCAGGAGCTGGTGCAGATAGACGGTGTGGAACGGTTCCTTGTGCAGGACCGCCTCGGACATCATCATCATGCGGGCGACCCAGAAGAACAGGATATCCTGCCCGGTGATCAGCACGTCACCGGGGAAGTATTTCATCGCCGGGTCGCCAGCGGGCCAGCCCAGCGTGCCGAAGGGCCAGAGGCCGGAGGAGAACCAGGTGTCGAGGACGTCGGGGTCGCGGAATACCGGAATGGCTCCGGGGTTATCTCTCGAAGCGGCAGCCATAACGGCTTTCGCCGATTGTCCGGAGCCGGTGATGCTTTGAAATGCTTCGACCATTTGCTGTGGAGGTTGATCAAACAATTTAACACATTCGGCGTTGCCATAGGCTGAAACAATCTGTTCCTTTAGCTCTTCATGTGTTGTGGCAGTGAAAACCCAGTAGCTGATGTTGTTGTAAGTAGTCGAAGGCCAAGGCTCAGCTGCACCATCTGCTCGCGTGGGAGAAACACTGCCGTCGTCTTCCCTGTTGCCGGTATCAATCATTGGTCCATACCAAACCGGGATCTGGTGGCCCCACCAGAGTTGGCGCGAGATGCACCAGGGCTCGATGTTTTCCAGCCAGTGGTAAAAGACCTTTTCGCCGCTCTCGGGCATGATCTTGACCCGGCCTTCGCGGACGGCGTCGAGCGCGGGGCCGACGATTTTGGCGCTGTCGACGAACCATTGGTCGGTCAACATCGGCTCGATCACGACCTTGGAGCGGTCGCCGAAAGGCTGCATGATTTTCTTGGCTTCGACGAATGGGATGAATTCGGGTTCATCTTCGCGTGGGTTGTCACCCACCCTACCATCCGTAGGGTGGGTGGAACCCACCTCACCCGACGCCGGGTTGGGGATCATGACCGCGTTGCCCTCTGCCGTGATGTCGGCGACGACGCGTTTGCGGGCCTCGAACCGGTCGAGGCCGCGATATGCGTCTGGCACAAGATTCATGGCGGCGATCATGTTTTCGTCGAAATCCTGTTCGCCGTTCGCGATGCGCTGGGCCACGGCGGCCTCTTCGGCGTAAGGCTTGCCGTCATCCCGCATGGCCCCTTTCGTGTCCATCAGGTTATACATTGGGATGTTGCCACGCTTGGCGACCTCGTAGTCGTTGAAGTCATGCGCGCCGGTGATCTTGACCGCGCCGGACCCGAAATTGGGGTCCGGATAGGGGTCGGTGATGATCGGGATCAGGCGGCGGTGTTCCTTGGGGCCGACCGGGATTTCACAGAGCTTGCCCACGATGGGGGCGTAACGCGCATCCTTCGGGTTCACCGCAACGGCGCCGTCGCCCAGCATCGTCTCGGGCCGGGTCGTGGCGATAGAGATGTAGTCGCGCGTTTCGCGCAGGGTGACGTTGCCGTCTTCGTCCTTCTCGACATATTCATAGGTCTCGCCACCGGCGAGCGGATACTTGAAGTGCCACATATGGCCGTCGACCTCGATATTCTCGACTTCGAGGTCGGATATCGCGGTTTCGAAATGCGGGTCCCAGTTGACGAGGTATTTGCCGCGATAGATCAGGCCCTTGTTGTACATTTCCACAAAGACCTTCAGCACGGCGTCGTGGAAATTGCCCGGCTTTTCGGTCTCTGGCGCGCTTTCGGCGCCGGACATGGTAAAGGCGGAGCGTTCCCAATCCATGCTGTCGCCCAGCCGCCGGGCCTGCTGTTCGATGACGCCGCCCTTATGCGCCTTCCAGTCCCAGACCTTGGCGATGAATTCGTCGCGGGGCATCTCAGACCGTTTGCGGTTTTCGCCCTGTTCGGCCATGTCTTTTTCGACCATCAGCTGCGTGGCTATGCCTGCGTGATCAAGCCCCGGCTGCCAGAGCACGTCATAGCCCTGCATCCGTTTCCAACGGGTCAGCATATCCATCAGCGTGTGGTTGAACGCATGGCCCACATGCAGGAAGCCGGTGACGTTGGGCGGTGGCAATTGGATGCAGAATGTATCGGCCCCGGGCTTCGCATTGGCCCCGGCTTTGAACGCGCCTGCCTCTTCCCACATTTTGTAGATGCGCGGTTCGGCCTCGGCGGCGTTGAATGTCTTTTCCATTGGCATGATCGGTGACCCCAAATCGGTTTGGGGTCAGATAGCCGAGGGGGACGTCAAGGAAAAGGGCCTGCGCGCATCTGCGCACAGGCCCTTCACTCCTGGGAGGGAATGCAAGCCGTGAGTGGCTTGGAGGGATGGGTCAGATACCAGTCTATCAGTGGCATCTTCGCCGGGGTGGTTAGGGTCGTCTGCTCGATATTGACGAATGTCGGGTTATTGAGAAGTGGTTATCACTTCTATGCGGCGGTTTTGCTCTCTCCCGCTGTTATTGTGTGATGTGGGCCG
>JBCBDL010000045.1:0-24076 GCA_038529695.1 Pseudomonadota bacterium | reverse complement strand
GTGGTGTATTCTGCCGGGTTCCCGGTCATGCCAGGCACGTTCAGTGACTGATGATCTGCGGTCAGGTTTGATTCCGCACCGTCACCCGCACATGCCACTGCAGCCGCCGCAACTGTCTGGATCGCAGGGAATTCGTTGCCGATGATGCTCAACCGGCCGTCGCCACAATCAGCGTGCCCAGCGGCAAATGCGGTTGTTGTGCTCAAGGCGGCAAGTGCCGTACCAAGAGCCAGTTTCTTGATAAGTGTCATATGCTTATACTCTCCCAGTTGTGCGGCCTTGCAGCATCTGCGACGGCCATTTGCGATGTGTACCACCGCGCTTGTTTTCAGCACGTCCGAATCAGACACGCCTTGCATACGTTTGCAATTAACCGATAAAGCGCTTCATCACGCAAGAAACTTTTCGCAATGTAGCGGCAAAATCTGGGAAAGAAAATTAGGGGCTTGCGCGATTTGCGGAATCGGTCGATTGTTTTTGCAAACGTATGCAACGGGGGTCGTGATGGCCGAAATTCAGCTACGCAATGTATCCAAAAGGTGGGGGTCGTTCGTTGGGGTCAAGGAATTTGACCTGACGATCGCCGATCAGGAGTTTCTTGTCCTTTTGGGGCCGTCGGGCTGTGGCAAGACCACGACCATGCGGATGATCGCCGGGCTTGAGGACGCGTCAGGCGGCGATATTCTGGTTGACGGAAACCGCATCAATGACCTTGACCCAAAGGATCGTGATGTGGCGATGGTGTTTCAAAGTTACGCGCTTTACCCAAACATGAACGTTTATGACAATATTCGCTTTCCACTGAAAGTGCGCGGCGTGCCGCAATCCGAACATGACGCGCGGGTCAAACGTGCCTCGGCCATGGTGGAACTGGACGAATTCCTGCATCGCAAACCGGCGGAATTGTCGGGCGGTCAGCGCCAGCGCGTTGCACTGGCGCGCGCGGTTGTACGTGAACCGAACGTGTTTTTGATGGACGAACCACTGTCGAACCTTGACGCCAAGCTGCGCGTGTCGACCAGGGCGCAGATCAAGAACCTCAGCCACGAGCTTAAAACCACGACAATCTACGTGACCCATGACCAGATTGAGGCAATGACGCTGGCCGACCGGGTCGTGGTGATGAACAAAGGCGTTGTGCAACAGGTTGGCACACCAACCGAGATTTACGACCGGCCCGCCAACACCTTTGTCGCCGGTTTCATCGGTTCACCTGCGATGAACCTGATGGACGGTCATCTCGAAGGTGGCACGTTCACCGCGGAAAGCATCAGCATCCCAGATTTGCCAAGCCAGCATAGTGGTCCTGTGACCCTTGGCTTTCGGGCAGAGGACGCGCAGGTTGCGAACGGACAGGGCGAGGCGAACTCGCAGGTCTATTCGCTTGAACTCTTGGGTGAGGCGACGATGGTCACCATGCGCGCAGGTGGCACGATCATCTCGGTCAAATCGGGCAAGGATTACCGGGTTGAGATCGACGATCCGGTCAGCGCCAGCATTCCGGCCGGCATCTGCCACCTCTTTGATGCGACGACAGGTGAGCGTCTATCATGAGCCATGATGCGCAATCCGCCGCCACGCTTGCGGCTGTCAAACGCATGGAAGATGGGCTGGCCGCAGGCGAAAACGATATGTATGCCTATTTCACCAAAGACTTCCTTTGGCGCGGCAACCAGGGATGCGGCACCAAGAAAGGTGTAGAAGAATTCCGGCGCAATTGGCAATTGCCACTGCGTGCCGCTTTCAGCGACCGCGCATACAAAACCGAAAAGTTCATGGCCGATGGGGATTGGGCGGCCTGTTTCGGTCATATCGAAGCGACCCATTCCGGCACCTTCATGGGTATCGCACCCACGGGCAAGCGCGTCAGAATTCCTTACATGGATTTCTGGCGGGTCGAAGACGGGCGGATCGCTGACAACCCCGTCTCGGTCGATTTCGCAAGTGTGATGCACCAGCTTGGCGTCGATGTGTTTGGCGGCCAGGGTTGGGAGAATTACGACAATGGCAGCGCGACCCCTGCCACACCAGAGTAACGCAGTCCCGGACCTGATCCGGGACCTCTGAAAGACCTGAGATTGAGACCCCGGATCGGGCCCGGCATACGGAGGACAAAAGATGACCATTACATTTCTCAAATCCGGTAAGCCCGAGGCGGAGCGTGCCGAGGATGATGCAAAGGTCCGCCAGATCGTTGAAGAGACGCTCAAGGACATCGAAACACGCGGTGACGCCGCAGTGCGTGACCTTTCTGCGAAATTCGACAAATACGCACCCGCAAGCTTCCGGCTGAGCCAATCCGAAATTGACGCCGCGATGTCCAGAGTGTCGGCGCGCGACATGGAAGACATCAAATTCGCGCAGGATCAGATCCGCAACTTCGCGCAGGCGCAGCGGGCCTCGATGACGGATGTTGAGGTGGAAACACTGCCCGGCGTCATCTTGGGTCACAAGAATATCCCGGTGCAATCGGTCGGCTGCTACGTGCCCGGCGGTAAATTCCCGATGGTTGCTTCCGCCCATATGTCGGTCCTAACTGCGAATGTCGCGGGCGTCCCGCGCATCGTCGCCTCCGCCCCGCCGCAAAACGGTGAACCACATCCAGCGATTGTTGCGGCCATGCATCTGGGTGGCGCACATGAAATCTACGTGCTTGGTGGTATGCAAGCTGTCGGCGCCATGGCGTTGGGCACCGAAACCATTGATCCCGTCCACATGATCGTCGGCCCCGGCAACGCTTTCGTGGCAGAGGCGAAACGGCAACTCTTTGGCCGCGTCGGCATCGACCTCTTTGCAGGCCCCACTGAGACGATGGTGATTGCTGACGATACCGTCGACGCTGAACTCTGTGCGACCGACCTTCTGGGCCAGGCCGAGCACGGCTACAACTCCCCTGCTGTCCTGCTGACGAATTCCGAGAAGCTCGCGCGCGACACAATGACGGAAATTGACCGCATCCTCGATATCTTGCCAACGGCTGAAACCGCGCGAACCTCATGGGAGGATTATGGCGAAGTCATCCTATGCGACACCTACGACGAGATGCTGCAGGTGGCCGATGATATTGCATCAGAACATGTACAGGTGATGACTGACCGCGACGACTGGTTCCTTGAACATATGACATGCTATGGCGCGTTGTTTCTCGGCCCACGCACGAACGTTGCCAATGGCGACAAGGTCATCGGCACCAACCATACGCTCCCAACAAAAAAAGCAGGGCGCTATACCGGCGGCCTCTGGGTCGGCAAGTTCCTGAAAACCCATAGCTATCAGAAGGTGCTGACGGACGAAGCGGCCGCAATGATTGGAGAATATGGATCCCGTCTTTGCATGCTCGAAGGCTTTGTGGGCCATGCCGAACAATGCAACATCCGGGTGCGCCGCTATGGGGGCAAGAACGTGGCCTATGGCACTGCCGCTGAGTAACCCCCCACCAAGAAGTAAAGTAAATTGACCCTGCCTCAAACCCCTTCCTTCCGCCTTGACGGCAAACGCGCATTGGTCGCGGGTGCATCGTCTGGCATCGGCTTCGGCTGTGCTGTTGCACTGGCCGAAGCCGGGGCAGAGGTGACCATGGCCGCACGGAACCAGGACAAGCTGGGTATCGCGGTGGCCGAGATGACAACAGCGGGCCTGCACGCACGCGCAATCGCCATGGATGTGGTAGACGTTCCTGCGACCGAAGCGGCTGTCGCGGCCGAGGGACCGTTCGACATCCTCGTCAATTCCGCCGGCCTTGCGATCCACAGCCCCGCCACCGAGACGAGCGAGGCGGACTTTGACGCCGTCGCGGACCTGAACATCAAAGGTGCGTATTTCCTGACCCGCGCCGTGGCCAAGGGCCTGATCGCCACGGGCAAACCCGGCAGCCTGATCAACCTCTCCAGCCAGATGGCTCATGTGGGCGGTGTCGACCGCGCGGTCTATTGCGCCACCAAACACGCCGTCGAAGGCTTCACCAAAGCCATGGCCATCGAATGGGGACCGCACGGCATCCGCGTAAATACGCTGTGTCCGACATTCATCCGGACACCATTGACCGAACAGACCTTCAACAACCCCGACCGCGTCAAATGGTTGATGGAAAAGATCAAACTGGGGCGGGTTGGCGAAGTGACCGACCTGATGGGGCCGGTGGTTTACCTCGCCTCCGACGCGTCAGCGATGATGACGGGCACAAACCTCTTGATCGATGGCGGCTGGACGGCGGATTGATGGAGAAAGTCACCTCCCTCCAGGTCGCCGAACGCGCGGGCGTCAGTCAATCGGCTGTCAGCCGGGTCTTTACGCCCGGTGCGTCGGCGAGTGCGAAGACGATCGAGAAGGTGCGCAAGGCCGCCCAGGAACTCGGCTATCGCCCCAATATGATGGCGCGCGCGATGATTACCGGCAAAAGCCGGATGATCGCGCTGGTTGTGGCCTATCTGGACAATCAGTTCTACCCGCACGCGCTGGAACGGCTTTCAAACGCGCTGCAGGAACAGGGCTACCATATCCTGGTCTTCACCGCCGCCAATAGTCGCGCGGATATCGAAGAGGTCATGCAACAACTCCTGGATTACCAGGTCGATGGAATCATCACCGCCTCGGTTGCAATGACCAACGACCTGACCGACCGCTGCAATGCGGCGGGCATCCCCGTCGTAATGTTCAATCGGGGGCAGGACGGGGCCGATGTCTCCTCGGTTACCTCGGCGAATGTGAAAGGCGGGCGGGAAGCCGGGCAATTCCTGCTGGATTGCGGGCATAAGACGATTGCGCATATCAGCGGCTGGCAGGGGTCATCGACAGGACGGGACCGGCAGCAAGGGTTCTGTGACGCGCTGGCAGAGGTCGGTATGCCCCCACAAATCATCGATGGGATGTATAAGCGCGAGACCGCTGCGGAAGCCACTGAAACCCTGATGGCCAGCCCCAACCCGCCCGATGCCATCTTTGTAGGCAACGACCACATGGCCTTTGCCGTGATGGACACTCTGCGTGGCAAACTGGGTCTGCGCGTGCCAGAGGATGTAGCCGTCATCGGCTATGATGATGTACCCCTCGCGGCATGGGCCGCCTATGATCTGACGACGATGCGCCAACCGCTGAACCGCATGGTTGATGCCACGGTCGAGGCCCTGTTGACCCGGATCGAAGACCCCACAAGCCCCACCCGGCATATCGAAATCGAAAGCCCGCTGATCGAGCGTGGCAGCACCCGCCCACGCAAAGGACAACGCGCATGAAAGGCTTCTCCAACCGGTGGAAAGACTTCCCCGATTACATTATCGGGATCACCAAAGAGATCTGGGAGGATCGCGGCGTCGGCACGCTCAACCACTATTACAGCGACGATATTCCGGTCCGCACACCAATGGGGATTAGCCGGGGAAACAAGGCAGTGATCGCGTCGACCATGGCGACAATCAACGAATTCCCGGATCGAGAATTGCTGGGTGAAGATGTCATCTGGTCGGGTGATGAAGAGACAGGGTTCCTGTCGTCGCACCGCCTTTTGACAAAGGCAACCCACACACGCGACGGGCAGTTCGGCCCCGCCACGGGCAAGCACTGGCAGGTCTATGTTGTCGCCGATTGCGCCGCGAAAGAGGATACAATCTATGACGAATGGCTGGTCCGCGACTATGGCGGCATCGTCCGGCAATTGGGTATGGACCCGCGTGACTATGCCGCCGAACTGATTGCGCGCGAAGGCGGGGCAGAGAAGGCCAGCAAGCCATTCACCCCTGCCATGGATGTCGATGGCGGCTATCACGGCAAAGGCAACGACAATGCATGGGGCCAGCGTTATGCCGACACGCTGACCCGGATTATGAACCACGACTTCGCCCATATCCGGGACAGCTATGATCGGGCGGTGATTGGCGAATATGCCGGGGCAAAGCGGGCCGTAGGTTGGGATGATGTGCTGCAATTCTGGGTTGGTCTGCGGTCGTCCTTCCCGCATGCGGACTTCAAAATCCATCATCAGATCGGGATGGAGGGCAACATGCTGTCACCCCGTGCCGCGATCCGCTGGTCGCTGGACGGCGTGCATGATGGTTGGGGCAGCTTTGGCGAACCGACCGGCGCGCAGGTCCACGTGATGGGGATGTGCCACGCAGAGTTCGGGCCATACGGACCGGACGGTGTCGGGCTGCGTCGCGAATGGGCGCTTTATGATGAAATCGCGATCTGGAAACAGATTTTGCTGCAATCAAAATTCTAGAATTTTGATGAGGCTGACCAAATTTCGAGAGATTTGGTCCCTGCTGAAAGAGGAAAACGAAAATGACCCCCGCCGAGATGGAAACCCGCATCGTCCGTTATGGTGATCTGCAACCCTGCAAGACCGCATTTATCGACGCACACACGCCGGGCTCCGATCAAAAGGAAAATTTCACGATCATCGGCGGTGGTGTTTCTGAAAGCCCCGACCAGCACGTTCATATCGGCATCCCACACGGATTTAACATCGGGGCGGCGGGCCAGCCGCCCAAATGCCGGAACTCGTTACATTCACACCGAACGGCCGAGGTGTTCTTTGTTCTCAAAGGACGCTGGCGGTTTTTCTGGGGACAACATGGGACCGCGGGTGAGGTCGTTCTGGAAGAAGGCGATATCTTCAACATCCCCACCGGGATTTTCCGCGGGTTTGAAAACATCGGTACCGATTATGGGATGATCATGGCGATCCTTGGCGGCGATGATGCGGGCGGTGGTGTCATTTGGGCGCCGCATGTGATTGAGGATGCAACCGATCATGGCCTGGTGCTTGGCGACAACGGCAAGCTTTACGATGCCAAAAAGGGTCAAAACCTGCCTGATGGTGTGAAGCCGATGCCGCTACTGACAGAACAGGAACTCAAAGCCTTCCCCGAACCCACGGCGCATGATGTGGTGCCGGGCTATGTTGCCCGGTATTGGGATCTCATGGCGATGGCGGATAAATCACCGGTCACCGTGATTGGTGAAAACGGGGTTCTGCGTGACAAACCGGGGTTTGAGGTGAGCCTGATCAATCGCAACTCCGCATCAAACGCCATGCACGCCCATGATCATCCTTCGGTCCTGATGCCGATGCGCGGCCATTGGCGGGTGAGGTGGGAAGGTGGCAGTGCCACGCTCGCCCCCGGCGACACGATGTCGGTCCCAGCGGGGCTGATGCATAACGCAGTGCCATCGATGACAGGGGAGGCAAGCCTTTATCACGTGGTTGGGACGGGCGATGTGGCAGGACCGACTTGGAATGGTTAACGCGGCCAGGGAATACAGGTGTACGTACAGCATATGTACAGGTTCTGTACGCAAAACATACAGGCAAGGAACGGTAACATGGCCAAAGTCTTAACAACCCACACAGGCTCTTTGCCGCGCACGCAGGCGGTGGTGGATTTCATCTTTGCCCGCGAGAATGGTGAGGCGTATGATCACGCCGCATTTGATGCGGCCATGACATCTGCAGTCTCAGAAACTGTGAAAAAACAGGTTAATGCAGGGATCGACATCGTCAGCGATGGCGAAACTTCCAAGATCAGCTATGCCACTTACGTCAAAGACCGGTACACCGGATTCGACGGCGACAGCCCGCGCAACGCACCCGCGGACCTCAAGCAATTCCCCAGCTTTCTCAAACGGTTAGCTGATGACGGCGGTACCCCGCAATACGCGCGGCCGATGTGCGTAGGCGAGGTGAAATCAAAAGGGCAGGGTGAGCTGGAGAAGGATATCGCCAATCTTAAGGCTGCGATGGCCGAACACGGGGCCCAACGCGGCTTTATGAATGCGGCCTCACCCGGCGTTATCTCATTGTTTTTGCAGAACGATTATTACAAAACGCGCGAGGCCTATCTGGCAGCCCTAGCTGACGCGATGAAGGAAGAATACGAAACCATCGTCGCCGCCGGTCTTGATCTGCAACTCGATTGCCCCGACCTCGCACTGTCGCGTCATATGTTGTTCAATGATTTGTCCGACGATGAATTCCTGAAGATTGCCGCGTCCCATGTGGAGGCATTGAACCATGCGCTGGCGGATGTGCCGACGGAAAAAGTGCGCGTCCATATCTGCTGGGGCAATTACGAGGGGCCGCATATCTGCGACATACCAATGGCCAAGATGTTCGATACGCTGATGGCGACAAAATCCCGCTATGTTTTGTTTGAGACGTCAAACCCACGCCATGGTCATGAATGGACCGTTTTCCGGGACCGTGCGGGCGATATACCGGAGGGTAAGGTTCTGGTTCCGGGTGTGGTGGACACGACAACCAACTTTGTCGAACATCCGGATCTTGTCGCGCAACGCATTGAAAGATTTGTGCAAATCGTCGGCGCGGACCGCGTGATCGCAGGCTCTGATTGTGGTTTTGGCACCTTTGCAGGCTTCGGCGCTGTCGATCCCGAGATCGCATATGCCAAACTGAGTGCTTTGGCCGAAGGGGCTGCACAAGCCGCATAAATTCCGATTGGACTAAGACGCCATTTGGCCCATGTAACGCATGGGCTCAGGGGAGATGTCATGCTCAATTCCGCCACGGTTGACTTCGAAAGAACGTTGCGTGCAATGCTGCCCGATGCCGCTTTCAAAGAGGACACCGCGCCATACCTGAACGAACCACGCGGGCGCTGGGCGGGGCAGGGACTTGTCGTGGCTCCAGGCAGCACGAAAGAGGTCGCCGAGGTCGTCAAAGCCTGCGCTGCGGAAAAAATCGGGATCGTGCCCTATAGCGGAGGAACGGGGCTGGTTGGTGGGCAGCTTTTGCAGGACGGGGCTGTGCCTGTCGTTCTCTCGCTGGAACGCATGAACCGTATCCGCGATGTTTATCCTTCAGAAAATGTTCTGGTTTGTGATGCGGGCGTCATTCTTGCCGACGTCCAGAAGACGGCAGAGGATGTGGGGCGGCTCTTCCCGCTGTCGCTTGCCTCGGAAGGCTCGGCGCGGATTGGGGGGCTGTTGTCAACCAATGCAGGCGGCGTGAATGTCCTGCGCTACGGCAATGCCCGCGCGCAATGTCTGGGGCTTGAGGTCGTGCGCCCGGACGGGACGATCTGGCACGGTCTGACGCGGTTGCGCAAGGACAATACCGGCTACGATTTGCGCAATCTTATGATCGGGGCGGAAGGTACGCTGGGCATTATCACGGGTGCCGCGCTAAAACTGGCCCCGCGCCCCGCCAATATCGGTGCTGCCATGATGGCGGTGCAGTCACCGCAAGCCGCATTGGAACTACTCGGCTTGGCAGGGGAGATGATTGGCGAGAGTGTCTCGGCATTTGAGATCATGCACCGCCAGGGCTTTGATTTTCTGGATGAAACCGGGCTTGAGGTCAAAAAACCGTTTGATGAACTGCCCGAATGGTGCGTCCTGATTGATGTTGGTCTGCCCGCCGGATTGCAACCGGATGAGGCGCTGGAAGGTCTGTTTGCGGCAGCCTATGATGCAGGGCTTGTGACCGATGGGGTGATCGCGCAAAGCCATGCGCAGCGCGACGCGTTCTGGTACATCCGCGAGACGATACCTGAGGCAAACCGCCGGATCGGGTCGGTCAGCTCACACGACATCTCTATCCCGCTCAGCGCTATTCCGGCATTCATTGATCGCGGCAAACAAGCACTGGCTGCGGTCGGTGAATTCCGCATCAACTGCTTTGGCCATCTTGGCGACGGGAACCTGCATTACAATGTTTTTCCGATGCCGGGACGCAGTCGTGCGGATTACGAAACCGAGCGGCCACGGGTTAAGAAAGTCGTACATGATTTGGTGCATGAGATGGACGGCTCAGTCAGCGCAGAACATGGGATCGGGCGGCTGAAGGTCGGGGATCTGGAAGCCTATAGCGATCCAACAAAACTGGCCATGTTGCGCGCGATCAAGGATGCGCTGGACCCGCTGGGGATTATGAATCCCGGTGCAGTGCTGCGTCAGGTCTGATCCAAAGGCGCGCCTGCGGCGCAAGACATTCTGGCCGCATTTTGCACGCTTGGTTTGTCAATTATTTGGTGCTCTTAAAGGTGCTGTCGCTCTGCATCCGGCGAAAGCTTGATTGGACAAAGAAAGAGATGGTGTCAGTCGCCATCAAAGGCGCAAAGCGCGTGAACATCCATATTCAGCGCTTCCAGCTTCTTGCGTCCGCCAAGGTCAGGAAGGTCGATGATAAAGGCGCAGCCGATCACCTCTGCCCCCATGCGTTCGATCAGCTTGATCCCGGCCTCGGCTGTGCCACCGGTCGCAAGCAGATCATCTACCAGCAGAGTCCTTTCACCCGGCTGCAACGCGTCGTTATGCACCTCCATCACCGCTTCGCCGTATTCCAGCGTGTAGCTTTGTTCGATGGTCTTTCCGGGCAGTTTTCCTTTCTTGCGAATGGGTACGAAACCCAATGAAAGTTGGTGCGCGATGGCCCCGCCGAGAATAAAGCCGCGTGCTTCAAGCCCGACAACCTTATCGATTGGCTGGCCTGCGTAAGGATGCAGGAGTTGGTCGATCGCGATGCGGAAGCCGCGCGGGTCATTGAACAGCGTGGTCACATCACGAAACATGATCCCTTCATGCGGAAAATCTGGGATCGTGCGGATGTAGTCTTGAACAGTTTTCATTGGGACACTTTCAAAGAACTCGGCCGGCAATGGCGTCGAGTTTGGCAATCAGGTCGGGATCCCGTTTGTCGGGGGCGGTCATGATGGCATATTCCAGCGCCCTGTCGCAGCCATGCGGGCACAGGATGCGGTCTGAGCCGAGGAGGGCAGGCAAGCGGCTGACGAGGTCTTGCGCTTTGGTTCCGTTGCCCTGCAATGTCTTGATGACATCGCTGACATCCACTGCACCATGATCCGGATGCCAGCTGTCATAATCGGTGACCATCGCGATGGAGGCATAACAAATCTCGGCCTCGCGGGCGAGTTTCGCCTCTGGCATGTTCGTCATGCCAATCACGTGGCAGCCCCATTCGCGGTAGAGTTTGCTTTCCGCTTGTGATGAGAATTGCGGTCCTTCCATGGCAAGGTACGTGCCACCTCGGTGTATCGTGATGCCCGCGTCACGGCCTGCGGCTTCGCAGGCATCCGATAACCGTTCACAGGTTGGGTGGGCGACGCTGACATGGGCAACACAGCCTGTGCCGAAGAACGATTTTTCGCGCGCAAATGTCCGGTCGACAAACTGATCGACGATCACGAAATCACCCGGCGCCATTTCCTCGCGGAAAGACCCACAGGCGCTGACACTGATGATGTCAGTGACACCCAGCCGTTTCAGCGCGTCGATATTGGCACGGTAGGGAACGGTTGTAGGTGAATGGACATGCCCGCGCCCGTGACGTGGCAGAAAGGCCATTGCGACACCGTCCAGCGTGCCGGTCAGGATGTCATCAGAGGGCGTGCCCCAGGGGCTGGTCGCGCTGAACCAAGCTGCATCCTGCAGCCCGTCCATGTTGTAAATGCCCGAACCGCCGATAATGCCGATTTTCGTTTGCATGGTTACCTCGTGTTAACGCACCAGCAGGACACTGGATCGGAATGAATGAAATGTGAAGACTTCGCACCTTCTGTTGTCCATCCACGACTTCACGTCATAGGTCCAACAGGAGGGGTGACAAGATCGGCTTGGTTCGTTAGGGCAGCGATGACACCCCCGATTTGACAGGATCGCCCATGGCCCGCGCCCTATTAGCGAATTTCGCTGACAATCTTTCGCTTCGCGATCCCAACGCGCCGTTAACGCCCGGACAGTTGCGGGTCGAGGTGTTGTCAGGGCTGACCGTCGCGCTGGCACTTGTGCCAGAGGCTGTGGCATTCGCCTTTGTCGCTGGGGTTGAGCCGCTGGTGGGCCTTTACGCCGCCTTTATCGTTGGGCTGATTACCGCGCTGTTCGGCGGTCGCCCAGGGATGATTTCCGGGGCGACGGGCGCGTTAGCTGTCGTCATGGTCAGCCTGGTTGCGCAACACGGGGTGGAATACCTATTTGCAACTGTCGTCCTGATGGGGCTGATCCAGATCTTTGTCGGGATCATGCGGTGGGGCAAATTCATTCGACTGGTGCCGCATCCTGTGATGCTGGGCTTCGTCAACGGTCTGGCGATCGTGATCTTTTTGGCGCAGTTGGGCCAGTTCCAGGTGCCGGGCACGGCGCATGGTGGTGGCGGGCACGGCATGGCGAATGGGGAATGGTTGTCGGGGCTGCCGCTTTACCTGATGCTAGGATTGGTGGCGCTCACAATGGCGATCATCTGGGTGATGCCCAAACTGACCAGTGCGGTGCCCGCACCCTTGGCAGGGATCGCAATTGTCGCGGCCATTGTAATTGGTTTGGGACTGGACGTGCCGCTGGTCGGCGATCTGGCCAGTATCGAAGGTGGCTTGCCTCCATTCCACATCCCTGCAGTTCCGCTGACTTGGGAAACGTTGGAAATCATCCTGCCTTACGCGCTGATCCTCGCCGCCATCGGTTTGATCGAAAGCCTGCTGACACTGAACCTTGTGGGCGAGATGACGGGCAAGCGGGGTGGTGCCAGTCAGGAATGCCTGGCCCAGGGCGCTGCCAACACCGTGACCGGTTTCTTTGGAGGCATGGGAGGCTGTGCAATGATCGGCCAGTCCATGATCAACGTAAAATCGGGAGGCCGAACCCGGATAGCAGGGGTGGCGGCGGCCCTATTTTTGTTGGCATTCATCCTGTTTGCGAGCCCCCTGATCGAACAAATCCCACTCGCCGCGCTGGTTGGTGTGATGTTCATGGTTGTGATCGGGACATTCGCGTGGAACTCACTGCGGATCCTGCGCAAGGTACCGCGTACGGATGCATTTGTGACGATCCTTGTGACCATCGTGACGGTGGCTACGGATCTTGCAACGGCGGTCGTCGTCGGCGTGATCGTGTCGGCGCTTGCCTATGCCTGGAGTAATGCCACCCGTATCCACGCGGTCAAACGGGAAAGCCGGACCGAGGCGGGGGCGCAGGTTTATGAAATCCAAGGTCCGCTTTTCTTTGGCTCGTCGGACGGTTTTACGGAGATTTTTGATGTTGAGGGCGACCCCGATGTCGTGATCATCGACTTTGCAGCCAGCCGTGTTGCAGACCAATCCGCCCTCCAAGCGATTGAGGCTGTGGCGCAGAAATATCAGGACGCAGGCAAGAAAATCCAGTTGCGGCATCTCAGCCGGGATTGCCATCAGCTGCTTTCAAAGGCAGGCCATTTGATGGTCGATAGCGATGACGATCCCGATTATGCGCTGGCCGTCGACTATGGTGTCAAGACAGGGATCATTGGCGGGCACTGATCCCTTGTTGTGGGGCAGCGTGCATCTTATGTGCATTGCGCGTCCGGATGGCCACCGGCGTGGCACGACTGCCGTGATGGCCGCTGGAACCCATAGTCGATGCTAACGGACCTTTTCTTGGTCTTCGGCGGTTTGATCGCCCTTCTCTTTGGTGGTGAGGCGTTGGTGCGCGGCGCCGTGATTGTTGCAAATCGCGCGGGCCTGTCGCCATTTGTCATTGGGCTGACGCTGGTCGGCTTTGGAACGTCGATGCCAGAGCTTATGACCAGCCTGATTGCAGCCCTTGATGGCTTGCCCGGTATTGCTTTGGGAAATGTAATTGGCAGCAATATTGCAAATATTCTGTTGATCCTGGGCATTTCGGCCGTCATCGCCCCGGTTGCGGCAGGCGCAATCACCGGACGGGACGGTTTAGTCATGATTGCTGTGTCGGTCCTGTGCGTTGGTCTTGTGCTGCTTGGTGAAATTGGGCGCTTTGCAGGGATGATCTGTGTTGGGTTTCTCGTCGCTTATTTGATCATGACCCTGCGCGCTGGCGAGGGCGACATGACAGAAAGCGTCGTGACACCAAGACCGGTCTGGCACGGGGTTGCGTTCTTTGTTGCCGGTTTGATCGGCGTCGTGTCGGGTGCGGGCTGGCTGGTTGATGGGGCGAGCGCAATCGCAAAAGACTTTGCAATTTCTGACGCGGTGATCGGGTTGACGATTGTTGCGGTCGGTACGTCACTGCCAGAATTAGTGACCAGTATAATGGCCGCTCGCAAGGGTCAGGGCGCCGTTGCGGTTGGTAATGTGATCGGGTCCAACATCTTCAATGTCTTGGGTATCTTGGGCATTACGGCGCTGGTCAAGCCGCTCATCGTGCCTGGGGACATAACCGGTCTGACCCTCTGTATCTTCGCGCTCGCTGCCGTTGCGCCGCTGATCATCATGCGGCTTTTTGGTTTGATGGGGCGGATCAGCGGGCTGGTTTTGGTCGGGATCTACACGGCCTATACGACTATCCTAGTCGTCGGGGCGCTTTAGGCTGAACACCTCGCGGATCACCGAATAGTCGCGATAGCCAAGCCGTGTCAGCGGGTTATAGGTGGTTACATCGAATTTGCCGTCAACGATGCAGCTGTCGCGCAGATGGACGCCGGTGACCTCGCCGAAGACGGCATAGTTCGCATCACCCGGCAATTGTAGGATCTGGGTCAGCCTGCATTCAAGCGTCGCTGGCGCGTTTGCGACGCGCGGACAGGGGATCGTTTCACACTCCGCCTTTTCAACGCCGGCAAGAGTGAACTCATCCGTCTCCCGCTCCCATGGGCCGGATGTCTGGTTCATGATATCGCGGGCCTCGTATTCCACAATATTCACGGCGAACACGCCGGTGTCGCGAATGTTGGCGACACTGTCTTTGGTATCGCCCCGGTCAGGCTTGGCACTGGTCGACGCAAACATGACTTGCGGTGGCACATAGGCGACCGCATTGAAGAACGAATAGGGGGCAAGGTTATCCTGACCATCGGCGCCCCGGGTCGCAACCCAGGCGATCGGCCGCGGAGATACGACTGCGTTGAATGGGTTATGCGGCAAGCCGTGGCCGTTTTTGGGTTCGTAGAACATTGGGCAGTCTTTTCGTTTGGTTTGCCAAGGGGTAGCGTCAGTCCAGACCTTTGGCCAGACGAAAGACACGATGCAGCAGACAGCAATGACGCTGGCCGAAGAAACGGCGGAGGACTGGTGGGAGGTTGAGGCGCTCTATGACCTGTGCTTTGCGCCGGGCCGGTCCGCTTTGTCATCCTATCGCTTGCGTGAAGGTGTTGACGCCATCGCGCCCCTTTGCCTGACAGCGCGCGACCCCGACGGTACTCTGGCCGGTGCCGTGCGCAATTGGCCGGTGCGGGTGGGTGAGGCTTTGGTCGTTCTATTGGGGCCAATCGCTGTGCATCCAACGCGCCAGGGTGAAGGTCTTGCGGCCCTTTTGATGGGACAATGTATTGAACGTGCCCGCGCAGCTGGATGGCAGCGCATGATGTTGGTGGGCGATGCGCCGTATTATAGACGATTTGGGTTTGAAAAACTGATCGGTGTGGACATGCCGCCGCCAACAAACCCTGACCGCGTGCTAGGACTGGCTTTGCAAGATGACGCGTGGGCGGGGGTAGCTGGCGTCGTTACACCCGCGCGTAATTGAAAACCGCGCATCTGGCCCCCATTTCAAAGATATGGAAAGCTCAGATATCACGATCAACGAGGTGCACCCGGCGGAACCGCCGGCACCTTTGACCGAAGCTGCCCGTGCCGAGATTGCAGCGCTTGCGACACGTCAGCGCAACGCTAATGGTGTACTGATGACCGCCATCAACTTTGTTGGTGGTCAGGTCGAAGACAGTCTGAAGCTGCTGCCAAAGTCGGCACGTGAGCAAGTTGATGAAATCGCGCGCGTCGCTTTGCAACAAAGCTTTGATGTGGCAAGTAAATCACGCAGCGGTGTGGGTCAAAATATCGGCTCGGACCGTCTGCACAAGCTTATGGGGACACTCTCAGGTGCCGTCGGCGGCTTTGGTGGATTGCCCACGGCCCTTGCAGAACTGCCGGTGGCCACCACCGTAATTTTTCGCGCTGTTCATCATGTGGCCATCGAACATGGCGAAGACCCGGATGCGCCTGAGACCCGTATGGAGTGTCTGGCAGTTTTCGGAGCGGGCGGTCCAGGCACGCAGGATGATGGTGTCGACACTGCATTTATTGGTGCGCGGCTCAGCGTTTCGGGCGCGGCCGTCAATGGCTTGATCAGTAAAGTGGCACCGAAATTCGCAGCGGTCCTATCGCAAAAACTGGCGTCGCAAGCGGTGCCTGTTCTTGGAGCAGCTGCAGGGGCCGGAACGAATTACGCCTTTGTGGATTACTATGTCTCGATGGCACATGTGCATTTCGGGCTACGCCGCCTGGCCCGCATGTATGGCGAAGAGGCTGTTTTGGACGAGTTCCACCGCGTCCTTGCGGCAGCAAAGCTGCCTCAGACTTGATAGACCAGCCAGTCAGCCACAGCACGGCGCACAGATTGATCGCCCTTGGCGATGGCGTCATCCATGACGCCCTTGACCTCATCCAGATTGACGCGCCGCAGCAGATGTTTGACCGGCCCGATTGAGGCGGGGCGCATTGACAGGGTACGCAGACCCATGGCTGCAAAACAAAGCGCCTCAACCGGGCGCCCGGCATCTTCGCCACAAAAGGACAGCGGCGTGTTTGTCGCCTGACAGCGCTTCACGACCTGTTCGATAAAGGACAGAAAGCTGACATCTAGTGTGTCGTAGCGTTTGCGCACGCGTTCATTTTCGCGGTCAGCGGCGAAGAAGAACTGTTTAAGGTCATTGCCACCGATTGAGATGAAATCGACCTCTTCAAAGAACGCATCTGGCGCGAAGGCGAGCGACGGTGTCTCCAGCATGGCGCCAACTTCAAGGCTGCTGGGCAGGGGGTGGCCGAGCTTTGTCTCACGCGCGATGGCCTTGTCCATTTCGGCGCGCGCGGCGCGAAATTCGCTTAACTGTGTGATAAACGGGAACATCACGGTCAGCGGCGCCCCATTTGCAGCCCGCAAGAGCGCTTGCAGCTGCATCCGCAGGACACCAGGTTTATCCAGCCCCACGCGGATCGCGCGCCAGCCCATGGCCGGGTTGGGTTCATCATTGGGTTTCATGTAAGGCAGGACCTTGTCCGACCCGATATCAAGCGTCCGAAACGCGACGCGTTTGCCCTTTGCCGCATTCAGTACGCGGGAATACAACGCGGACAATTCCGCGCGCCGGGGCATTTGATTGCGTACCAGAAATTGCAATTCAGTCCGGAACAGGCCCACACCTTCGGCACCAGATCCGTCCAATGACGGCAGATCAGCAATCAAACCTGCATTCATATGCAGTGAAATGACGCTGCCGCATTTGGCCTCTGCCTTCAGATCGCGGATCGAGGCATAACGTTCCTGCGCCCGCGTTTGCATGGCGATCTTGTCGCGAAATGCACCAAGGACGGTTTCATCGGGGCGCAGATGCGCGATGCCCTGTTCACCGTCGACAAGGATCGTGTCGCCGTTCAAAGCCTCGCGCCTGACGCCCTTGGCGTTGATGACAAGCGGGATCGCCCAGGCGCGCGCAACGATTGTCGCATGGCTCCCGACTGAGCCTTCTTCTAGCACGATACCTTTGATTTTCTTGCCGTATTCCAGCAATTCACCAGGGCCAATATTGCGCGCCACCAGAATAGGGTTTTCGGGCATGTCGGCCTGCGCCTCCGCACCCTGACCCGTCAAAATGCGCAAAAGGCGGTTGGACAGATCATCCAGATCGTGCAGGCGTTCGCGCAAATAAGGATCACCTGATTTGGCCAACCGTGCGCGGGCATGCGATTGTTCTTTTTCCACCGCCGCTTCTGCAGATAGACCATTTTCGATATCGGCTTTCATCCGGCGCAGCCAAGAACTGGAATTGGCGAACATGCGGTAAGCCTCAAGTACCTTTGCCTGTTCTGGGTCAACTGTGCGCGCGCCGACCAGCATGCTGTCAATGGATTGGCGCAATTCATCGATGGCGCCAACAAGGCGGTTATGTTCGGTCTCGGGGTCATCCGAGATTGGATTGGTCACCACCACGCGCGGCTCGTGTAGGAATACTTTCCCCTCGCTCGCCCCTTCTTGGGCGATTGACCCGCGCAGCATGACGGGTTGCTGGTGGCGGGCAGACAGGGCTGCCCCTTCACCGACAAAAGCGCCAAGCTCTGTCATCTCGGCGATCACCATGGCGACGATTTCAAGGGCGTAAACTTCGTCCGGCGTGTATTCGCGTGCGTCTTTGGATTGGACGACAAGAACGCCCAGCACCTCACCCAGTCTTTGAATAGGCACTCCGCAAAATGATGAAAACCGCTCTTCCCCGGTTTCCGGCATGTAGCGGAAGCCCTTTTCGGCAGGCGCGTCAGCGGTGTTGATCACGCTGCGGCTTTTGGCAGTGCGCCCGACCAGACCTTCGCCCAGACGCATGCGGGTCTGGTGAACGGCTTCGGCCTGCAGGCCCTTTGTTGCGCATAGTTCCAGCGTTTCAGTATCGCGGAAGAGATAGATCGAGCAGACCTCGGTCCGCATCGAATCTGCGATCAGGTCCACCACATTGTTCAGACGGGCCTGACCCTCAGTGTCGCTGGCCAGGGCCTCGCGCAGACGGCCGAGCAGTTTGCGGCTTTCGCTTTCAAACCGATGTGGCATTGGTCCCCCGTGACACGGTCGGACCCCGGTCAGAGGATCAGGCCGCCTTTTCTAATTCGAAAGCATCATGAAGGGCTTGGACCGCAAGTTCCATGTATTTTCGATCAATGAGGACGGAAATTTTTATCTCAGAGGTTGTAATGACCTTGATGTTAATCCCCTCATCGTGGAGTGCTTTGAACATCTGGGCGGCCACACCGGCATGGCTGCGCATGCCGATCCCCACCACGGATACTTTCGCCACCGCATCGTCAGTGACCAGATCGTGGAAGTTGATCTCACCGGATGTCTTGGCCTCTTCCATGGCTTTTGCGGCGCGCAGCACCTGGTCCGTCGGGCAAGAGAACGTCATGTCCGTGCGTCCCTCTTCCGAGATGTTCTGGACGATCATGTCGACATTCACACCGGCCTCAGACAGCGGTCCGAAGATCGCGGCGGCGATGCCGGGGCGGTCCGCGACCGATATCAGGGTCATCTTCGCCTCATCGCGGGAATAGGCCACACCGGCCACGACATTGGATTCCATGATATCCTCCTCATCACAGACAAGCGTTCCGGCGCTGTCTGAGGGTTCTTCGAATGATGACAACACCCGCAGGCGTACCTTGTAGCGCATGGCAAGCTCAACCGACCGCGTTTGTAGAACCTTCGCCCCAAGCGAGGCGAGTTCCAGCATTTCTTCGAACGCGATCTTGTCGAGTTTGCGGGCTTTCGATGCGATCCGTGGGTCGGTTGTGTAGACGCCATCGACGTCCGTGTAGATATCGCAACGCTCGGCCCCAAAAGCGGCGGCAAAGGCCACGGCGGTTGTGTCTGATCCGCCCCGTCCCAGCGTTGTGATCCGACCCTCGGGGCTGATCCCCTGAAAGCCGGCGACGACCGCGACGCGCATGCCTTCGCCGAATTTGGCGTTGATATTGTCGGTCGGGATGTCCTCGATCCGCGCGCTGGAATGCGCAGAGGTTGTCTGCACAGGCACCTGCCAGCCCTGCCAGGACCGCGCGGGGATATCCATCTCCTGCAGGCGCAGGGCCATCAGACCAGCCGTGACGTTTTCACCTGAAGAGACAATCGCGTCATATTCGCGTGCATCATATAGGGGCGATGTTTCCTCGACCCAGCCAACCAATTCATTGGTCTTACCTGACATGGCCGACACGATGACGATCACGTCATAGCCATTCGCAACCTCAAGGGCGACGCGTTTTGCCGCGCGTGCGATCCGGTCGAGATTGGCAACGGATGTGCCCCCAAATTTCATCACGAGCGTCGGCATGGGTCTTCCTAAAGCAACGGCGATACTTAATCCGCGTTCCCTTTAATGATGCCGGTGACGAAGGGCAAACGGTTAGTAGGCGTGCTGTTGCCCGTCCCAGGTTTCAAAGCACCCCGTAGTTTCAACGCCAAGTGCAGCAAAGCGGTCCATCAGCCCGCGCCTGCTTTCTTCGACATCAATCGCGGCGCTGGCCCCGCCCATATCAGTCTGAACCCAACCGGGGTGATAGATGCCCACACTGATCCCCTCGGGGCGCAGATCACTGGCCAGGTTACGCCCAAGGTTCAGCACCGCCGCCTTGCTGGCGCGATAGATGTAGCTGCCGCCCGGCGCGCGGGTATGCGAGGCCATTTGCGATGATATGATTGCGATCTTGGCATTTGGTGCGCGTCTGAGATGTGGCAGAAGGTGTTGGATCGTCAGGAATACGCCCGTCACATTGGTCGCAAAGCCATCCGCCCACATCTGGGCCGGGTAGCCCTGTTCAAGCGACTGCCCCTTGTCGGGGTAGATCCCGGCATTGCAAATCAACAGATCGATGGCCGTGTCGCCCAGCGATGCGGTAAGACGCGCGTGCGATGCTGGCTCTGTCACGTCAAGTTCACGCATATTGCCTGCATCAGGCTGGCGATGTGTACCGATGACCGCCTCACCAGCGGTTTCGTAGCCATCAAACAGCGCTTTGCCGATGCCGCGATTGGCACCCGTGATCAGAACGGTCATCATGTGGTCCTTTGTGGATCAGTTGGTCTTTTTACGCGGAACAAATGGCAGAGGCATGACCGGAATGCCATCATCAACCAGCTTTTTAGCGTCATCCAGTTTTGCCTCGCCATAGATGGGGCGTTCGGGGACGACACCATCATGCATATCCCGGGCTTCTTTCACGAAAGACCTGCCCACATAATCCGAGTTCGCTTCGACCTCTGCACGCAGTTTGGCCAATGCCGCCTCGGTCGCCTTTGGTGCTGTGATGCTTTTGGATGTGCTGATTGCGGGCGCCATGATCGATTTTGAGATGTCCGACGATCCACAGGTCGGGCAAGACACCATGCCAGTGGTGTTCAGCTTGTCAAAAGCTTCGCCTGACTGGAACCAACTTTCAAATTCATGATTCTGGTCGCATTTGAGGTGAAAACGGATCATTGCAGCCTGTGAATTAGCAGTGATCGACTAAATAAGGGTTTTCAAACCCGGTGCAAGTTTTCCCTAACGCAGCGATTTCTTCGGTTTGAATGTCGCGACGATGCGTTTCAGCTCTGGCTCGCTCAGCTTTTTGGCCGCCTTTTCCTGACTGAACCATTTTCGGCGCCGCTGATGTTTTTCCGGCCATTTGCTGTGCACGTTTTTCACATGAAGCGGATAGACCAGCGTGACAATCGGCGCATTATCGAGCTTGTGGGGCTTGCTGTAGGTATAGACACCAAGGCACTGATCAAAGGCTTCGCCGCTCAGCCCCGCTTCCTCAAAGGCTTCGGTCGCGGCGGCGGCGGCAGGGGTTTGTTTGTGCATTGGCCAGCCCTTGGGGATGATCCAGCGTTTGCGTGTGCGGCTGGTGATCAAGCAGACTTCCACCTGACCGCGCTTCATCCGCCAGCAGAGTGCGGCAAACTGTGCGCGGATGTCGGTTTTGCGGCCAGTGCGAAATTTCAGCGGTAATTGTCGCACAGATGTGTTCAACATGGTTCCGATCTGAATATGGATTACATCCGGCCTATGCCAGACGATACTCATGTGCCGGTAAAGCGGGCAACCCCTTTGCCCAGATTTATCGGGTCCGAGATTTATCGCCATTCAAGTTACGGCGCCTGGCATCCATTGCGGGTGCCACGCGTATCGACGGTGATGGATGTCTGTCGTGCGATGGGCTGGTTGCCGCAGGCGCAATTTGTTGTCAGCCCACGCGCCAAGCCGCTTGCCTTGCAGGGATTTCACACACCCGAATATATTGCTGCATTACAAGCGGCAGAGACGGCGCAAGAGGTCAATGAGACTGTGCGCCTGCGCCATGGGCTTGGGACGCCCTCCAATCCGGTATTTCCGGAGATGTATCGCCGCCCTGCGACGTCTGCTGGCGCGTCGTTGTTAGCGGGAGAGTTGTTGGCGCGTGCCGGTGTCGTCTATTCGCCGGCGGGGGGGACGCATCATGGGCTGCCGGATCGCGCAAATGGTTTTTGCTACCTGAATGATCCGGTCCTGGCGATCCAGTCTTTGCGGCGCAACGGGGCGCGTCGGATTGCGTATGTGGACATCGATGCGCACCATGCCGATGGCGTCGAATTTGCATTCGAAGACGATCCTGACACACTGTTGATTTCGGTCCATGAGGTAAACCGCTGGCCGCGATCCGGGGCGCTGTCGGATAGAGGCGCTGGGCAAGTTTATAACCTTCCGGTTCCTGCTGGGATGAATGACAGCGATATGGCCTTGGCCCGAGATAATGTGATCCTGCCGCTCGTGTCGGATTTCCGTCCTGATGCGATCGTTTTGCAATGTGGTGCTGACGCCGTATTGGAAGATCCGCAATCCCGTTTGGCGCTTTCGAACAATGCGCATTGGGCGATTGTCGCAGCATTGCGTCCGCTATCGTCGCGATACCTGGTGCTGGGCGGGGGTGGCTATAATCCGTGGTCGGTCGGGCGGTTATGGTCTGGTGTCTGGGCGACATTGAACGGGCTGGAAATTCCAGATCGGCTGCCGGACGATGCCCAAAATGTGCTGGGCGCGTTGACCTGGGATGGTCCCGTGCGCCGCGTCGCGCCGCAACCACATTGGATCAACACATTGCGTGATCCCCCCCGCAACGGGCCAGTGCACGATGATGTGCGCGATGCCGTCAAAGTGTTAGCGGAACGACGCAAACCCTGGGTCTAAGACTTGCTAACCGCGATCTGCGGCCAGATAGTCACCCGCATGATGATACGTGCCTTCCTGTTGATCATTTGCCTGATTGGCAATGCCGCCCGCGCAGAGGTTGTTGTCTTTGCTGCGGCAAGCTTGAAAGAACCTGTCGATGAAATTGCAGCGTCTTTTGACAATGTTGTCGTGTCTTATGGCGGAAGCGGCATGATGGCGCGCCAGGTCAGTCTGGGTGCGCCTGCAGATGTCGTCTTGCTGGCGAATGACCAGTGGATGGACGTTCTGATTGCTGAGGAATACGTGCTGCCAGACAGTGTGACAGATTTCGCGAGTAACCGGTTGGTGATGGTGGGGCAGGCCGACGCTGCGGATGTGGCTCTTGAGACTGACGCGATCTTGACCGCATTGGATGGCGGGCGGATTGCCTTGGGTCTGACAGAGGCTGTGCCGGCTGGCATTTATGCAAAGGCAGCTCTACAATCGCTGGGTCTGTGGGATGCGGTTGCCGCGCAGTTGGCAGAAGTCGATAATGTGCGCGCAGCCCTGACACTGGTCGCACGCGGGCAGGCGCCGTTGGGAATTGTCTATGCGTCAGATCTTCGGGTGACGGATCAGGTGCGGCAGGTCGCACTCTTTCCCGCAGACAGCCATCCGACCATTCGTTATCAAGGTGCGCTGACGACGGGCGCTGCGCCAGAAGCCGCCGAGTTCCTCAGCATTCTTAATGGAGACATCGGGCAGATGTATTTGGCCGACGCCGGTTTCCTACCAGCGGCGCGCCCAGAATGACGCAGCTTTTGGGACCGGCAGAATGGACAGCGATCATGTTGTCGTTGCGCGTTGCATTGGTTGCAACGATCGCCGCCCTGCCAATTGCGATCTGGGTGGCCCATATTCTGGCGCGCAAGCGTTTTCCGGGGCGGCAATTGTTGAACGGTCTTGTGCATCTACCGTTGGTCCTGCCACCTGTTGTAACAGGGTATCTGCTGCTTGTTCTGTTTGGCCAGCAGGGGCCGCTTGGCGGATTTCTCAGCAACATCTTTGGGATATCATTTGCGTTTCGGTGGACGGGGGCTGCGTTGGCGGCGGGGATTATGGCATTCCCGTTGATGGTGCGCGCAATCCGGCTTGGGATCGAAGCGGTTGATCCCGGGCTGGAAGAGGCCGCCGCTACATTGGGGGCCACACGTTGGCGGGTTTTTACCACGGTGACGTTGCCGCTTGTGTGGCCCGGTATCCTTGCCGGGGCCATATTGGGCTTTGCCAAGGCGCTGGGTGAGTTTGGGGCAACAATCACATTTGTGGCGGCAATTCCAGGTCAGACGCAGACGATCCCGTCCGCGATCTATGGCCTGCTCCAGGTGCCAGGTGGTGAGCCTGCTGTCCTGGGTCTTGTCATTGTGTCGGTGGTTCTTGCCATGGGTGCAT
>JBCBDL010000044.1:0-24508 GCA_038529695.1 Pseudomonadota bacterium | reverse complement strand
CCGGTAAAGCCCAGGATGACGCCGATCTTGACCTCTTGCGCGGTGGCACCGGTCGCCATCATCGCGACCGCACTGGTCGCAATCAGTATTTTTTTCATTTTTATCTCCCTATCGGATTTCTTTATCCTGCCGCGCAGATTAGCAGGCCGTTTCCAAAAGGAAAGCAGGAACGAGGCGGCAATTCGCCTGAACTGGGCTTGATTTCAAGGCGGATATGCTGCAGATGCACATTCGGGCTTGTAGCCGGTGATTTGTTCAAACCGACAACCGCGCCGCGTGGCTGCCGCGTTCGCGGTAAGGCGTTGTGTCGTAATGCGACCGATAGCATTTTGAAAAATGTGAAGGTGATGCAAATCCGCAAGCCAAGGCGACGTTGATCACCGTCATATCGGTTTGCATCAATAGGTTGCGTGCCTTTTGCAGACGCAACTCCATATAATAGCGCTTCGGGCTGCGTGACAGGTAGCGGCGGAACAGCCGTTCCAGTTGGCGCGTTGACATACCGACGTCGCGGGCGAGGATAGATGGGCTGATCGGCTCTTCGATGTTCTGCTCCATCATCTGGATGACCCGGCTGAGTTTCGGGTGACGGACGCCGATCCGGGTGGGGATCGACAGGCGCTGGGTGTCCTGATCCGTACGTATGGAGGAATAGATCAGGATGTCCGCCACGGCATTGGCGAGTTCTTCCCCATGGTCGTCCGCGATCAGCTTGATCATCAGATCGATGGATGCGGTCCCGCCAGCAGTCGTGATCCGCTGCCCATCAACCACAAAGACCGATTTGGTTAGTTCTACATCTTCGAATTCTTCGGCAAAACTGTCCTGGTTCTCCCAATGGATCGTCGCTTTCTTGCCGTCGAGCAAGCCAGCCTTGGCCATTGTGTAGCCTGCCGTGCAAAGACCGGCGATGCGCGCCCCGCGCCGCGCCTCGCGCCGCAACCAGTTCAGCGTGCGCTTGGTCGTAGCTGATTGCACATCAATACCGCCGCAAAGCATGATCGTATCGTCGCGGTCCAGCTCAGCAAGATCATCAGATACCCGGAACGCGCAGCCATTGGAACACACGGCCTCCTCACCGCCTTCGGCGATGATCTTCCATGCATAAAGCTCTTTGCCTGCCGTGCGATTAGCAATGCGCAGACTTTCCAAAGCGGCTGCAAAACACAGCATGGTAAAGTCCTGCATCAGGACAAAAACAAAGCGGCGCGGTTTGCCCGAATGGTCAACGTCGACGATTTGCGGTTCGATAGTCATGGGTAGGTTCCGGCGCGCCTGATGCTGCGCGACCTCAACAGTTTTGGCTGTACCCTTCAAGAGGGAATGTCGCAAACAGACATGCCTTTTTGTCATGGAGCGGCGTCGCATTTTCCCATTGGCGCGCCGCAAGACGCGCGTTATACGGGCCACCTGATACCGCTAACCGATCCTGGCTATGGAGCAACACAATGACTGACTGGCAAAAATCTGACTGGCGCAAAAAGCCCCGGGTCCAGATGCCTGACTATACCGATGCAGCCGCCCTTGGCGCTGTTGAGGCGCGTCTTGCCAGCTATCCGCCGTTGGTCTTTGCAGGTGAAGCGCGCAAGCTGAAGGCTGAACTGGCTGCGGTGAGCCAGGGCGAGGCGTTCCTTTTGCAAGGCGGGGATTGTGCCGAGAGTTTTGCCGAATTCGCTGCAGACGGCATTCGCGACACATTCAAGGTTATGCTGCAGATGGCCATGGTGCTGACCTATGGCGCCAAGGTGCCTGTGGTGAAGGTGGGCCGGATGGCAGGCCAGATGGCCAAGCCACGCTCCGCCCCGACGGAAACCGTCGATGGTGTGGAACTGCCCAGCTACCGCGGTGACATTATCAACGGTTTCGACTTCACCGAGGCCAGCCGGGTGCCTGACCCGGAACGCATGTTGCAGGCATATCTGCAGGCCGCCGCGACGCTGAACCTGTTGCGGGCCTTTTCGACAGGTGGTTTCGCCAATGTGCATGAAGTCCACAAATGGACGCTTGGCTTTACCGACGCCAACGAAGTCAAGAAATACAGCGACATGGCTGAACGCATTAGCGATACGTTGGATTTCATGGAAGCGGCGGGTTTGACCACGGACACAAACCACGAATTGCAGACAGTTGATTTCTACACCAGCCATGAGGCGCTGCTGCTTGAATACGAAGAGGCGTTGTGCCGTTTGGATTCGACCTCTGGCAAGTGGCTCGCGGGGTCCGGTCATATGATCTGGATTGGCGACCGCACGCGACAGCCTGACGGGGCGCATGTGGAATTCTGCAAAGGCGTGCAGAACCCGATCGGTCTGAAATGCGGGCCAAGCATGACGACCGGGCACCTGAAATCGCTGATGGCGTCGCTGAACCCCGATAACGAGGCTGGCCGATTGACCCTGATCGCGCGCTTTGGGGCAGGGTCGGTCGGCGAACATCTGCCGCGCCTGATCCGCGCGGTGCAGGAAGAGGGCGCGAATGTTGTTTGGACCTGCGATGCGATGCACGGGAACACGATCAAGTCTTCGACAGGCTATAAGACGCGGCCATTTGAAAGCGTGCTGCGTGAAGTCAAGGAATTCTTTGCCGTGCACAACGCGGAGGGCACCGTCCCTGGTGGTGTGCACTTTGAAATGACAGGCAAAGATGTCACCGAATGCACCGGTGGTGTGCGCGCGGTGACAGATGAGGATCTGTCGAGCCGGTATCACACCGCTTGCGATCCACGTCTGAATGCGTCGCAATCGCTGGAGCTTGCTTTCCTTGTCGCCGAAGAATTGTCGGCCCGTCGCAACAAGATGCAGCAGGCCAAAGCGGGCTGATCAGCCGTTGTTAACAATCAGGCGCAGGGCCGGGCGTGCAGTGCTTGGCTCTGTCACTGTCGGCTTGTGCAACAGACCTTGCACACTGGCCAGCTTTGGTCCCAGCGGGTCGTTCCGGATGACGGCGCCGGGATCGATCTGAAACCGGCGCGGGCGGTTGCCCGGTGCCTCATCCGTCACCAGCGCGCCCAGAATGCGGGTTGTGTCGCCCTTTGCATCACGCAGCGGCAGCAGTAGCATTGTTCCGGTCAGTTCCTGCCGAAGGATTGTGCCGGGTGAAAGCAGGGGGATGGCGATGATCGCAGGCGTCGTGAACGCATCTTCGATCAGTTCTGCGACCTTCTCACGGGCCTCTGGTAGGATCAGCGTGCTGATCGGCATGCCACGCGCATCCATTTTTAACAAATCATGCAGTTTCTGGCCCGCAACGCGCATCCGGGCGACACCGGGCGCGACGCGTTGCAGGATAAAGGCATGGGGCAGGGCGTCATCGATCTGGCGCGGTTCGATATCATTGCGCGACGGGATGCGCTGTGCATGCCGCAAGGTCTGCCAATAGGCCTCAAGACTTTTGAGGGTCGGATTGTTCGCACCCGCCTTGTCAGAGCGGCGCCGTTTTGGGATATCTGTAACAGTATTCATCTTGACCTCAATGGACCTGTGGCTGTCCCTTGCAAGGACGTTACCAGCTTTGCGTTAAGAGGAATTTAACGAAACTTACCATTTTATTCACCTAACAAAGTGTAAAAGGGTTAATTGTAATTAAATCCGCACTATTGCCCCCTGCGTACTTTTTCCCGTAGGTCCTGTGCCGAAGAGAGCACCGATTGGGCCGAATATGATCAAATCCATGACCGCATTTGCCAGCCGCACCGGGACCCACGGTGCAACATCCTGGCGTTGGGAAATGCGCGGGGTGAATGCGCGGGGTCTTGATCTGCGGCTGCGTTTGCCCGACGGCATCGATGGGCTGGAGGTTGCGTTGCGCGGCGCGCTGAACGCAGCACTTGGGCGGGGTAATGTCACCGTTAACCTGCGATTGAACCGTGAAGAGACGGCAACTGGCCTTGTTCTTGATCACGCGCAACTTGACGCGGTACTGACCGCACTCGATGCCGTGCAGGAACGCGCCTTTGCGATGGGGGTGACGCTGGCGCAGCCGACAGCGGCGGATGTGCTTGGCCAACGCGGCGTGTTGATTGCGGCGGGTGAGGATGCAGACAGCGCGGCCCTTGCTGCTGCGCTGGTCACGGATATTGCCCCGCTTTTGGATGATTTCGTCAAGATGCGGGAAACGGAAGGTGCCGCATTGCAAGACGTGATTGCCGCACAGCTTTCCACCATCGAAGAATTAACCGATGCGGCGGCCAAAGCTGCCGCAGAGCGAGCGCCACAGGTCAAAGAAAACCTGACAACAGCTTTGCGACGGGTGTTGGACGATGTCGCCGAGATGGACGAGCAGCGCATTGCACAGGAACTTGCTGTTCTGGCGGTTAAGTCGGATGTGACCGAAGAAATCGACCGGTTGGCGGCCCATGTCGCGGCCGCACGTGATCTGCTGGATGGCAAGAAACCAGCGGGGCGAAAACTCGACTTTCTTGCACAGGAATTTAACCGTGAGGCGAATACGCTATGCGCCAAGGCGCAGGATACCGGCCTGACCGCGATTGGGCTTGATCTGAAGGCGGTGATCGACCAGATGCGCGAGCAAATTCAGAATGTGGAGTAACGCGATGCCGCGACGCGGTCTTTTGATTATCCTTTCATCGCCTTCGGGTGCCGGCAAATCCACATTGGCGCGTCGCCTGCGGACCTGGGATGACAGCCTGCGCTTTTCGGTATCAGCGACATCGCGTCCCGCGCGCGAGGGTGAGGTGGATGGACAGGATTATTTCTTTGTATCGGTCGCCGAATTTCAGAAACAGGTCGCTGACGGGCAGATGTTGGAACACGCGCAGGTATTCGGCAACTACTATGGATCGCCCAAGGCGCCGGTGCAGACGGCCATCGATAGCGGCTGTGATGTGCTGTTCGACATCGACTGGCAAGGCGCGCAGCAGATCAGCAATTCGGCATTGCAGGAACACGTGCTTTCCATTTTTATCCTACCACCATCGATCACCGAATTGCATCGTCGACTCGTTAGTCGCGGGAAGGATGCGCAGGACGTGATCGAAAAACGCATGCAAAAAAGCTGGGATGAGATCAGCCACTGGGACGGTTATGACTATGTGTTGGTCAACGATGATTTGGACCAAACCGAAGCGCGTTTGAAAACCATTATCAGCGCCGAACGCCTGCGCCGCTCGCAACAACCGCAACTCGTTGATCATGTGCGGCGCCTACAGACAGAATTCGGGGAACGGGTATGAGCCTTTACGCACTTGGTGACACGCGTCCGGTGATTGCGGATGATGCCTGGGTCGCGCCGGGCTGTTACGTGATCGGGAAGGTCACGTTAGGGCCCAAGGCCTCCATCTGGTTCGGCAGCACTTTGCGCGGGGATAATGAACTGATCAGCGTGGGCGACGGCAGCAATATCCAGGAAAACTGCGTGCTGCACACAGATATGGGCTACCCACTGACCATCGGCGCCGGTTGCACGATTGGGCATAAGGCGATGCTGCATGGCTGCACAATCGGGAAAAACAGCCTGATTGGGATGGGCGCGACCGTTCTGAACGGCGCAATCGTCGGGGAAAACTGTTTGATCGGGGCAGGTGCGTTGATTACCGAAGGCAAGACCATTCCTGACGGATCATTGGTGATGGGCGCGCCGGGCAAGGTCGTGCGCGGGCTAGACGCCAACCAGATCAACGGGCTGAAAGCATCCGCCTTGCATTATCAGCTCAACGCCGCACGATTTGCGCGCGATCTGAGCCCGCTTTAAGGAACGTTGGCGCCTTGCGCTGGTGGACCAAGGACCAACAGATCAAAGTCAAGATTGGGCGAGAGTGAGCGGATCTCTTTGGTAATCAAAGGCGCATCCACCGACTGATCGGCTAACGCCCGGTATTTTCCACGATAGTCCAGGTCAATCAACTTTACGGCGACGTCGACGGCATCAAATGCATCCGCCACAAGCGCCGATAGGATAATTTCCGTGTCGAGGCGGTCGATCAGTTCCGCATTCAGGTCGGCAATGTCAGTGAAGTGAAAGTCTTGCAAAGCGGCAAAGCCACGCCCTTCGGCGCTCCAACGCTGCAAATCGCCGATCACCAAGGTCCCGTGCGCTGGCTTCTGGATGATTTCGGGAAGCCAGGCGATAGGCGCCGGATTCGTTGGTCTGGACATTTGATCCTCAACAAAGGTGGTCTTGCCGACAGATGCTTTACCGATAAACCCCGGTCCGAAATAGATAATCCAGAGAGTAAAAATAAAATGCGTGCGCCTTGTCGGCGATGTATCAGTGAGTAGGTTCGTCACTATAACGTGAGGTGATCGTGTGACAGTAGAACAAATTGCCGCAGTCATTAACGCGTTGCCTCTGCCGGTTTTGATTGTGGGCTCTGACGAGCGGGTAAAGTTTGCCAATGCGCCGCTTGAGGCCATCTTGGGTCCCGATCTTGTCGGCAAACACTACATTACCGCCATGCGCCAACCTGCCATCATCGATGCGATCGCGAAGGTGCGTAACACAGGCGGCGACGCGGTCACGCGATTTAGCGGGCGCGATGGGGACAAAGACACCACCTACCGCGTTTCATTAGCCGAGGCACAGGGCGATACGATTCTGACGTTCGAAGACCAGACCGCAGCAGAAGAGGCCGGAAAGATGCGGCGGGAATTCGTGGCCAATGTCAGCCATGAACTGCGCACGCCGTTGACGGCCTTGCTGGGCTTCATCGAAACACTCAGCGGGGCCGCCCGCGACGATGCCGATGCGCGCGACCGGTTTCTGGGGATCATGGCGCATGAGGCAAACCGCATGACACGGCTGGTTGATGATTTGTTATCACTCAGCCGCGTAGAGGAAGACGAACGTGTGCGTCCGCGCGAACATGTTGATTTGGGTGCTTTACTGTCTTCGGTGATCAAAGGGTTGGAGCCACAGGCCGAAAGTGCCGATGTGGTGGTAAAGCTCGATTTGCAAAGCGGTGATGAAATGGTGCCCGGTGATGCGGGGCAATTGGTGCAGGTTTTCACAAATCTGGTCGAAAATGGCATAAAGTATGGGGCGGCCGGCAAAGAGGTTATGGTGACGCTCTATCCAAAAGCCACGCATAAGCGTTTGCGCGGTGAAGGCGTCGAGATTCGCATAGCTGATAAGGGCGAGGGGATCGCATCGCATCATCTGGCGCGGCTAACGGAAAGGTTCTACCGCGTCGACAATCACAGATCGCGCGAGGTGGGCGGCACGGGGCTTGGCCTCGCCATTGTCAAGCATATCGTGAATCGGCACAGAGGACGGCTTGTCATAGAAAGTGAAGAAGGGCAGGGCACGCAAATCTCTGTTTTTCTTCCAACAAATTAAGGGCATTTCGACTGTCATAAAACTTTTACATAACTGTCACAAAAGCGTCAGGCCACATGCCCTAGACGGGCCGGGATGATTGCGCGGCGCGCGTGCAATCTATGTTTGACTGACAGGAGTGATTTGATGTCGATCATGAAACTGACCGCGGCAACCGCGGCCATTGCCCTTACTGCCACAACCGCTGCTGCACGTGATAACGTTCAGGTTGCTGGCTCTTCGACGGTACTGCCATATGCGTCGATCGTTGCCGAAGCGTTTGGCGATAACTTTGACTTTCCTGCCCCTGTTGTTGAATCGGGCGGTTCGTCCGCTGGTCTGGCCCGGTTCTGCGAGGGCGTTGGTGAAAACACAATCGATATCGCGAATGCATCGCGCGCGATCCGGGAACGTGAGATCGCTGAATGTGCCGAAAACGGTGTGACTGACATTATCGAAGTGCGCATCGGTTACGATGGTATCGTTTTTGCATCGCAAGTTGATGGCCCCGCTTTTACCGCGTTTGAACCATCCGACCTTTTCAACGCGCTGGCCCCACAGGTCATGGTCGATGGCGAGCTGGTCGATAACCCACACACGCGCTGGTCCGACTTCAACCCGGATCTGCCTGATGCAGAAATCCTGGCCTTCATCCCAGGCACCAAGCACGGGACACGCGAAGTTTTCGAAGAAAAAGTGATCGCAGCTGGCTGTGAGGCCACCGGCGCATTCGAAGCCATGATGGCTGCTGGCATGTCCGAAGATGACGCTGAAGATGCATGCCTGGCTGTGCGCACCGACGGTAAATCTGTCGACATCGACGGTGACTACACAGAAACGCTCGCCCGGATCGATGCAAACTCAAACGGTATCGGCGTGTTTGGTCTGGCGTTCTATGAAAACAACACAGATAAGCTGAAAGTGGCGACAATGTCGGGTGTTGAGCCAACAACCGAGACCATCGCCGAAGGTGTCTACCCTGTGTCGCGCCCATTGTTCTTCTACATCAAGGCCGCTCATCTGGGTGTGATCCCAGGTCTGCAGGAATATGCTGACTTCTTCGTTTCTGATGAAGTTGCTGGCCCATCCGGCCCACTGGCTGCGTATGGTCTGGTGTCCGACCCAGAGCTGGCAGCGACACAAGAAATGGTCGCAAGCAACGTAACAATGAACTAACCGCCATTTGACACTTGGTCGGCGCCGTCCAATGCGGGGCCGACCATATATTCGTTAAGTTTTATTACTTTCTTTTATTACGTGGTTTGCCCCATTAGGGCGTCTGGAAGCGAGGCCGCAGGGGAACGACATGTCCAATACGCTGATTTTGCTGATTATTCTCGGGCTTGGAGTGGCTGGTTTCTTTGTTGGTCGCAGCAGGTCGTTGGCGGTCGTCGATGGCGATACACGCAATCTGCATTCGCTACCTTTTTATTATGGTGCAAATGTTGGACTGAATGCGATCGTCCCTGCATCACTGGCGCTTTTTGCCTGGCTGATCATCCAGCCCTTCGTCATCAATAACTCCGTCTCGGGCATGATCAATGATCGAAGCATCGAACGTGGTGGATCGCTGAGCCTGGTGATGTCCGATGTGCGGCGGGTTGCCGAGGGCCTGGACCGAGCCGTTGCCGAAGGTGCCATGACCGAGGAGACAGCGTCGGACATTCGTGTTGAATTCACCAATGTGCGTGACCGGTTATCAGATGTCGGCGTCGCGCTTGGCTCCGACGTGACATCAGATACCTTGCGCGCCGCGCAGCGCTATCGTGAGATGGCGGGTACGGGCAACATCATGAAAACACTGGTGATCCTGGCGATTTCAATTGGGGGCCTGGTTGTGTCATGGCGCCTCGTGACACCACATTTCCGCGCCAGGAATGTGGTTGAGAACGGTATATTGCTCGTCCTAATTGCTGCGGCGTCCATCGCTATCCTGACGACCGTCGGCATTGTGCTTTCATTGATCTTTAATACTTACGAGTTCTTCAGATTGTACCCGATTGCGGACTTCTTTTTTGGCCTGTCCTGGTCGCCCAGTTTCTCTGGCCGTGGTGGATCATCGGAATTGGGGATCATCCCGCTTCTGTGGGGTACGTTATACATTTCGTTGATCGCGCTGTTGGTGGCTGTGCCGATTGGTCTTTTTGCCGCGATTTATCTCTCTGAATATGCGTCAAAGCCGGTGCGGGCTTTTGCAAAGCCACTGTTGGAAGTGCTGGCCGGCATCCCGACCATCGTTTACGGTTTGTTTGCGCTTTTGACCGTGGGGCCACTGCTTGTCAGCGTGTTCGGCGACGATGGTGCCCTGGGCGTCGATTGGATGTCCGGTGGTACGGCTGTCATGACTGCGGGGCTGGTGATGGGGATCATGTTGATCCCGTTTGTCAGCTCGCTTTCTGACGACATCATCAACGCGGTGCCGCAGGCGATGCGCGATGGCTCACTCGGTCTTGGCGCCACGCATTCCGAAACCGTGCGCCAGGTGATCATCCCCGCTGCGCTGCCTGGGATCGTTGGGGCCATCTTGCTTGCCGCGTCTCGGGCCATTGGCGAGACGATGATCGTGGTATTGGGGGCAGGGGCGGCAGCGCGCTTATCTCTGAACCCTTTTGATGCGATGACAACCGTCACCGCAAAGATCGTCAGTCAGCTGACCGGTGACAGTGACTTTGCCTCGCCCGAAGCGCTGGTGGCCTTCGCGCTGGGGATCAGCCTTTTCGTGGTCACATTGGGGCTGAACATCTTCGCACTTTATATCGTGCGCAAATACAGGGAGCAGTACGAATGACCGACGCGACATCCAGCGCACCTGCTGCAGTACCGGCAACGGCACAACATGCGTCACTGCTGTCTGAATCTCCGCGCATGAAAAAGCGGAACGCTGCCGAGACCCGATTCAAGATGTACGGGGTCATTGCGATCTCAATCGGGTTGGCGTTCCTTGTTTTTCTCGCCTATTCGATCCTGCGCAACGGCATTCCTGCATTTACACAGACGGTGGTAAATGTCGAATTCACGCTGACGCAGGAGCAGTTCGACGAAGCTGAAAGCAGAATGCTCAAGACCGCTGCTTACACCGACATATTCGTTGAGAACGTGACGGGCCAGTTCCAAGAGCAAGGACTGGATGTCGAATTCGACGGCGACACGATTGAGCGGCTATTGGGCAAAGTCGGCGGCGATCTGCGGACCTTCTATCGCGAAAATCCCGATCAGATCGGCCAGTCGGTCGCATTGCAGTTGCCCGCCGCGAGCCGGGTTGAGCGCTACCTACAAGGTAAGCTGACACGCGAGATGGTCGTTGATGGTCGCTTCCTTGAGGCCGCAGACCTTGATGTGGTCGATGTCATGGTGGATGCGGGCATTATCGGCAGCGCGTTTGATTGGAATTTTATCTCGGGCACCGATACCGGCGTGGACAATCCCGGCGGTGCTGGCATTGGCGCATCTGTGATCGGATCGTTTTTCATGATGCTGGTGGTGCTCTTGTTGTCATTACCAATCGGTGTGGCAGCGTCGATTTATCTTGAGGAATTCGCGCCCAAGAACAAGTTCACCGACCTTATTGAAGTCAACATCTCTAATCTTGCGGCGGTGCCGTCTATCGTGTTCGGCATTCTGGGTTTGGCCGTCTTCATCCAATTCGCGCATCTGCCGCAATCGGCACCATTGGTTGGCGGTCTGGTGCTGACGCTGATGACGTTGCCGACCATCGTGATCTCGACCCGCGCATCGCTGAAGTCGGTGCCGCCCTCGATCCGCGACGCGGCACTGGGCGTGGGCGCGTCAAAGATGCAGGCGGTGTTCCACCATGTGCTGCCGCTGGCGATGCCCGGCATTCTGACGGGCACGATCATCGGGCTGGCGCAGGCGTTGGGTGAAACCGCACCACTCCTTCTGATTGGTATGGTCGGCTATGTGGCGCGCGAATATCCTGATGGGCTGACATCCGGTCTGCTGGACCCGAACTCGGCCATGCCAGCACAGATTTACACTTGGGCGGCCCGCTCGGACGAAGCCTTCTTTGAAAAGGCATGGGGTGGAATCATCATTCTTTTGATCTTCCTGCTCACAATGAACATCATTGCGATCATTTTGCGCCGTCGCTTTGAGCGGCGCTGGTAGGAGGGCTGATAATGGAAGATATGATACATGTGGATCGGGCTATGAGTACGCAACAGGACATCAAAATCTCTGCCAAGAAGGTGCAGGTGTATTACGGCGATACGCACGCCATTAAGGATGTCGATGTTGATATTGATGATAAGACCGTCACAGCATTTATCGGCCCTTCGGGTTGCGGCAAGTCGACTTTTTTGCGCTGTATCAACCGGATGAACGACACAATTGATGTCGCTCGTGTTGAGGGCGATATCCGGATTGACAATGAAGACATCTACGATGCCAAGGTTGACCCGGTGCAATTGCGTGCAAAGGTCGGGATGGTCTTCCAAAAGCCAAACCCATTCCCCAAGTCAATCTATGACAATGTCGCTTATGGCCCCAAGATCCACGGATTAGCACGCAACAAAGCGGAACTTGATGAGATCGTGGAAAAGTCCTTGCGCAAAGCCGCGCTCTGGGACGAAGCCAAGGACCGGCTAAGCGCGCCAGGTACGGGTCTGTCAGGCGGTCAGCAGCAGCGGCTTTGCATCGCCCGCGCTATCGCAACGGCGCCTGAGGTTTTGCTGATGGATGAACCATGCTCAGCACTCGACCCTATTGCAACAGCGCAAGTTGAAGAACTCATCGACGAATTGCGCCGGAGCTTTTCAGTCGTGATCGTCACCCACTCCATGCAGCAGGCGGCACGTGTCAGCCAAAAGACGGCGTTTTTCCACCTCGGCAACCTTGTAGAATACGACACCACCGACAAGATTTTCACGAACCCGCAGGATCCGCGCACGGAGAGCTACATTTCCGGCCGGATCGGGTAAGGAGCAGTTTTGATGAACGAACAACATATCTCGTCGGCCTATGACCGCGATCTTGAGGGAATAACGACCCTCATCATGAAGATGGGCGGTCTGGTTGAAGAGGCTATCCTGAAAGCTGCGAAGTCTCTCGCCGAACGCGACATTGAGTTGGCCGAAGAGGTGCGCGCCGGTGATCGCGCGATTGACCTCCTTGAAGAGCAGATTAATGAAGAAGCTGCACGTACAATTGCGCTCCGCGCACCTGTTTCCAAGGACTTGCGATCCATTCTTACGGTGTTGCGTCTTGCGGCCTCGCTGGAACGTATTGGCGATTACGCCAAGAATATCGCGAAGCGGACCAGTGTTTTGGTCGAGATGAGCCCGGTGAACGGATCAGATGCTGCGCTGCGCCGGATGGCGCGCGAGGTCGAATCGATGCTGAAAGATACGCTCGACGCCTATTTGCGTGGCGATGCGGAACTGGCTGAGGATGTGCGCCAGCGCGATCATGAAGTCGACCAAATGTATAATGCGCTCTTCCGCGAATTCCTGACGTTTATGATGGAAGATCCACGCAACATCACGGCCTGCATGCATCTGCATTTCATGGCGAAAAACATCGAACGTATGGGTGATCTGACGACCAATATGGCCGAACAGGTGATTTACCTGGTCTCAGGTGAGTTACCAGACGAAGCACGCCCAAAAGGTGACAAAACAGCATATGTGACTGACCCGAGCTAAGACCCATGGCACAACAACCTCATGTATTGATTGTTGAAGACGAAGCAGCCCAGCGCGAGGTACTCGCCTACAACCTTGAAGCCGAAGGGTTCCGTGTGACCCGTGCCGAAAACGGTGAAGAAGGGCTGCTTTGCGTGGATGAAGACACGCCGGATGTGATCGTGTTGGATTGGATGATGCCCAACCTTTCGGGAATTGAAGTGTGCCGTCGGTTGAAGATCAAGCCAGAGACGCGCGCGATCCCGATTATCATGCTGTCGGCCCGGTCCGAAGAGGTTGATAAGGTGCGTGGGTTGGAAACAGGTGCTGATGACTACGTCGTCAAACCGTATTCGGTGTCTGAACTGATGGCGCGTGTGCGCACGCAATTGCGCCGTGTTCGTCCGGCGACGGTGGGGCAGGTCCTGACCTTTGATGACATTGTTTTGGATGCGGAGACCCACCGGGTGACGCGTGATGACAATCCACTGAAACTCGGGCCCACCGAGTTTCGCTTGCTCACGACATTCATGGAGAAACCGGGCCGTGTCTGGTCACGCGATATGCTGCTCGACCGGGTCTGGGGGCGCGATATCTATGTCGATACCCGGACAGTGGACGTGCATGTGGGCAGGCTACGCAAGGTGCTGACCCAGCATGGGGGCAGCGATCCGGTGCGCACCGTGCGTGGGGCAGGATACGCTTTGGGTTAGCGCGCAGCTTTCAACGTTACATGGAATTTGCAACTGCTTTTACCGCGGCCTCGACAGCGTCTGCGGTATGGTCGAGATCTGCCTTGGTAACCGCCAGCGACGGGTAGAGCTTTCCAGGTGACTTAAAGATACCGTTTCGGCGCAGGCTGGCATTATACGCGACGTTTCGTGCAGGATCGTCATGTTTCGCCGTGCGGTAGTCACGACACTGCGCATTGGTAAACAAAACGTCGAACAGGGTTTCATCACCGCAGATCTGATGCGGTATCCCGGCCGTGGTCAGTGCGTCACTTTGCATAACCTGCAGGCTACGTCCAATGCGCCGTAGCTGATCGTAACTACCTTCCCGGCGGAGTATCTCCATCGTTTTCAAACCAGCTGCCGCCGCGATGGGATTGCCTGATAGCGTGCCCAGTTGCATGAGCCATTGATCGGCGCCGACGACTGACTTGTCGAAATGCTGCATGATTTCCGCGCTTGCACCCAGTGCCGCCAAGGGAAAACCGCCGCCGATGATCTTGCCCAGGGTACAGATATCGGGCGTGACGCCATATTGTTCCTGCGCACCGCCGTAGGCCAGCCGAAACCCGGTGACGATCTCATCAAAAATCAGCAAGACGTTATGCGTGTCACACAAAATACGCAGCCCCTGCAGATACCCCGGATCGGGCGGGATAATGCGTTGCAGCGGTTCGGCGATGATCGCAGCGATGTCATCATGTTGGTTCAGCAGCGTTTCGACCGCGTCCAGGTCGTTGAACGGGGCGATCAGCATGGTATCCGCAATGCTTTGCGGGATACCGGCACTGTCCGGTACTGGCCGGGGGAAGTTAGCGTGATACGTGGGTGCAAGGCTCATCTGCGCCTCGGCGCTCATCCCATGGTAGCCGCCTTCAAATTTCAGAATTTTGTCATGACCGGTATAGGCGCGGGCGAGGCGCATGGCGTACATATCCGCCTCTCCACCAGAGGTGACAAAGCGAACTTGTTCGCAGCATGGTACGGCATCAACGATCGCTTCGGCCAATGCGATACCCATGGCGTTGTTTGCAAAGAAAGTCATTCCTTTGGGCAATCGTTCAAACACCGCCTCCATCACTTCGGGGTGCCCATGGCCCAACAGCATCGGGCCAGAGCCGATCAGGTAGTCGATGTATTCGCGCCCGTCTGCGTCCCAAACGTGGCTGCCTTGGCCGCGCGCGATGACAACGTCAGCGTCGAAATTGCCAAACCCACCTGCGGGAAGAACAGCCTTGGCGCGGGCGATCCACTCTGCTTGCGATGTCAGTTTTTGCATAGATTAATCCAGCTCTAATATAGGGTCGCCAAGCACGTCCGTATCCGGCGTGACGCCAAGGCCGGGGCCGTCGGGCGGGGCGATCCGACCATGTATGCGTGTGGGGCAATCGGGTGCAATCCGCGGTCCCACGTACCCCGATAAGTCGCAGGTGTTGAGAAGCGCGCCATGCGGGGTGGACGCCGCAAAATGCAGGGATGCTGCGGTGACAATATCTGACCCCCAGGTACATTCGGCGCAAATCTCAGCCCCCAGATGTATCGCAAGATCACGTGCACGGCGCATGGCAGACAGCCCGCCGAATTTCGATAATTTGAGCGCAACGGCGTCAAGAATGCCAAGGCTATGTGCTCGCATCAGCGATGCCAGATCAAACACACCTTCGTCGATTTTCATCGGTAACCCGGTTGCTTGCCGTACGGCGGCGCAGTCTTCCAGCGTTTTGCAGGGCTGTTCAAGCATGATGTCGTGTGATGCAACGGCGCGCCCCGTGCGTGTTGCATGCAGCCTTGTGGCGCCACAATTCCAGTCGCCATAAACAAGCGGGCCATCACCGACCGCTTCACGGACCTTGATCAGGCGTTCGGCATCCGCTTGCCAATCGGCATCAACGCCCAGCTTGACCTGAAACTGCCGGATACCGGTGGCATAGGCTTCGCTTGCGATGCGAGCCATCTCATCCGGCGCAACACAGGTGATCGAATGATAAAGCGGCATATCGCGCCGCGTGCGTCCGCCGAGCAAATCATAAAGCGGTAAACCCGTCGCCTGTCCGAAAAGATCCCAAAGTGCGATATCCACAATAGACTTGGCATGATGATGCCCCGGCAGAAATCCGTCCAGTTTGCGCATCGGAGCGTCGATGCCAAGGGGTGTAATACCTAATATTTCAGATGCCATTTCAGTGATCGCGCTCGGCACCCCATCGGCAAAAGCGGGCAGATAATGAGGGATCGGGCAAACCTCTCCCCAACCCGCCAGCCCGGTATCGGTTTGAAGCCGCAGGACATGGGTCTTGACCGTGGCACATGTCTTGCCTTCGGCCATGTGGTAGGTTTCATGGCTCGTCAGATCGACGGACCACAGGGTAATACGCGCGACTTTCACGGGTAGACCGCCACTGGATCGCCCAGCTGTTCCTCGTCGGGATGCACGCCAAGTCCGGGCAGATCGGACAGATGAAGATGACCATGAACGTTGCGTGGGCCCCGCCCGCCCGCAATCTCGGTCGTGATCATGTCCTGACAGGCCCAGACGGCAAGACACTGTGCATCGGGGACAGTCGCAGCCAGATGCAACGCCTCTGCATCTGCCAGAACGGTGCCGCCCGTCGCCATCACGAACATATCAATGCCATGGGCAAGAGCCACATCGCGCATCCGCGCGGCCTTGGTCAAGCCGCCCACACGGTTGAGCTTGATGCCGAAAACTTCGGCCAGCCCGTCGTTTGCGACGCGGATTGCGTCCTGCAATGTCACCAATGTCTCATCAACAGAGACCGGCGCGCTATGCCGGCGCGCAATCGCCGCAATATCGTCAAGCGTTTCGCATGGTTGCTCGAACATCACGTCCAGATCAGCGGTTGCTGCCATCACACGCAGTGCTTGTTGCCGCGTCCAGCCACGATTGACATCGTAGAGTATCAATTCGCCATCATGTCGGATCGCCTCAACATCGCGGATACGTGCGATATCCCGGCCAACGTCACCGCCGATTTTCACTGAGTGGGCGACATAGCCACATGCCCTATATCGTTCGATAACGTTACGTGTCTCTTCAACCGTTCTGGCCCCGACAGACGAGGCAATTGCGCGCGGTGTCCGTGACCCACCGCCCATAAGATCGGCAATGGGCAGGCAAGCGGCCTGGCCAGCGATATCCCAACAGGCCATATCAATCGGACTTTTGGCATAAAGATGCCCCGGCAGGGCAAGGTCCATCGCGCGCTCCACATCCAGAATGCGGCGCGGGTCCAGGCCCAGGATGAAGGGCGCGATCGTCGCGATACCGGCCCGGATGCCCGGACCATGTGCGGCAACATAGGTGTGCCCCCATGGCGTGCCTTCTCCCCAGCCGGTCAGTCCCGCATCTGTCTCAACCTTGATGAGCGTGGCATCCAATGCCTCAAACTTCAAACGTCCGCCTGACAGCCAATACGGATGCGCAAGCGGCAGATCGATCTGATAGACGGAGAGGCGCGTGATTTTCACGGGATCACCACGATATTGCCGGTATATTCTTTCGCGATAAAGGCGGCTTGTGCCTCGTGAAGCTGCGTAAGCGGGTATGTGGCGGCAAGGGCCGGTTTGATTTCACCATCCTGAATATAGCGGATCAGGTTTGGCATCACCTCAGCCGTGATCACCGTTGAGCCAACGAAAGTAAGGTCGCGTAAATAGAAGGTGCGCAGATCAAGCGTCACCATAGGACCCGCAATCGCGCCCGAACACGTATAGCGACCGCCCCGTTCAATGACATCGATGAGTTTTGGCCAGTCGGGGCCACCCACGACGTCTGCGACAACGGTGATTTTCTCGTTACCCAGTGCATGACGCAGATCGTGTGGCGCACGCGGCAGTATCCTGTCCGGGCCAAGACGCGCGACATCGTGATGCTTCGCTTCGGATGCCATTGCGATGACCCGCGCGCCGCGGCGTTTGGCCAGTTGCACCAGCGCTCCACCAACACCGCCAGATGCGCCCGGCACCAAAACACAATCGCGCGCGGTGACCTGCGCGCGCGACAGCATTCCTTCAGCCGTGGAGTATGAACATGAGAACGTGGCCAATTCAGCATCCGACAGATCGGATTGCACAGCCAAGGCGTTGCGCGCTGGGATCGTTGTGAATTCGGCAAATCCGCCATCGCGCTCAGACCCAAAATACCCTGTCTTGTTCAGGTCTTCGGGTGCGGTTGCGTCGCGCAGCCAATTGTCGGTGATCACCCGTTCACCCACACGCGTTTGGTCAACCCCATCGCCAACGGCCACAATCCGACCGCAGACATCAGCACCTTGTATGCGTGGGAACATGATTGGTGCGCCGCCCCATGCGGGGTCATCCGCGCCCACGCGTTCAAAGGCACCGCCCGTGGTGGCGTCCGTCACCGTCTTGGAATACCAGCCCGAACGCGTGTTCACGTCCGTGTTGTTGAGCCCGCAAGCGCCGACCCGGATCAAAACCTCACCTGCGGCCGGGTCGGGGCGTGGCCAATCTTTGCGCAGCACCATCTGATCCAAATCGCCATGGCCCATTGTGACCATGGCCGTCATGGTAGCAGGCAGGCTCATTCGGCGGCCGCCACAATCGCATCGGTCCGGGGCAGCAGGCTATCGGGGTCGTAGGCTGGCGCGCCCAGAACACGCGCCACGCGAGGGGTCCCGTGGATGACAACGCGGAGCGTCGTGCCGGGTTCGGCGGCGCGCGGTTCGATATAGGCAAAGGCCAGAATCTTTCCGACCGTGGGCCCGTAGGCGACCGACGCGGTCGCGCCTATGACCTCATCGCCAAGCATGACTGCCTCACCGCCATGGCCATCCGCCACGCCGTCAGGTTCAATTTCCAGATAGGCACAAAGCCATCGCCGGTCGGTGTTCAGCGTTTTGTCCCGACCCAGATAGTCCTTATCACTGCGCGCAAAGCGCAAGACATCTGCCTCGGCCAGGGTCACCTCATTGGTCAGTTCGCCTGCACCCTTGTATCCCTTTTCCATCCGCATTGCGTTCATCGCGAAGGATCCATAGTCGGCAATGCCATGTGCCTGACCGGCGGCCCAGAGGGTGGCATAGACGTCGCGACAGGCGAAGTTAGGCATATGAAATTCCCACCCCAATTCGCCAGCATAAGACATGCGAAGTGCCCAGATTTTGTGACTTGCTATGGTGATCTGCTGTGCGGACAGCCAGCGGAAGTGCGCATTGGACAGATCTGTGTCGGTGCAGGTGGCAAGCACATCGCGCGCTTTTGGTCCGTTCAACGCCAGCGCCGCCCATTCTGTCGAAAGCGTGGTGACGGTAACGTTTTCACTGTCAAGTTGATGGCGAAGATGATCCAGCAGGCGCTGTTCAAAGAATGCAGCACAGACGAGATAGAACTGATCATCCGCCATGCGCAGGATCGTTGTTTCCAGCTCAATGGTGCCCGCGCGGTTCAGCATATGTGTCAAGGTAATCGCCCCAACCGTTTGTGGCATACGGTTGGCCGTCAGCCGATCCAGCAGCGCGTATGCATCAGGACCCTTGACCAGAATCTTCGTAAAAGCGGTGACATCCATGATACCGACCCGCGCTCGCACGGCCTTCACCTCTTGAGCTACGACGTCGTCGACCGGTGTCCGGTTGAAGGAATAATGATCCTGTTGCGGGATGCCCTTAGCGAAGAAACGCGGCCTTTCAAAACCAAAGACTTCTTCATGCACAGCGCCCTTAGATATCATCAGATCGTGTAGCGGCGAGGGCTTGATTGGGCGCCCAGCAAGCCGGTTGAAGTGGGGAAACGGGACCTCATGGCGCAGGCAATAATCTTCGCGTGCCTTGAGGACCTGCCAGTCTTTCGTCGCATAGCTGCCAAAGCGGCGTGGATCGTAGTCGCGCATGGCGATATCCGCAGCACCATGCACCATCCAGCGCGCCAGCTCACGCGTCAGGCCAGGGCCCCAGCCAACCCCGATCTGTGTGCCGCAGCAACACCAGTAATTCCGCACACCCGGTGCCGGGCCGATGAGCGGATTGCCATCGGGCGGATGACTGATCGCACCATGCACTTCGCGTTGAATGCCCAGATCCGCAAAGACGGGCATGCGGTTCAGGCTTTCCTCCAGATAGGGCATGACGCGGTCGTAATCGGCGTCAAACAGCCAGTTCTCATGGTCCCACGGGCAATGGTCCTCCCAGACCGCGTTTGGATTTTCCTTCTCGTAAATTCCGATCAGCCCGCGCTTTTGCTCCATCCGGATATAACCCGACACCTTTTTGTCATCGCGTATTACCGGGAGCTCGGTTTCCAGATCAGCGAATTCCGGCACCGGTTCGGTGACGAAGTAATGATGCGTCATCGACGTCATCGGTAGTTGCAGGCCAGACCATTCGCCCATTTGTCGCGCATAGGTGCCACCGCCATTGACCACATGTTCACACTTGATCGTCCCTTGCTCGGTCGTGACCTGCCATTCGCCTGACGGCATTTGCACAATGTTCGTTGCGCGACAGCGGCGGATGATCCGCACACCCTTTTGACGCGCACCTGCTGCCATGGCCATGGTCACATTGGTCGGGTCCACATGGCCGTCATCAGGTGTATGCAGCGCACCCACCACACCATCGAGATTATAAAAGGGATGCAGCCGGGCAACCTCGTCTGGCCCGACAAGCGCCATGTTGAACCCCAATGCGCGCCCCACGGACAGGGTATGGCGCAACCAATCCATTTCATCTTCGGTATAAGCCAGCCGGAACGACCCGCAGCCATGCCAGGTCACTGGTTGGCCTGTTTCGGCCTCCAGCCCACCGGAATAAAGCCCGATATTGTAATTGACGCATTTGCCAAGACCATAGCTGGAGGTCGACTGCGTGATCTGTCCCGCTGCGTGCCAGGTGCTGCCTGATGTCAGCTCAGCCTTTTCAAGCAGCACGGTGTCGGTGCCCCAACCTTCATGCCCCAGGTGATAGGCAAGACCGACGCCCATTACGCCGCCGCCAATGATCACCACGCGGGCCTGAGAGGGAAATTCCTGTGCCATGACATTTGTCCCAGGCTGAGTCGATTTCTCTCGACACGCTAAGCGAACAAAAATACCATCGTCAATCATGAATGGGACAAATATATCAGATGCGATTCTTGAGCGTCTCGCGGGCGAATTGTCCGAACTGACGCCAGAGGCGCGCAAGGCGGCGACCTATGTGCTTGAAAATCCGCGTGATGTCGGCGTCTCGACCGTACGCGAGATTGCCGAGGCCGCGAATGTGAAACCCAACACAGTTGTGCGCATGGCGCGGCAGGTCGGTTTCGAAGGGTATGAGGATTTCCGCGCGCCTTTTCGCGACGCGATCCGCCGCGGTGCCGCTGATTTTCCTGAACGTGCGCGGTGGCTACAAGATATCCGTAAGTCGGGTGATTTGGGTGGGCTTTACGCCGATATGGTGCAGGGCACCTTGCGCAATATCGAGGATACCTTTGCCGCCATCACTGCGGATGATCTAAAATGCGCGGCAGAGGTGATCTGGGCGTCGGACAACATTTTCACGCTCGGCGTCGGCGTGAATAATTCGAGCGCGCGCAATTTCACGTATCTCGCCTCCACCGGCATGGTGCGGTTTCACGCGATCCCGCGGGCGGGTTCAAACGCCATCGATGATCTGGCTTGGGCAGACGCCGATGACGTTTTGATCGCCATCACGTGCAAGCCCTACCGATCCGAGGTGGTTGAGGCCGTCGCCCGTGCGCAGGCGCAAGGCGTACGGATCATCGCGATTTCTGACAGTCCTGCCAGCCCTATTATTCGCGCAGCCGATCATGGCTTTGTCATTGCCTGCGACACACCGCAATTCTTTCCATCATCGGTCACAACAATTGCTTTGCTGGAAACGCTTTTGTCTTTCGTCATTGCCGTCGCAAGTGATGAGATCGTCGAACGGGTGAGCACCTTTCACGCACGTCGCCATGCGCTTGGCCTTTATCATGAAGAGCCGACGTGACCATGCCGACCCACACGCTGGCTGCGCGGTATTACACCGACCCTCAGGTGTTTGCTGCAGAATGCACGGGGCTTTTGGCGCGGACATGGCAATTTGGTTGCCATGCGTCGGATCTGGCAGGGCCTGGCGCCTATGCGACGTTTGAAATTGCCGGCGAGAGCCTTTTTGCCATCCGCGGCCAAGATGATCAGATCCGCGTTTTCTACAACGTCTGCCAACACCGGGCGCATCAGCTTGTCAGCGGTCAAGGCACAACCCGCGTTATCGTCTGCCCATACCACGCCTGGACCTATGAGCTGACAGGCGCTTTGCGCGCTGGCCCAAATATCGGGGCGGTCGAAGACTTTGACAAATCAAGCATCTGCCTGACCGAGGTGAGAAACGAAGAGTTTCTGGGGTTTGTTTTTGTCAATCTGGATCCTGATGCGGCACCGATGGATGCATGGTTTCCCAATGCACGCACCGAGCTTTCCGATTGGGTCCCCAATTGGGCCCGTCTCAGGCCACTGGAATGGGTAGAAATCCCCGAAAACTGCAATTGGAAAGTCTCCGTCGAGAATTATTCGGAATGTTACCATTGCAGCCTGAACCACCCGACCTTTGCCAATGGTGTGGTCAAGCCTGAAACCTATGACATCCAGCCGCAGGGCATGTGCCTGCGCCATACGACCGAATGCCAAAGCCTTGACGACATGACCTACGATATCAATTCGGGATTTGCGCATAGCCATGCGTATTCCAGTTGGTTTTTGTGGCCGATGTTTTCGTTTCAAGTTTATCCGGGCAATGTATTGAATACGTATCACTGGCGGGCCGTAGATGTGGGCCGCGTCGTTGTCTGGCGCGGCTGGTATGCCGTTGATGGCGTTGAGGATGCAAAGATACGCCGGTTGGCCGTGCAGGACCGGCAGACCACGGTCGAAGAGGATATTCATCTGGTCGAATCCGTACAGCGCGGGCTTCATTCGCGCGGCTACCGGCCCGGACCGCTGGTCGTCGATCCGAAAGGTGGCGTGAACTCTGAACATCCCGTCATGCATCTACAACGTTGGATGCGCGAGGCAATTGATGGCTAGCGTCAAACCTTATTGGCAAAACTATATCGGTGGCGCGTGGGTGGATGGCGGCGCAGGCAGGATCGATGTGGTTGACCCTGGGACAGGCCAAAAGATCGCCGAACATGCACTGGCCGACGCGGCTGATGTGGATCGGGCTGTTGTGGCAGCGCAGCGTTTGCACCAATCCGGTGCGTTATCCGACCTTCGGCCGGTTGAACGCGGTCGGATGGTGCAGGCGATGGGGCGCTTTCTGCTGCAGCACATTGCGGAAATTGCCGAAGTCCTGACCTTGGAGCAGGGCAAACCCCTGTGGGAAGCCCGGATCGAGATCGAGGGTGCTGCACGATATTTCGAATATTATGGCAATCAGGCCGAAACGGTGGAGGGCCGATCGATCCCATTGGGTAAGGGGTATTTCGACTTTACGACATATGAACCTTATGGTGTATCGGCGCAGATCATCCCTTGGAATTATCCGGTTGAGATGACGGCGCGGTCGCTGTCGGCAGCACTGGCAACCGGCAATGCCTGCGTCATCAAAACGCCGGAACTGACACCGCTCAGCAATGCATGGTTTGCCCATGCAGCTGAAGCTGTGGGATTGCCAAAGGGTGCGGTCAATATCCTGTGCGGGTTGGGGCAGGGTGCTGGTGCAGCGCTCTCGTCTCATCCAGGCGTGAATCAGATCGTGTTTACCGGGTCAGTGCCAACAGGCATCGCGATTACGACTGCGGCAGCGCGGAATGTTGTCCCTTGCGTGTTGGAGCTTGGCGGCAAATCGGCCGCGATTGTGCATGACGATGCCGATCTCGGCGCGTTCGAAAATGATGTACGTTGGGGCATCTTCTTTAACGCAGGTCAGGTCTGTTCCGCGATGAGCCGGGTGATCGTGCATGACAGTATTCATGACGCGCTTGTTGAACGGATGGTCGGCGTGGCGCAATCTTTGAAGGTCAATCCAGGCATCACCCAGCCGGAATTCGGTCCCAGCATGGGGGCGATGGTGTCCGAGGCGCAGCGCGATCGGGCCCTTGGTATGATCGCAGATGCGCAGGCCGAAGGCGCACGTGTGGTTACCGGCGGCCGCAAGCCGAACATCCCCGGCGCGTTTCTTGAACCCACGATCCTGACCGGTGTGACACCTGATATGACAATCGCACAGGAAGAGGTCTTTGGCCCAGTCCTGTCGGTGCTGAAATTCTCAAACGATGACGAGGCCATCAAAATCGCCAATGGCACGCCTTATGGACTGGTCGGCGGTGTCTTTACCCGGGACTTGGACCGCGCAACGACGGCGGCACGACAACTGCGTGCCGGACAGGTTTTCGTGAATGAATGGTATGCAGGCGGCGTTGAAACACCGTTTGGCGGGTATGGCAAGTCCGGCTATGGGCGCGAAAAAGGGCGCGAGGCACTTTGGAACTATGTCCAGACCAAGAACGTCGCGATCAAACTGAAAGGATAAGGCATGAGCGTGTTTGATGAAGATCTGTTCCTTAAGGGATTGGAACGGCGCAAATCCACACTTGGCACTGCTTATGTGGAAAAGAACCTAACTGCAGCGGATGACTTCACGCGGCCCTTCCAAGAGGCGATGACAGCATGGTGCTGGGGCTTTGGCTGGGGCGATGACGTAATCGACGCCAAGACACGGTCCATGATGAACCTGTCCATGATCGGCGCTTTGGGTAAGATGGAAGAGTGGGAGATCCACTGCCGGGGCGCGATCACAAACGGTGTCAGCTGGGACGAAATCCGGGCTATCATTCATGTCATCGGGATCTATTGTGGCGTTCCGCAAGCGCTGGCGTGTTTTCGGGTGGCCCGCAAGGTGCTGA
>JBCBDL010000043.1:0-25116 GCA_038529695.1 Pseudomonadota bacterium | reverse complement strand
TTCACGGATGTCACGCAGATCCACGAAGGTCAGTTTTGGGTTGTCCAGCATGTCAATCGCATCGCGAGTTTCAACCTCGTCAATCCGCGCACGAGCAGCCGCGACAAGTGATGCGGCATTGGTTTTTAGTTTCGGCATCGATCACTCCACCACGTCTGATCAATCTACCCATGCAGGGTGACGATCTGCAACAATCCTGACATCGAAATGATCAGGGTTCATTTCACCTGCGCACCGTGATGCATGTAGCGATGACGCAATGACGATCCCATGAATGACGGAGACGACGACAATGCGCCCAACCCCAGTTTTGCTGATGTGCCTTCTGGCCGCCCCGGTCTTTGCGCAAGACCAGACTGCCGAAGACCCCGTGGATGAGGTGATGCAACAGGTCACGGATGATATCGGCACCACGGCCAGCGACGTGATGGAAGACCTCGCCGCATCCGAGCCTGCCCTGGATCTCCGCGTTGGCGAGGATGGGCAGGTGGATGCAATGGTAATGCTGTCAGATGTGCTGTTCAGCTTTGGTGACGCATCCTTGCGACCGACGACGCTGGATGTGTTGCGGGTTGTTGCCGAGCAACTCAACGGGATACCGGCAATCGAGATTACCGGTCATACCGATTCAATCGGCAGCGAAGCCTACAACATCGCATTGGGGCAACGCCGTGCTGATGCAGTCCGCGATTGGTTGATCGCCAACACCCCGCTGACTGCCGATGTTGTAACGGCCCGCGGCGTGGGTGAAAGCGATCCGATTGCGCCAAACTTGACAGAAAACGGGGCCGATAACCCAGCTGGGCGCGCGCTGAACCGGCGTGTGGAATTTGCCATACCGGGTCAGTCGTAATCGACGTTGAATTGCTGCACGACCTGTTGCACCTGCGCGTCGGTCATCCTGATGGCGTCCAGGCTACGGGTCAGGATGGCGAGCTTGGCGTTTTCTTCCAACTCTTCCATCGCATAGACCGTCGCGGCAAGTTCCTTGCCTGCCACGACCGGCCCATGATTGGCGAGCAAAACGGCGCTGCGTCTTCCCGCAATACCGCGCACGGCCTCGCCCATCGCCGGGTCACCGGGCAAAAAGAACGGTAGCAGTTTCACCTTCCCCAGCCGCATGATCGTGTAGGGTGTCAGCGGCGGCAGCACGTTTTCGGGGTCGATATCGGGCAGCATCGATAGCGCAACAGAATGGGTCGGGTGCAAGTGGACGACCGCGCCCGTGGTCGCACGGGTGTCATAGAATGCGGTATGCAGCGGGATTTCTTTGGTGGGTTTGTCGCCCGATAGGTGCTGGCCGTCGGCTGTCATCAGGCTGATCTGAGCGGGGTCGAGGAAACCCATCGAACTGCCAGTGGGCGTGACGAGGATGTTCCCGTCAGACAGCCGGACCGAGATGTTCCCCGATGATCCGCAGGTCAGCCCCCGATCAAAGATGGATTTGGCAAAGCGGGTGATGTCTTCGCGGGCTTTCGCCTCTTCGCTCATGTGCTGGTTTCCATGTCTTGCAGCGCGGTGGTGAAGAAATCCTCGGCACCGAAATTTCCGGATTTCAGGGCCAGGGCCATGTCGCCATGCCGCAAGGCGGGCACCCCATGGGCGAGTTTCGGGCCGATATGCAGGGTTTGTGCCTGCAATCCCGTCACCACCGCGCCAGAGGTCTCGCCGCCTGCCACCACCATCCGTTTGACGCCTTTGGCCGCCAGATCAGCGGCCAAATCGGAAAACAGCGTTTCGATCTTTTCGGCAATCGTCTCGCGCCCGTAATCATTTTGCGCTTTGGCAACCACATCGGGGTCGGCAGAGGAATAGACCAAGGGCGGGGTGTTCTGGCTCAACGCCCAATCAGCGAGCTCTGCGGCGACAATTTTACCGGTCATGACATCGCCCGCAGCAATTTCAAGGCTGGGGGCTTTGGCTTTGTAATGGGCGACCTGACCGCGCGTGGCGCGGCTGCAAGACCCGGACAAGACAATACCGGGGCCTTTGATCCCGTCCCATTGCGGCGTGGCGGGCGTCGCCCCGAAATTGGCAGGCAGGCCAAGTGCGATGCCGGACCCACCGGTCAGCAGCTTTTGCCCCTTGGCGGCCTGGCCAAGCGTATGCAGATCGGCCTCGCTGATCGCATCGGCGATGATCATCGCGCGCTCGGACGGCATGGCGCGCCCGATAGCTGCGGCTCCTTGGGCCACGATGGCTTGGGGGAGGTGACTGACTGGCCAGGTCGTTTGCCGTGCCAGCACCCGGCGCAGATCGGCGTCTTTCATCGGTGTCAGCGGATGATCCTGCATGCCACTTTCATTCAGCAGCACATCATTCACAAAGAGATGCCCCATATAGACGCTGCGCCCGTTGGCGGGGAAGGCGGGGCAGGTGAGGATATGCTTGGCATTCAGGTGATTGCCCAGTGCCTCGGCAACTTGCCCGATATTGCCCGCATCGGTGCTGTCAAAGGTGGAGCAGACTTTAAAGATGATCTGTTCGGCCCCTTGGGACATGAGCCAGTCGCAGGCTTTGAGGCTTTGTTCGATGGCATCTGCAACCGGTATGGTGCGGGATTTCAGCGCGACGACCCCGGCATCTACATCTGTGTCGGTATCAGGAATGCCCACGAATTGCGCGGTGCGCATGCCGCCCTCGGCGAGTGTGAGTGCGATGTCGGAGGCACCGGTGAAGTCGTCTGCAATAACGCCGATCTTCATGATTTTGGTCCCTGATCGAGGCGGGTGATATGCGCGGCCGCACCCGCCGGGAAGTTCTCGCGGACCAGCGGGTCATGTCCGGGAATAATCAGCGATGGTTTGGAGGCGAGCCGGTAAAGCGTATCAAACCCATCCAGCATGTTTTGCAAATCCACCACAATGGGGAAGGGTTTGCGCGCCTCGAAATTCTCATAGTAATGCGCGGCGTCAGAGGCCAGCACCAGCCAACCTGCCGATGTCCGCACCCGCACGCATTGCAAACCGCGGGAATGCCCGCCGATGCAGTGGACCGTCACGCCATCCGCGATTTCGCCGTCACCATCGTAAAAGACCAACCGCCCTGTATAAAGCCGCTTGATCGCCTCGCAAACATGGCTGGCCGTAAACGGCATCCGCAGCGTGTCGTGGCACATGCAAGGACCGGTCGCGAAGGCCATTTCAGCTGCTTGCATGTGCAAGGTGGCATTCGGGAAAAGGTGCAGCCCGCCCGCATGATCATAATGCAAGTGCGTCACGATCAGGGTGGTAATGTCTTCGGGTTTCAGGCCCCAGGGTTCCAGCGCTTCGCCGGGGTTCAAACGGATGGGCCGGTCACGCGCTGCGGCCTCTGCATCGTCATAGCCTGTATCCACCAGGATCACCTGATCCCCGTGTCGCAAAACCCACATGAAGTAATCCATCGCATGGGGTGCATCGTGGTTGTCGTCAAAGATAAAGCTGTCCGCGCGCGTCCGCGCATTGCGGTCAGCATATTTGACAGCGTGTACTTCCCACTCACTCATTGCCGCACATTACCCCATGTTTGCACGATCTTGTCCGCGACAAGATCGCTGATCGCCTCATCAAAAATCTTAAAATGCTGGCTGTCCAGGTGGGCATCAAACGCGGCGCGGTCCTCATATATCTCATACAGAAAAACCGCGTCCGGATGATTGTTATTCCAGGCCACATCAAACTGATGGCAACCCGGCTCGCTCATTTTCGAAACCCGTGCGTTTTCAATGACCAGCGGCAGGAAGTCCTGGGCATTGCCCGGTTTCAGGATGAAATTCACGCAAACGGCGTACATCAAAACCCTCTTATCTTTGCAAACCTACGTTGGACGAATGGCAGCTGGCTTGCAACGAGCGCGATGTTCAAAGCCAGCAGGATCGCGGCACCGGGCCGGCTGATGAAGACCGACAAATCGCCATCCGATAGCAGCAGCGACCGGCGGAAGGTTTCGTCGAACAACCCGCCAAGGATCACCCCGATCACGAGTGGTGCGATCGGATATTTCATCAAGTTCATCAAATAGGCTACGGCCCCCACGCCAAGCATCAGGTAAAGGTCGTTGATGCCGCCGCCTACGCTGAACGATCCGATTGTCGTCAGCACCATGACCACTGGTAAGAACAGGGTTTGGGGTAGCCGCAGGATCTGGATAAAGATCTTGGCGGTGAAAAGCCCCATCAGGAACATGGTGAATGAGGCGAGCACCATGATGGCGACAACCCGCAGGATAATCTCTGGGTCAATGGTCGGGCCAGGGATGATGTTGTTCAGCTTGAACGCACCCATTAACGCGGCAGCTGGTGGCGACCCGGGGATGCCAAGCACCAAGAGTGGGATCAGCGCACCACCGATACAGGCATTGTTCGCGGTCTCAGAGCTGAGCAGCCCTTCCAGCGACCCTTTCCCGAAATTCTTACCATCGTGGCTGACGGACTTTCCCACGCCGTAGCTGACCCAACCGGCCACATCTTCGCCCACACCGGGTAGCGCGCCCACACCAGTGCCAATCACGCCAGAGCGGGCGATGGTCGGCATATGCCGCTTGACGGCCTGTGTATTCGGCAGGATGCGGCCCTTCAGCGCCACCAATTGCCCGGTATTCATCTGCCGCAGCCCTTCGATGATCTGTGGGATGGCAAAGGCCCCCATTAGGACCGGCACGACTTGGAAGCCGGAGAACAAATAGGACCATCCGAATGTATAGCGGGGCTCTGACAAGAGCGGATCAAGCCCGACCATCGCCATGGCAAGGCCTGCAAGACCTGCGATCCAGCCTTTGACGACGAGGTCCTCGCTCATCAACGTACCAGACAACAGGATGCCAAAAAGGGCCAGCAATGCCTTTTCGGGGCTGGCGATGGATTGGCTGATCAGCAGAAGAAGCCAGACGAAGACTAAAAGTGCTGTCGTGCCGATGAGTGTGCCGATAAAGCTGGCTGTTGTGGTGAGACCCAGCGCCTCACCCCCGCGCCCGGCATTGGCCAGCGGGTGGCCGTCCATTGCTGTGGCTGCACTCGCCGCCGTGCCGGGGATGTTGAGCAGGATGGACGGGTACGACCCGCCATAGATCGCGCCGACATAAGCCCCCAAGAGCGCAATCAACGAGTAGTCGAGCGGGATTTTGTTGCCAAAAAAACCCGTCAGAATCGTCACAGCCAGCGTCGCTGTCAGCCCCGGCAAAGCGCCGAACACGATCCCCAGGAAAACAGATGTGACAATGTAGATATAGGCAATTGGATCGGTGACCAGATCGATGAATTGGGCGCCGAAACCGACCAGTTGCGTAACAAAGAACTCCATCAGTCGCGCCAAAGGGGTCGAAGGGTGACGTAGTAGTGATATTCGATCTGGCTAAAGAACAATCCGCCCCGGTTGGGCACGTTCTGTCGGAAACCAAAGGCCATCGCACAGACAAGGATCAGCGGCACGATGGCCGCAACAAAGGGGATTGCGCGGATCACAGGGCCTTTAGCAGTGCTGACCGCCCAGATGGTCAGGATGATCCAGAGTGTTAGCGCGACCCAGTCGTCATCATGCGGCTTGCCCCATTCGGCCTGTGGAAAATGCATGATCAGTGCGTAGAGCCCCGCAAGCGCCATGGTCGCGGCGGCGATCATCATGCGGCGCTGATGACCGCTATGATAGCCGTAGATCAAGCAGGTGATCAGCAAGCCGCTGCAGATGATGAAATCAACGCGCGGCACAAGGCCAAAGATATAGAATGTCAGGATAATGCCGATTGTGGCGATGCGGATCGCTTCCGCGCGGTCCCAGCCGATGCCTGCGGCCTCAAATGCGCGCTGGGCGCCGCCGTCGCGGATGGCAATGACGAAAAGAACAACGGATAGGACAAACATCGCAGACCATATGCCCAAAGGCACAATGGCTGCGGAATTGTACCAATCCGCCCCGCTGACCCCGGCGCGGTTTTCGCCGAACAGGGGGATAAAACTGGTGCGCCACAAAAAGAAGGTGGACAGGGCCATCAGGCAAAGCGCGCCCCAGAAATCACGGGTGCGCAGGATGGCTTTTTCGGCGTCTGTCATCTGTCCCTCCCCGAACGGATGAACGGGGCGCCGGTGAGAGACGCCCCGTCTGAGTGGTGTGGGTCGTTCAGGGTTTCATGATGCCCAGCGACATCGGATCGACGGTTGTCGCGCCAAGTTCCTGCAGCGTGTAGGCAAAGTTGGCCTCCAACGTTTCAAAGATCGCCTGTGCATCCGCGCCATACGCACCGCTGACGTCATAGTTGTTGGCCGCGGCCCATTCGGCGACGACGTCGGACGCAATAGCTTGTTCAAATGCAGCACCGAGCGCTGATTTCACATCGTCACTCGCTGAACTATGAACAGCGAAGCCAATGGCCTGCTTGAGCGGCAAATACTTGTCCAACCCATCATAAATGTCGAAGGCCGACGGGATCGTTGCGCCAGCAAACTCCGCCGCGTCCGGCGTCAACATGGCGAGCGGCTTCAGCTTGCCGCCTTCGATCAGTGGCGCCTGCTCGGCCAACGAAGTGACAACCAACGCAACCTCACCTGCCAATGCGGCCTCTTGCCCAGCAGCAGAGCCTTCATAGGGAATGAATTTGAACGTCGCATCTGCGCCGTTTTCGATGGCCAGCAGGTTCAGGTGATGGATCGAACCGGCACCGGACGCTGCAGCGGGAATTGAACCGGGGTCTGCCTTGGCGGCATCAACCAATTCTTCCAGGCTGTTATAGGGGCTATCTGCAGGGACTGAGATGAGGTCAGGCGAACCACCGACGATGAACGGATACCAGAAATCGAATTTCTGGTCCCAGCCACCCTGGACAGCTGCGGTGACGTTGGACTCCGATAAACCAACCAGCGTATAGCCATCATCGGGCTGGTTTTGCACATAGACCATGCCGTTGGATCCCGCGACACCGCCGGTCTGGTTGGTGACATTGATGCTGACCGGCAAGTGCTTTTCCATCTCGGCCATGATCATGCGGTTGATGCTATCGGTGCCGCCACCGGCACCCCAGACAACAGCCGTCGTAATGTCACGGAACGGGTAGTCTTGGGCCATCACCGGGCTAGCAAGCAGCGTGACGGCTGCGATTGCATTTGCAAAAAGTCTTGTCATCGTATCCTCCCATTGGATGTGCGTTCGTCATTGCATATCTTTGCGTATGCATTAATGTATACATTGTCAACGACTGAGTAAGAATTGGAAAGAAGACTATGGCGCGAGAATTTGAGATAGCGGTATTTGAAGGTGATGGGATTGGGCCTGAAATCATGGCCCCAACTATTGATATCCTTACCAAAATATCTGCTGCGTCATCTGATTATGACTTGATCTGCACACCCCATCCGGCCGGGGCTGCGCATTATGCCAAGACCGGGGACAGCCTGCCCAAAGCCTCGCTGGAGGCGGCTGAAAAGGCAGACGCGATTCTCTTGTCTGCGATGGGACTACCTGATGTCCGCTACGAGGATGGCACTGAAATCTCGCCTCAGATTGATTTGCGCAAAGCGTTTAATCTGTTTGCCGGTGTGCGCCCCGTGCGGGTTGGTCCGGGTCATCGGACCCCTTTGAAAATTCCCGATGGCCGCGCGATCGACTTTGTTCTGATCCGCGAAAGTACCGAAGGGTTGTTCTATACCCAAGGGGTCGGCGAAGTCACCGATCAAGACGCCCGCGAAACGCTGCTGATCACGCGCGATGTTTCAGAAAAGTTGTTCAAGTTTGCCTTTCAGCTGGCGCGTGACCGTAAAGAGACCGGGCGTGGACCGGGGCGCGTGACCTGTGTTGACAAGGCAAATGTCTTCAGGGCTTTCGCGTTCTTTCGCAGCCTGTTTGATGCCGAGGCAGCGCGGCACCCCGACCTGATCGCTGATCACGCCTATGTCGATGCGACCGCTTTGTGGATGGTGCAAAAACCATGGGATTTCGATGTGCTGGTGACCGAGAACATGTTCGGGGATATCCTGTCTGATCTTGGTGCAGGGTTGATGGGGGGGTTGGGCCTTGCCCCGTCTGCAGATATCGGTTTGGACCAAGCGGTGTTTCAGCCCTGTCACGGATCAGCACCCGACATTGCCGGACAGGGCAAAGCCAACCCAATGGCGATGATCCTGTCCGCGGCGATGATGCTCGAATGGCTTGGTCTGAATCATGATGTCCCCGGCATGATCGCCGATGGTCAGCGCCTGCGCGACGCGGTTGATGCGGTATTGCGCAATGCTTGCCTGCTTACCCCTGATCTTGGTGGCCCGAATTCCACAACAGGTGTTGGCAAAGCCGTCATAGAGGTGTTTGACGCATGAATCTGCGTGTTGGATGTGTCGGGGCGGGTTACTTTAGCCAGTTTCACATCGACAGCTGGCGGCGGATACCTGACGCAAAACTGGTTGCCGTCTGTGATCGTGATCTGGACAAGGCCAGGGCGACAGGTCTGCCGGCTTATGCGGAGATGCGGGCGATGCTGGATGCAGCACAGCCCGATATTCTTGACCTGATCTTGCCGCCTGCAGGGCAGGCTGGCGCAATCCGCGCGGCAATAGCGCACGGTGGCTTGCGGGCCATTATCTGCCAGAAACCATTCTGTACGAACCTTGCCGAGGCAGAGGCGATGGTGTCGTTGGCAGATCATGCCGATGTGCCACTGATCATCCATGAAAACTTCCGCTTTCAGCCCTGGTATCGCAAGATCAAAGACATACTCGAAACGGGCACTTTGGGCGATCTGCAGCAAGTGTCGTTCCGCCTTCGCCCCGGTGACGGTCAGGGCCCTGATGCCTATCTGGCACGCCAACCCTATTTCCAGCAAATGGAAAGGTTTCTGATCCATGAAACCGGCGTGCACTGGATCGATACATTTCGGTATCTGCTGGGTCCGCCGTCTGCTGTATACGCAGACCTGCGTCAGGTGAACCCGGCCATCGCCGGCGAAGACGCGGCATATGTCATTTTCGATCATGCTGATGGCGTGCGTGCCGTGTTTGATGGCAACCGCAGCCTCGACCATGCCGCTGACAATACAAGGCGCACCATGGGTGAGGCTTTGATCGAGGGCACCAAGGGTGTTCTGACCCTTCAGGGGGATGGATCGATACGCTTGCGACCCTTCGGATCCATATCGCAAACAGTCCTTTTGCCACCCGATACCCACGATGGATTTGGCGGCGATTGTACGCATGCATTGCAATTGCATGTCGTTTCGGCGCTAATGAGGGGGCAACCGTTTGAGAACCTTGCCGCCGATTATCTTGATGTTATCCGCATGGAAGAGGCGATCTACCGGTCTGCAGAGACCGGTCAAAAAGTGAAAGTCTAATCCATGCCGCCCGTACCGCCGAAGTCGAAAAGCAACTCTGCCATCGCAGTGGAGGAGTTGCGAAAGCTGATTTTTTCGGGTGAGTTGCCAGCAGGGTCGGATCATCTGGAAAGCGAACTTGCCGTGCGCCTGGGCATGTCGCGGACCCCGGTGCGCGAGGCTGCATTACTGCTGGAAGGCCAAGGATTGTTGAAGGTGCGCGCGCGCAAGGGTGTGCGGATACTGCCTATTTCCATCGACGATATGATCGAAATCTATGACGTGCTGACGGAGCTTGAAAGCATGTCCGCCGCCAAGGCCGCAGACCTCCGATTTGGGTCCGAAGACCTGCAAACGCTCGAAGACACGATTGCGCAGATGGAAACCGCGCTGTCCGATGGAGACCGCGATGCCTGGGCCGCCGCAGATGATGCATTTCATACAGAGCTTGTCCGGCTCGGAGGCAATTCGCGTGTCGTGTCAATTGTGGCGCTGATGGTTGATCAGGTGCGCCGCGCAAAGGCCGTCACCCTTTACATGCGTCCACTGCCCACACAGTCCAACAAGGATCACCGCAGCGTCCTGGATGCTATTGCCGCAGGCGATGCCAAGGCAGCCCATGACATCCACTATGCCCATCGCGCGGCTGCCAAAGATGTGCTGATCAATCTGTTGCGGCAGAACCGGCTGCATATTCTATAGTCTTGAACGTGGTAAAGGGCGTCGCACGCGCATGCGCATCGGCGGAGAACCGTTGTATTTTGCCGGAATTCATCAGGGGCTCTGGTAACTGCGACAAACCGTCCCTACCTAACGGCAGTTGATGCCTGTGGGGGCCGCTTTGTTCGCTTTGGCATGCCTATTTTATGGATGAAATTGATGACTGATCGCAATGAACCTGATTTGACGGGCCATCTGACATTTGACGGTGATGCAGGCGCTGGACGCTCAAAATGGATCGCGATTGGCCTGGCGCTTTTGCTGACGCTGTGGATGGGCAGCGGCTTTGTCTTTCCTAGCGAAGGAGCGGACGAGACCGTTGACGACCCGGTGTCGCAACGCGTGGCCGTGGCGGTCATGCCGTCAGTCGCAGAAGATGTGACGCTGATGCTCTCGGCAGAGGGGCAATCGATGCCTGATCGCATCACCGGGATCCGCGCCGAAGCGGGCGGGCAGATTACCGATGTGCGCGTGGCGCGGGGCGACTTCGTCGATGCCGGGCAAGAGCTTGGGCGTATCGATGCCACGACAACGCGCGCGCAGCTTTTGCAGGCGCAAACGTCGCTGCAGCAGGCCAACCGCGATTTCGACAATGCTATCGCCCTGCAGGTCCGTGGTATCGCAACCGAAGATCGCGTAACCCAAGCGCGCGCAGCACAAGCCGCAGCCGAGGCCGCGGTGGTTGCCGCACAAGAACAGCTTGATAACACCGTGATACGTGCCCCATTCCCCGGTCGGCTAAACGATCTGACCCTTGATGTAGGTGAATTCGTCAGTCCGGGCGACGTCGTGGCCGAGGTCGTGGATAATGATCCGCTGACGGTGATGATCCAGGTCCCGCAAATCGCCCTGTCGCGGATTGAAAAGGGCCAGTTGGCAGATGTGCAGTTCATCACCGGCGAGACCCGCACCGGGCGCGTCGGCTTCATCGGCAACAACGCCGACCAGCAAACCCGGACCTTTCGCGTTGAAATAGAGGTTGAAAACCCGGACAGCGTGATGCCCGCGGGGCTCAGCGCGCGGGTCACGATCCCGACAGGTCAGGCGCGCGGACATTTTATCTCACCTGCGATCCTGTCGCTGGGTACGGATGGTGCGTTAGGGGTCAAGACCGTCGCAGAGGATCAGAGTGTCGCGTTCAGCCCGGTTGATATCGTGCGCGCCCAAACCGATGGGATCTGGGTGACCGGCCTTGACGACAAGGCCGATATCATCACCGTCGGACAAGGCTTTGTGAATGCGGGCGATATGGTCGATCCGCGCGTCCAACCGATGAAAGAGACAGCAGAGGCTGGACAATGAACGCGCTGATTGATGCCGCTTTCAACCGCAGCAAAGTCGCACAATTGCTGCTGGTGTTTTTGTTAGCTGTCGGCGCCTATGCCTACACCGCGATCCCGAAAGAGAGTAATCCCGAAATCCCGATCCCTGTGGTCTATGTGTCAACCGGCCTGGACGGTATCTCGCCTGAGGATTCCGAGGATGTGCTGATCGGCCCGATGGAGGCAGAGTTTGCCTCTCTGACCGGGCTCAAGACGATGACCAGCACGGCGGGTGAAGGCTATGCCAGCGTACAGCTTGAGTTTGAGCCCGGCTTTGACGCGGATGAAGCGCTCGATCAGGTGCGCGAGGCTGCTGATAAGGCGGAAAGTGAACTGCCCCAGGATGCCGACCTGACGGTGACCGAGATTAACACGGCCCTGTTCCCGATCCTGACGGTCATTCTGTCAGGGCCTGTTCCAGAACGCACGCTGAATACGCTGGCCGAAGACCTGCGCGACGACATTGAATCGCTGGGTGGCGTGCTTGAGGTTGACGTGGCCGGCAAACGGACCGAGCTGTTGGAGGTTCTGATCGATCCGACCGTGTTTGAGACCTACAACATCACGTTTGACGAATTGATCAACGCAATCACGCGCAACAACCAGTTGATCGCGGCGGGTGCGATTGAAAGCGAAGTCGGGCGTCTGGTGCTGAAGGTGCCGGGGCTGATCGAGACATTCGAAGACGTGATGGACATGCCGATCCTTGTGCGCGGCCAAACGGTTGTCACCTTCGCCGATGTCGCCACGATCCGCCAAACCTTCGAAGACCCGACCGGTTTTGCCCGCATTGATGGCCAGCCTGCGCTGGCTTTGGACATCAAAAAGCGGGTCGGTGCCAACATCATCGAAACGGTCGCCGATGTGCGCGCGGTGATCGAAACCGCACAGATCGATTGGCCCGAAACCGTGCAGGTTCGCTACACGCTCGACGAAAGCCAAACAGTTCAGGATATGCTGTCTGACCTTGAGGCGAATGTGATTGCCGCCATCATCCTTGTGATGATTGTTGTGGTCTATGCGCTGGGCCTGCGATCGTCCGTTCTGGTGGGGCTGGCCATACCAGGTGCGTTTCTCACCGGCGTTGCCGCGCTCTATTTCATGGGCTTCACGATGAATATCGTTGTCCTGTTCTCGCTCATCCTCGTTGTGGGGATGCTTGTTGACGGGGCCATCGTGACGGTCGAACTGGCCGACCGCTACCTCTACGAAGGCGACAGCCCCAAACAGGCCTATGCCCGCGCCGCCAAACGCATGGCATGGCCGATTATCGCCTCGACGGCGACAACGCTCTGCGTGTTTTTCCCGCTTTTGTTCTGGACGGGCGTTGTCGGTGAATTCATGAAATTTCTGCCCATCACAGTGATCGCCACACTTGCCGCATCGCTTTTCATGGCGCTGATCTTCATCCCCGTGATGGGCGGCCTGATCGGCAAACGCCGCGCGCAAACATCGCGGGCCAAGGCGCAGCTTTACGCTGCCGAACGCGGTGATCCGCGCCAGATGACCGGCTTCATGGGCGGCTATATCCGCGTTCTGCAATGGTCGATCCTGCGCCCCTGGATCACGCTAAGCCTTGCCGTGATCGCACTTGTCGGGTCCTTTGCCGCCTATGCCAGTCTTGGCAGCGGCCTCAGCTTTTTCCCTGAGGTCGAACCGGAATATGCCCAGGTGAATGTCCGGGCCAAGGATAACTTTTCCGTCTATGAACAGGATGCGCTGGTCCGCCAGGTTGAAGGGCGGTTGGCCGCATATGACGAAATCGCCAGCGTCTATGCCCGCTCTGGCGGGTCGGGACAGGGCAGTGACACGATCGGATCGCTGCAGTTGGAATTGGCCGAATGGGATACACGGCGCCCCGTAGCGCTGATCGCCGAAGATATCCGCGCCGATATGGCCGAAATCCCGGGGATCGAGGTTGTGGTCGAAACCGATGCCGGCGGCCCCGGCGGCGGCAAACCCATCAACCTAGAGGTCGTGGGCCGCATCTCGGCAGAGCAGGAAACAGCAGTGGAAATGATCCTTGCCGAGATGACCCGTATTGGCGGCTTTATCGATGTTGTCGACAGCCGACCCGATCCGGGTGTTGAATGGCTGATCGAGGTTGACCGGTCAGAGGCCGCGCGCAGCGGTGCTGATGTGGCCCTGCTGGGGCAAGCAGTGCAGTTGCTGACGCGCGGGATCACCGTGGCCGATTACCGCCCCGAAGGCAGCGATGATGAGGTTGATATCGTTGTCCGCTTCCCCGCCGCCGACCGGACCTTGGCCGAGCTTGAGGCACTGCGCGTCCCAACCAATGCAGGATTGGTGCCGATATCAAACTTCGTCTCGTTTAACCCGGCCCCGCAAAGTGGTGTGATCACCCGGATTGATCAGGCGCGTGTCATCACAATCTCGGCGGATGTCGCGCCGGGCGTTTTGGCAAATGACCAAATCCTCGCCTTGCAAGATGCATTTGCCCGTATGGACCTGCCCGACAGTGTCGCCGTCAATTTCGCAGGCGAGGCCGAGGATCAGGAAGAGGCGATGACCTTCCTGATCGGTGCGTTCCTGTCGGCCATCGGGCTGATGTTCCTGATCCTGCTGACGCAATTCAACAGTTTCTGGCAGGCTTTCATCGTGATGTCGGCCATCGTGTTTTCGATTGCCGGGGTGTTGCTGGGTCTTCTGATCACCGGGCGGCCATTTGGTGTGGTCATGGGAGGGATTGGCGTGATCGCACTTGCCGGGATTGTGGTGAACAACAACATCGTTCTGATCGATACGTTCAATCAGTTGAAAGCCCAGGGTGTGTCCTCGCTTGAGGCCGCATTGCGAACCGGCGCACAGCGTCTACGGCCAGTTGTGCTCACCTCCATCACCACGGCACTGGGTCTCATGCCGATGGTCATCGGGCTGAACATCAACTTCTTCACACGAGAGATTGTCTATGGCGCCCCATCCACCCAATGGTGGACAGAACTCTCCGCCGCGATCGCCGGCGGACTTGTCTTCGCCACGATCCTGACATTGCTGGTCACCCCGGCCATGCTGATGCTGGGTGAACGACGAGCCAAGCGGTTTGAAACTGGCCCAGCATTGGCGCCTGCAGAGTAACTTCCGACATATGTCCTAACGTTACCGTTTTCCCATCTTCACAAATGCGGCTTTCGCTTTAGTGTCATCCGGAAGTTTTTGGGAGGAACGGATGGCGATTAGCGAAAAACCTTGGACGGCATTCTACGGGCCCTCCGTACGGGCCGAGATCGATGATCCGCAATTTCGCACCATCGGTGACTTTATCAGTGCGACTGCGGATGTTTACGGCGACCTGCCTGCCTTCACGACCTGTCTTCCTAACGGCATGAACGGCACATTGACGTTTAAGCAAGCCGATGAAATGTCAGATGCGCTGGCCGTCTATCTGCGCGACATTGCGGGTCTGAATGCCGGGGACCGGGTCGCCATTCAGGTCCCCAATTGCCTGGCCTATCCGGTCATGGCCATGGCGATCTTCAAGGCGGGTTGCGTGTTGGTCAACGTCAATCCGCTTTACACGGCCGAGGAAATGGCCAAGCAGTTCGAAGATGCCGAACCGTCCGCCATCCTTGTGGTCGATATGTTCGCCGACAAACTGGTGGAGGCGCTGCACGGCCACCCGATCCCCAATGTGATTGTCACCCGCGTAGCGGAATTCATGCCTGCCCTGCCCAAATGGATTGTCGGTCTGGTGCAGAAATACTGGGACAAGACGATCTCCCCGATCTCGCTGGCGCATATTCGTCTACCCGATGCGATTGAGGCAGGTCGTGCCAAACACACCGAACTGCGCAACCCGGTTGAAGAGTATCGCAACAATGTGCAGCCCAACGATGTCGCCTGTCTGCAATATACCGGTGGGACAACGGGTGTGTCCAAAGGTGCCATGCTGACCCACACCAATCTGCTCATGAACATGGAACAGACCATGGAGCTGATCAACACGTTGGAAAAAGGCAAAGAGGTCGCGCTGACGGCGCTGCCGCTTTATCACGTCTTTGCGTTCACGGTGAATTTCCTGGGCTTTTATTCCATCGGCGCGCGCAACATCCTGATCCCGAACCCACGCCCGCTGACAAGCATGAAGCGCGCATTTGAGAACTACAAAATCACCTGGCTTGCCGGTGTGAACACCCTCTTCAACGGGCTGTGCAACGAAATTTGGTTCCAGGACACACCGCCCAAACACCTCAAATTTGCTTCTGCGGGCGGTATGGCTTTGCAAGGTGCCGTGGCCGCACGCTGGGAGGAGGTGACCGGCAAACCGGTGGTCGAAGGATACGGGCTGACAGAGTCCTCCCCGGTTCTGACCTTCAACCCCTTGGGTAAGTCTCGGCCCAATTCCATCGGTGTGCCTGTACCGTCCACGGACGTAAAATGCGTGGACGAAGATGGTGTGGACGTACCTGTCGGCGAAAGCGGTGAGCTGATCGCGAAAGGTCCACAGATCATGCAGGGCTACTGGAAAAAACCCGAAGAGACCGCAAAGACCATCCAGAATGGTTGGCTCTTGACCGGTGACATCGCGATCATGGAGCCGGATGGCTATTTCCGGATCGTCGACCGCAAGAAGGACATGATCCTCGTGTCCGGCTTCAACGTCTACCCGAACGAGATTGAGGATGTGCTTGCTGCGCATCCGGGGGTGAACGAAGTTGCCGTGATTGGTGTGCAGGATGGTGCATCGGGTGAGGCTGTCAAAGCATTCATCGTCAAACAGGACGATGCGGTAACGGCCGATGCGCTGCGCGGCTATTGCAAGGAACACCTGACCGCCTACAAAGTGCCCAAACAAATCGAATTCCGTGATGAATTGCCCAAATCCAATGTGGGTAAGATCCTGCGCAAGGATCTGCGAGCCGAAGAACAAGCCAAATCAAACGTGAAAGAGCAGGTGTAAAATGGTAGGCGCGTTTGAACAGGCCCTTCTGGCCCTGATGATTTTCGTGATCATGCTGGGCATGGGCGCATCCCTGACACCGCGTGACTTCTACCTTGCCCTGCGGCGGCCCTATGGCCTGGCCATCGGTGTGATCTCACAATATGGCTTCATGCCGTTTATCGGCTTCCTGCTGATCTCAGTCTTGCCGCTAGCCGACGCAATTGCCATCGGCGTCCTCATCATGGCCTGTATGCCGGGGGGGACGACATCGAATATTTTCACCTATTTTTCCAAGGGTAATCTGGCTCTGTCGGTCCTGATGACCGTCACCTCAACCGTCTTTGGCGTGTTACTGATCCCGATTATTCTGGTCGTCTATGCCTCTGCACTTGATCTGGAAATCCCACGGGAAAACATCATCGCAACGCTTGTACTGCTGCTGGTACCCGTTGCCATCGGAATGGTGCTGCGCAAGCTGAACGCGAATGTCGGGGCTGTGACAGAGTTTTTTGGCTCGCTTCTGGCGCTATTCTTTATCGTGTTCCTGATGGTCAGTTGGGTGCCGCGAAATTGGCAATTCCTGATGACCACAACGTCCGCCACCTATGTCGCGGCCATCGGGCTGGGCCTTGTCGGGATCACGATCGGGTATCTGTTTGCGCGGGCTTTGCGGCTGCATCCGCGCAATGCCCGCACCGTGGCGCTTGAAACGGGGATTCAGAACGGGCCGCTCGCCGTTGCGATCATCGTGTTTACATTTGCCGGGGCAGAGGCGCAAAGCTATCTGGCAGTGCCTGTGCTGTATTCGCTGTTCATCGTGATTGTCTCAACACTGGTCACGTTGGTGTTCCGGCGCGCGAACACGGCGGCGGAACAGGCGATGCCGGATGGATTACTCTAGGCGTTTGCGTTGACAAATCCGCTTTACGATCAGCTCTTTGCGCCGCATGCGGGCAAAGCGGCGGTCTTTCTGCAAATGCCCGACGGGACCAAGGTGACCTATGCCGTCTTCATTGAAATGGCCGCCCAGTTTGCCCATGCACTGACCGCCGCAGGGTTGGTTCCGGGGGACCGTGTGGCGGTGCAGATCGCCAAATCCCCTGCAGCCTTGGCTGTTTATGCCGCCTGCGTACAGGCTGGGCTGGTTTTTTTGCCGCTGAATACGGCCTACACACCGGCAGAAGTGTCCTATTTCGTTGAAAATAGCGGGGCCAAGGTTTTGCTTTGCGATGAGAGCATGCATGAAGCGCTTTCGCCCATTGCAGACGCGGCCGGCGCCCAGTTGGAGACATTGAATCGCGATGGGACAGGCTCGTTCATCGATCTGGCCAGGCCATATCCACCTGCGTTCGACACCGTGGCGCGCGAGGCAGATGATCTTGCCGCATTTCTGTACACATCAGGAACCACGGGTCGGTCCAAAGGCGCCATGCTGACCCACGCCAATCTGCTCTCAAACGCGCAAACCTTGTGCGACTACTGGCAATTCACCGGCGACGATATCCTGCTCCACGCCCTGCCGATTTTTCACACCCATGGCCTGTTTGTCGGCACGAATATCATGCTGCTGACCGGCGGAAGCATGCAATTCCTGCCCAAATTCGACGTGGATCAGGTGATCGCGGCCTTACCCAAGGCCACGTCGATGATGGGCGTGCCGACCTTCTACACAAGGCTATTGGCCGACCCGCGCTTTGACCAAGATCTGACCGCCCATATGCGCCTGTTCATCTCAGGCAGCGCGCCGATGCTGGCCGAAACCCATGTGCAGTTCGAAGAACGAACCGGTCACCGCATCCTTGAACGTTACGGGATGACCGAGACGAATATGAACACGTCGAACCCCTATGACGGCGAACGCCGCGCCGGCACCGTGGGCTTTCCTTTGCCGGATGTGGACCTGAAGATCACCGATCCCGACAGTGCAGAGATCGTGCCGCAGGGCGAGATTGGGGTGATTGAAGTACGCGGCCCAAATGTCTTCAAAGGCTACTGGCAAATGCCTGAAAAGACCGCCGAGGAATTGCGCGCAGACGGCTTCTTTATCACCGGCGATCTGGGCCGGATTGATGAAGACGGCTATGTCCATATCGTCGGGCGCGGCAAGGACCTGATCATCGCGGGCGGCTACAACATCTATCCCAAAGAGGTTGAACAGGTGCTCGATGCGCAACCCGGCGTGCTGGAAAGCGCCGTCATCGGTGTCCCACATCCTGATTTCGGCGAAAGCGTCGTCGGGGTGCTGGTCGCACAAGACGGGATAACACTGGACATCGATCAAATCGCGGCGGACGCGGCGCAAGGTTTGGCCAAATTCAAACGCCCACAGCGGCTGTTTGTCGTGCCGGAACTGCCGCGCAATACGATGGGCAAGGTGCAAAAGAATGTACTACGCGACACCTACGCGGATACGTTTACAGGCTGACCTGTCTCAAGCGATTTGGCGGCAGCATCCGCCAAAACTTGCGCGCGCAGACCATCATGGATCGCGGGGGTGGGGGCCTCGCCCACCTCTAACGCCTGCACAAAATGTGCGATCTCGTTGATATAGGCAAGCTCGTACCGTTCGAGGAAGAAATGCATCGTCGGCGCACGGGTAAAGCCTGTGTCAGTCGCAGCCTCAACCGTATTCTCCAACACATTCTCGGCGCGCAACATCCCCTTGGCCCCGTGCACCTCGATCCGTTGATCATAGCCATAGCTCGCGCGACGCGAATTCGAAATCTGGCAAATCTTCCCGCGCGCCGTGGTCAGGGTCACGGCGGCCGTATCCACATCACCCGCCGCACCAATCGCCGGATCCACCAGCGATGATCCAACAGCATAGACCTGCACGGGCTCTTCACCCAGCAGGAACCGCGCCATGTCAAAATCATGGATCATCATGTCCCGGAAAATCCCGCCAGAGCTTTCGATGTAAGAGATCGGCGGTGGCGACGGGTCGCGCGACAGGATCGTCACGATCTCGACATCGCCGATCTCACCGTTCTGAATGCGGGCCTGAACAGTCGCGAAATTCGGGTCGAACCGCCGGTTGAACGCGGTGAAAAATGCAACACCGGCGTCTTCGACCACCTTGATGCAATCGCGAATACGCTCGGCGGACATATCCACCGGCTTTTCGCAAAAGATCGCTTTGCCTGCGCGGGCCGCGGAATGGATCAGATCGTAATGCGTATCGGTCGGCGACCCGATGATGATCGCATCAATATCGGCGCCTTTAATGATCGCATCTGCACTCCGCGCCTCGGCCCCGGTTTTCTCGGCAAGGTCCTGTGCGGCTTGCGGCAAGGCATCAGCCACGGCGACCAGCTTTGCGTTGCCCAGCCGCGCAATCGATCCTGCATGCACTTGCCCAATCCGCCCACATCCCAAAAGCCCGATCTTGATCATCTTAATCCCTCTTGAATGCCTGCAGCACATCCCGCGTCGCGGCTACGAGCGGATCATGCGTCTCCTGCAGGATTTGCACCCGGTCAAACCGCTCCGCATCCGCATTCACCGCATCGCGCAAAGCTGCACCAAAGGCCATCCGCAACTCTGTTCCGATATTGAACTTGCAGATGCGCGATCCCTGCGCCAACGCCGTCCGCTGCGCCACCGGCACGCCTGATCCGCCGTGGATCACCAATGGCACCTCCGTCACCTTTTCAATCGCGCGGATACGTGGCTCATCCAGCCCGCCGTCCTTGTCCTGCTGCAGATGCACATTCCCCACAGAGATTGCCATCGCATCAACCCCTGTATCTCGCGCAAATTGCGCGGCCTCGTCGGGGTCCGTTCCGGCAGAGTTCTCACCATCCGCATAGCCCACGAAACCAATCTCACCCTCACAGGAAATCCCGGCGGCATGGGCCATTTCGGCAATCGCTGCAGTCTCATCGATATTCTGTGCCAAGGGCTTGCGCGACCCGTCAAACATCAGCGAGGTAAAGCCGCTTTCCAGCGCCTCGCGACATTCCTCCATTGTGTAGCCATGATCCAGATGCGCCACGACTGGCACGCTGGCCCCTTTGGCCAGATGCCGAAACATCTTGCCCAGGATCGGCAGCGGCGTATGCGCCCGGCATGATGGTCCGGCCTGCAGGATCACCGGCACGCCCTCAGCCTCCGCAGCGGCCACATAAGCGCGCATATCCTCCCAGCCGAGTGTGACCAGTCCGGCCACCGCATACCCATCACGCAGCGCGGGTTGCAGGACGTCCGAAAGCGTCGCAAGCGTCATTTGAACTTCGCGACCATATCCTTGATGCCGGGGATCGTTTCGATCTGATAGGCGTGTGTGGGTTGGAAATACTGGACCAGACTACGCTGGCTCAGGCCACCCAGAATGGTGAAATAATACATCTCGTAGCCCGGCATCACAGCGCAGGGGTGATAACCCTTGTCGATCATGATGGTGGAGCCATCCATCAACTGATAGGCATCTCCCGGCTTGCCTTCCTCCCGCTGCAAGATCTGCACGCCGGACCCATGTTTGGGCCGGAAGCGGAAGTTATAGGTCTCGTCATGCCGGGTCTCGTGCGGCAGGTTGTCGGTGTCGTGCTTATGCGCCGGAAACCCGGACCAGCCACCCTGTCCCACAGTAAACAACTCTGACACCAGCAACCGGCCCACCTTGCCGTGTTCCTTCTGGCCCAGAATATGCTTGATCTTGCGATGGGTCTTTGTGTCATCCGATCCGTACTGCACCAGATCAGGCGTCCGCACATCGAACGGCTCCAGCACCTCGTCAAACCTGGCCCCGGCAATGAACGTCTCCGTCTCGTCGGATACGCAGGAAATGGTGACCTTGGCGCCAACAGGCACATAAACTCCCTCCGGTTCCCCATCCCAGACGTCTTCTCCCCGATTGCCAAGCTTGGGAAAATCCACGCCTTCGACATGCACGTCCACGGTCCCGGTCGCGGGCACAATACAGGTCTCGTAGCCCGGAACCTGATAGTTAAAACTCTGCCCCTTTGTCAGCTTGACGATATTGAAATAGTTCAGCGGCACCGTCGGATCATCGGCATCCACAATGGGTTTGTTCTGGTTGTCATGAGGGGCAATATGCATGCGCTCAGGTCCTTTCAGGGATCGGTCGGGCCGGGATGAACCGCAAGAAATGCGTCCAGATCGGCGGGATAGGGCATGGCAGGTGCACAGCCGGGTTTGCCGACCACGATGGCGGCACAAGCAGAGCCGCGCAAAACAGCCTCTTTCAGGCTTTGCCCGGCGGCAAGACCGGACAACATCCCAGCCATGAAACTGTCACCCGCGCCAGTGGGTTTCAATGCATTAACGCGGTAGATACCGGTGCGCATCTCACCACTTGCATCAAGGATGATGGCGCCCAGTTCACCCATCTTGTATATCACAATGCTGGCGGTCGTGGCGGCCAGATCACGGGCCTTTTGCAGCCCCTTGTCAATGTGACCGGCCATAAAGCCGAACTCTTCTTCATTGCCCACGATAACATCTGACAAAGCTCCGGCGCGTGACAGCACATCTGCCGCGACCTCTGCCGATGGCCAGGAATAGGGGCGGTAATCAATGTCAAAGATGACAGGCAGGCCTGCCGCCCGCGCCATCTCAAACGCGTTGAACGCGGCAGAGCGTGACGGTTCCGCTGCAAAGACCGTGCCAGCGGTCACCAGAGCTCCATAACGGCCGTAGTCGATGGCGGTGACATCCGCTTCGGTCATGCCAAAATCAGCCGCTCCGTTGCGGTAAATGACCGATTGGTGACCTTCCACCCGGCTTTCGTAAAGCGCCAGTGAATTGCGCGCCTCCCCTCCTACGGTCCGGACATGGGTGTGATCCACGCCATAGCGATCCAGCATCTTCGCACAGGCCCGCCCCACCGCATCGTCAGAGATACAGGTAACCAAAGCGGCCTTCCCGCCCAGTTTCACAATCCCTGCTGCGATGTTCGCGGAAGACCCGCCCATATCCACATGCATCACGGTCGCGTCCTCAATTCCGGTGCCGGGCGGGTCTGGAAACAGGTCCATCCCCACGCGCCCAATCACCAGAAAGTCATTCCGTCGGATGCCCGCCATAACATCCATCAGACACCTTTGCGCTGTTTGCTGCGGCTGGCTTCCCAATCTTTGTGCGCTGCCGTCACCTTGGCACTGCCCGACACATGCGGCGTGCCCACTTCCCACCAGGCATGGCCCTGATCCGTCCAACCCTGGTAAGGATCGACCTTCATGCAGATCACATATGTCTTGTCGCTCGCCTTCGCACGTTTGAAGGCGTCACCCAGTTCCGCCGGGTTCGCAACGGTCTCTGCAGTCGCCCCCATCGCCGCCGCATGCGCCTCAAAATCCACTGCAAACGGCGATGTGGCTGTGGGTGTATCGACAATCAGATTGTTGAAACTCTCATTCCCCGTGTTGTTTTGCAGCTTGTTGATCACCGCAAAACCACCATTGTCCAGCACTAGGATGATCAGCTTTTTCCGGGTCAGCACCGACGAATAGATATCCGAATTCATCAACAGGTAAGACCCATCCCCGGTAAAGACGATGGTATCTTGTTCGGGCTCCCGTTCGGCCTGCGCAATCCGCGCGCCCCAGCCACCGGCAATTTCATAGCCCATGCAGGAAAAGCCGAATTCCACATCCACGGTCCCAATATCCAGCGTGCGCCAATTGGCGGTTACCTCCGCAGGTAAACCACCCGCCGCAGCCACAACCCGGTCACGCGGATCGCACAGATCATTCACCACGCCAATTGCCTGGGCATAGGAATTCGGACGATTGCCGTGTGCCACATTCTCGGCCACGTATGCATCCCATTTCTTGCGCTCGCCTTGCGCAAAGCCGACCCAATCAGCGGGTGCCGTGTACCCGCCCAAATCCATCGCTGCCAAACCCCGCTTGGCATCGCCAACAACAGGCACTGACATATGCTTGATCGCATCATGACGCGCGGCATTCAGTCCAATGAACTGCGCATCCTTGGCAAAGGCTGTCCAGGACCCGGTCGTGAAATCCTGCAGCCGCGTGCCCACGGCCAGCACCACATCCGCACGCTCCGCCACTGTATTTGCACTGTCCGACCCGGTGACACCAACGGGGCCGCAATTCAGCGGATGATCCGAAACCATATTCGCCCGCCCGGCAATCGTTTCCACGACCGGAATCTGATGCGCCTCGGCAAAGGCGGTCAACTCTGCCACAGCCCCCGAATACTGCACGCCCCCACCGGCGATAATCATCGGGCGCGCCGCATCTTTCAGCAAGGCCACAGCCGCCGCGACCTCAGCCGCGTCCGGCGCGACCCGCCGAATATGATGCACACGCTTGGCAAAAAACGCCTCCGGATAGTCATAGGTCCAGCCCTGGACATCCTGCGGAAGGCCGATAAAAGCAGGCCCGCAATCAGCAGGGTCGAGCATCGTCGACAGCGCTGCCGGCAGCGATTGGATGATCTGCGCGGGATGCGTGATCCGGTCCCAATACCGGCTGACCGCCTTGAATGCGTCATTCAACCCAAAAGTCGGGTTCCCAAAATGCTCCAACTGCTGCAATACCGGGTCGGGCAGGCGGGTCAGGAACGTATCGCCACACAGCATCAGCACCGGCAGACGGTTGGCATGCGCCAGCGCCGCGCTGGTCAGTAGGTTCGCCGTACCGGGGCCTGCACTTGCCGTGCAAAACATGAACCGCTGGCGCAACCACTGTTTCGCATATCCCGCAGCGGCAAAGCCCATCCCCTGTTCGTTCTGCCCACGATAAAGCGGCAGGGTCGCGCGATGGTCATATAGCGCCTCTCCCAGACAGGTCACATTGCCATGACCAAAGATGCCAAACCCACCGCCGCAGACGCGTATTTCCTGTCCATCCACTTCGATAAACTGGTTGTCCAGATAGCGGATGATCGCCTGCGCCGTGGTCAGGCGAATGGTCTTGTCGCTCATCGCGATCACTCCTCCCACACGCGCAGCGCCGCTTTTCAGGCTTGCGCGCTTTCGAATCTGAGGATACGAATTTTGCAACCGGTTGCAAACGGTTTTCCGGGGGAGGATATCAATGACCGATTTCGGTATTGGAATCGTGGGCGGCGGTTACATGGGCAAGGCGCATGCCGTGGCGATGGCGGCTGTTGGTGCCGTATTTGACACCGCGTTGCGCCCGCGGCTGGAAATGGTCTGTGCGACCAGCGCTGCCTCCGCCGAGAAATACCGCACTGCTTATGGCTTTGCCCGCGCGACCGAAGATTGGCAGGTCTTGGTCAACGATCCAAAGGTCGAGGCCATTATCATCGCCAGCCCGCAAAACACGCACCGCCCCGTCGCCGAAGCGGCCTTTGCGCTGGGCAAGCCTGTCTTCTGCGAAAAGCCGCTGGGGCAGGATGTTTCCGACAGCCGCGCGATGGTGGCTGCTGCCGAAGGCCACATCAATATGGTGGGCTTCAACTACATCCGCACGCCCGCCAGCCAATACGCCTATCAGCTGATCCAGTCGGGCGAAATCGGCGAGATCACCGGCTTTCGCGGCGAACATACAGAGGATTTTCTGGCCGATCCCGACGCCCCCGCCACGTGGCGCACGCAAGGCAAGGCCAATGGCACAATGGGCGATCTTTCACCGCATCCGATCAATTGCGCGCTACGGCTGATGGGGCCAATCCAAAGCCTGCTGGCCGAGATCGAAACCGTCTATCACGAACGCCCCGGCGGCAAAGTCACCAACGATGACCACGCCCATATGCTGGTGCGGTTCGAAAGCGAGGTGCTAGGTTCGATCTATGCCAGCCGCGTCGCGACCGGGCGCAAGATGGGCTATGCCTATGAAATCACAGGCACAAAGGGCGCGATCCGGTTCGATCAAGAGGATCAGAACGCTATACATCTTTACAAGGCATCAGGGTCAGAGGCACAGCGCGGCTTCACCAAAATCCTGACCGGCCCCG
>JBCBDL010000042.1:0-25168 GCA_038529695.1 Pseudomonadota bacterium | reverse complement strand
CGGGCTATCATTCATGTCATCGGGATCTATTGTGGCGTTCCGCAAGCGCTGGCGTGTTTTCGGGTGGCCCGCAAGGTGCTGACAGAGCAGCAAGATTAGGCCGCTCTTAGCTGCTCAAACCGCCCCAAGGCCCATGGTGGCCCGCGCCACCATCGATCCGCGCAAAACCATGCGCACCGAAAAAGTCGCGCTGGCCCTGGATCATGTTCGCTGTGCCGCGCGCGGTGCGCATCGCATCAAAATAAGCCAATCCTGATGCCAGCGCGGGCATCGCAATTCCGTGCAGCGCGCCCTGTGCCACAACCTGACGCAACGCGTTGTGCGTGTTCTTCAGCAAGTCGGCGAAATGCGGTGCGAAAATCAGGTTGCGATCTGAATCTTCGGCCAGGGCTTTGGCCATGTCATCCAGCATGGCCGAGCGGATAATGCAGCCCGCCCGCCAGACCTTGGCAATCTCCGGCGGGGCAAGGCCCAGCCAAATTCCTTTGACGCTTTCTCAATCATCCCAAACCCTTGCGCGTAGCACAGGATTTTGCCCGCGACGAGCGCCTGTTCAAGCGTGTCAGTGGCCAGCATGTCATGGGCCAGCCGATGCGGGCCCGGTCCAAACAGGTCTTCGCCCGTTGCGCGATTGTCCAACTGGGATGATAGGTTGCGGGCAACGACAGCGGCCTCGATTGCAGGGATGGGGGCGGCCAGATGCTGCGCCTCGATCACGGTCCAGCGACCGGTGCCTTTCTGCCCCGCCGCATCGACAATGACATCCAGCATGGGCTTGCCGGTTGTGGGGTCCGTGGCCTTGGCAACTTTTCCCGAAATCTCAATCAGGTATGACCGCAGCGGTCCATCATCCCATGCGGAAAATACGGCGCCAATTTCGGCGGCGTCCATGCTGAGGCCATCGCGCATCATGCCGTAAACCTCGGCGATCATCTGCATATCGGCATATTCGATCCCGTTATGCACGGCTTTGACAAAGTGCCCGGCACCTTCCTCGCCCATCCATGTCGCGCAGGGCGTGCCATCATGTTTCGCTGCAATCGCGGTCAGAATATTGGCGACGTGATCCCAATGCGCCCGCGCGCCGCCACCCATCGATCATGGGTGGCGGCGCGCCTTCTTCACCGCCGGACACCCCGATACCCAGAAAGGGCAGGTTGCCTGCCTCGGCCATCCGTCTGTTTGTGTCGAGGAAATTTGCATTCCCGGCATCAATAATCAGATCATCATCATCCAAGAGCGGTCGAAGCGCGGAGATTTGTTCATCTACTGCGGTGCCTGCGGGAACCATCAGGATGATGGCACGCGGTTTTGCGATGGCATCGACCAGATTCTGCAGCGTTTCGGTCGGCGTGATCTTTGTGGCCAGATCCCCGGCCGCGGTGTGAAACTGCTTTGTTCTGGCAGCTGTACGGTTCCAGACTGCAACATCAAATCCGTGATCAGCGATGTTGAGTGCAAGAGCTGCGCCCATGGTCCCCAGGCCAATCAGGCCGATTTCTGCAGTGCTCATCTTCGGTCAGGGTCCTTGTTTTCTGATCTGGTTGTCATGCGGTATAGGGGCCGCCGGGACGAATGAAAACGGGCGCGGCCGGAATTTTCGGGGCTATTATGCGACCATCTTTGGCACCAGATACTGGGCGGCCACAAAGCCAATATAGGCCGTCACCATCACATAGCCGACGGATTTTGTGATCTTTTCGACGGCCAGCATCCACGCAACAAAACCCAATGTGACAGCGACAGTGGCCCACATTTGCACACCGGCCAGCACCGGGTCGACATCAAGCGGCTTGATGATAGCTGTCAGGCCGATAATGGACAGGATATTGAACGTGTTTGACCCGATGATGTTGCCCAGGATCAGACCCACGGACCGTTTTCGTGCTGCAGCGATGCAGGTCGACAATTCTGGCAACGAGGTGCCAAACGCCACAACAGTCAGACCGATGATCGCCTCTGGCACACCGATGATCGTACCAGTCACGACCGCACCCTTGACCAGCATTTCTGACCCGATTGCCAAAGCAGCCAGACCGCCCAGCAGGACCAGGAGCGCCATTCCCAAAGTTTCAATCCCGCCGGTCGGGTCGTCATCGTCGTCTTCTTCAACGACCAGCGTGTTGGTCGCGTATTGATAACCCACAAAAGCCACCAGAATGCCGAACATTGCCAGACCCAAAAGGATCGAAAACAGGCCCGCCATCATCCCGTAGACCATAATTGCTGTGGCCAGCATCATCATCAGCAGATCTTTCATCAGATCTTTGGCCTTGCCTTCGATCTGGAAAACAATGGCGGTCGCCCCCAGAACCAGGAGGATATTGGCGATGTTTGAGCCCAGAACATTGCCCAGTGAGATACCGGGATATCCCGCAAGGTTGGCGTTTACGGATGTAAAAAGTTCGGGCACCGACGTCCCGAACGAGATGATTGTGGCACCGATGAAAAGTGGTGATAGCCCGGTACGTTCGGCAACGAAAACCGCCGCCTCAATCGTCCAGTCACCGCCTTTGATCAGCAGAAAGAGGCCAAACATTATGGCGCCGGCGGCCAGCACGAACAGGTCGTAATTGGGAAGTTCCAAGTGTTTTCTTCCTGATCAGAGGTGACGTGCGGATGGGGATCGGCCCATCACGGCTTTTGGCGTTCGGTGGCGCGGTCTCAAATGTCTGCCGGTCTGGTTTAACATGTTCTTACCCCCTCATTTCTACCGGTCGCGTCAGGTGACTGACATGTGTCGTTCCGCCAAACGCCAGGTCAACGCTTTCGCGGATATCCCGGCACGCGCGCCAACGCGCACTTTTCGTACTGGCACCTACCCGGTTGTGCGGTGGGGATGCAACAATGCCACTGATTTCTTGGCGTGGGCGTGCTTTGGCGGCATCTATGCCGTGACGAGTGCGAAGATCAACTTGCGCAATCAAGTCAGGTTTCACGACAGGCAGCGCGATGGTCGGGCAAGGGGGCAAATCCGGCATATCGTTTCCCTATCAGACCGTGAGGCCACAAAAGTCCATCAGTCACAGCGCCACTAAATATGCCGCAAAGCGTCGGGAACAAGTTGATCGGCGGTTCTACCTACACCCGGCAGGCCAACGGCCTTGATTTGCCAGTCTCCGTCATTGCGGGCCAGTGTCGCCATGACAACGCCCGTATGAGCGCCCTTGTCGCTGAGCGTAAAGCGACAAAGCTCAATACCGGTGTCGCTATCTAGCACCCGACAAAAGGCGTTATCGACTTCTTCAAATGTATGCCCCTGATACGAATTCACAAAGAAAACAAGGGTTTCGACATCATCGTCGAGACTTGTTAGGTCAACCTTGATCACCTCATCATCGCCATGACCATCGCCGGTCAGATTATCGCCCATATGCATGATTGCCCCATCGGGTGACTGCAGTTTGCCGAAATAGACAATGCCCGTCGGCTCTTTGGACGCGTTGAACGTGATCACGGATGCATCAAGGTCAACCTCCTTCGGGCCGGTCAGACGCGCGATCAGGCCTTGCGGGATCACCGGGTCCCATCCCACCCCCATGTGAATATGTCTAAGGTTGGCGGACGCGTCCTTGAGGCTGATCGTTTGTCCTTTCGACAATGAAATCGCCATCACCTTGCCCTTCGATGATTTCCTGCTGTGAAGAATATGTAGGGTATCGGCCCGAAAGTTGAAGGCGTGGAGCGTGAGGGCGGAGAAATCAGCTACCTGCCGCTTAGAAATAAGGCAGTGTTGATTGCCGACACTTGGTCTTGGTCCACGCCACGGATGTTGGTGTTTGTTTGGCTGTGGCTTTTGTGCTTGGTTTAATCCATGGACCAAGTGACGTTTCGAAAAGAAAAATCGACGGCTTTCAGCCGCTTACTTAAACCGTATCTGGCATTCATCTATCCAGATGTTGATACCGATATTCTCGCCAGTAAGGTTATCGAAGCGTTTTGGCCCGATGGCGCGCGCCGCAGAAAGCGGGGGCGTATTCCGGGCAACACGATGTGGTCGCAGCGGGACGCACTGCTGATCACTTACGGCAATACGTTGCGCGATGGGGTGCATAAACCGCTTGATCTTCTGAATGATTTTCTGCTGGGCAATTTGAAGGGTGTCCTAAACGGAGTCCACATATTGCCGTTCTTCCCGTTCACATCTGATGACGGGTTTGCCGTGTCAGATTTTCGTGCCGTCAATCCGCAATTGGGTGATTGGACCGACATCAACCGCATCGCCGGTGAGTTCAAGCTGATGTCCGATCTTGTGTTGAACCACGTGTCGAGCCAGGGTCGGTGGTTCAACGCTTACCGGCAAGGGCAGGCGCCGTATGACCGTTTCTTTTTCGAGGCCGCGCCTGACGATGATCTGGACATGGTCGTGCGCCCCCGCACAACGCCGCTGCTGCGCGAGGTTGAGACAATAAATGGGCCCCGCCATGTCTGGTGCACGTTCAGTCACGACCAGATCGATCTGGATTTCCGCAATCCTGAGGTGCTGCTTGAATTCCTGCGCATCATCCGGCTGCACATCGATAATGGTGTACAGATCATCCGGCTCGATGCAGTTGCTTTCCTGTGGAAACAGGTCGGCTCCCCCTCAATCCATCTGCCGCAGACACATGCCATTGTGAAATTAATGCGGCTTCTGTGCGACTATGCCGTCGAACCGGTCGTGTTATTGACCGAAACCAACGTGCCCAAGGCCGAGAACCTCAGCTATTTCGGCGACCGGGACGAGGCGCATGTGATCTACAACTTCCCGCTGCCGCCTTTGATCCTGCATGCGATGATGACGGGCACCGCAAAACACCTTGCGAAATGGCAGCGCGCGATGCCGCCTGCTCCGTTGGGCTGCGCCTATCTGAACTTCACCGCCAGCCATGACGGCATCGGCATGCGCCCGGCCGAGGGGCTGCTTTCGCCCGATGATCAGGCAACTGTTATTGATCTGGTGCGCAAGATTGGCGGCTTGGTATCGATGCGCGCATTGCCTGATGGGGGAGAGGCACCTTACGAGTTGAACACGACGTTCTTTGAGGCGATGCGCGAAACCGTGGGTGGCGCTGACGAATATCATCTGGCGCGGTTCATCTGTTCGCAGACAATCGTGATGTCGTTGGAAGGCATTCCGGCCTTTTACATCCATTCGTTGCTTGCCACGGCCAACGATCATGCAAGCGTCGAAAAGCGCGGGATGAACCGGGCGATCAATCGGCATCGGTGGGATTATGACGATCTGCGCAAGCGCTTGGCCAATCCCGGCAGTATTCAGGCGCAGGTGATGGGGCAGATGCGGACACGGCTGCAGATCCGCCGACAGCAGGCTGCGTTCCATCCAAACGCGACGCAATTCACAATGCCTTTGGCCGATGACCGGGTCTTTGGCCTGTGGCGGCAAAGCCTTGACCGGCGACAATCAATTTTTGCGCTGCATAATGTCAGCGCCGAGACGGTGACGGTGCCGGATACAGCGCTGAACCTGATCGAAGATCTGACCTGGACGGACCTGCTATCGGGCGATCACATCGGCAGTGGTGACATTACGCTCGCACCCTATCAATGCCGCTGGATCAGCAACACCGATCATTGATACTCCTTCGCATCAGCCGCAACGGCCGCATGCATGTCCCGCAGAAAATCAGGGTCGGCCGCATGCACGCGATTCCAACTGGGAATGAATGGCGTTTCATGCGGCCGGTCGAGGAACACTTGCCCCGCGCGCATGATACTTTCGGCGAAAAGCTCAATTGATGCTTCCTCCGCGTGACGATCCACCCGTAGCCCGTTCATCTTGGCATCGGTGTAATAGGCCTCCAGCAGGTCCAGCGCGATGCGGTAGTAGGTGGCTTTCAATGTCCGAAAAGTGTTTTGGGTAAACACAGTTCCATCGGCGGCGAGTTTGCGGAAGACGGCCTTGCAGATATCCGCAGACATCCGGTTCAGCCCCGCATCGGTATCATCTGCGCTGACTGTCTGATGCTTGTGGTCATAGCTGTCGGCGATTTCGACCTGGCAAACTGCTTTTGGGGCCAGATTGCGCCAGGCCTCGGACAATACGCCGATTTCCAGCCCCCAATCCGATGGAATGCGCAGATCAGGCAAGATGTTCGTACGCATCGCGAATTCGCCTGACAACGGATAACGAAAGCTGCGCAGATAATCGATGTAATCCCGATCTCCAATTACGCGTTTCAGCGCGATCAACAGCGGGCTGACCAGCAGGCGCGTCACCCGTCCATTTAATCTGTCATTGCCGATCCGCGCGTAATATCCCTTGGCCACCTGATAAGGAAAACCGGGATTGGCGACCGGATAGACAAGCCGCGCCAGCAATTCGTTGGTGTATGTTGTGATGTCGCAATCATGGATCGCCATCACCGCGCTATCCTGACAGCCGATCAGATAGCCCATGGAGGTCCAGACATTCTTGCCCTTGCCACTTTCAGCAGGGGCGAGGCCGATCTGGTCCAGCCGATTTTCCAGCGCTTGCATCCGGGGGCTATCGTTCCAGATCACGATATGGTTCTGGCCAAGTGCCGCAAAGAATTGCCGGGCATGACGAAATTGCGCCTCGTCAGCGCGGTCCAAGCCAATGACGATCCGATGCAGATATTTGACATTCGCCAACTCGGCCAGAATCCGCGGCATCGCCTCTGTCTCAAGTTCTGAATAAAGGCAGGGTAGCACCAGTGATATTTTGCGTGTTGGTGCGAAAATCTCCAACTCCTGCGTCAGATCCGAAAGCGTCCGCGTACGCAGGTTGTGCAAGGTCGCGATGTTCCCGTTTTGGTGAAAATCAACCAATGGAATTCCCTTTCGTAAGCAGTGTCTGGCCGTCCAGAATACTGTTCATGGCCGCGTTCCAACCGCCTGGGCCGGGTGTCCGGGTACGGATGATCCGCCCGCTGTCTTCGCCGGTAAGCCGGGGCAGGGGGGCGTGGTGCGGGTTGGCGATGATGACCCCCAAATCGGCATATTCAAGCATTTCAACATCATTGGGTGCATCACCCAGTGCAATGGACGTCCGTGGCGCGTAGTGACGCGCGATGTCAGACATCCGATCCTTCTTAGTCTTGCCAAATGACAGCGTCAGAAACCGCCCGCCGGCGCGTGCCAGGATCCCGCATTGTGCAAGTGCTGCAATAAAATTGCTTTGCTGGTCCGCCGTGCCTGTCCACAATCCGGGTTCGGAAAATTCTCTGTCTTTCGCCAACGCTGCAGCATCACGCGACAGCCCAGTGGTTTTGGCAACATCGTCGAGGCTCATATCGCCAAAACCGATAAATGGCCTATGCAATTCTGCGGGCAGTGCGTTTAAGCGGCTACGCAGTTTTGTGTATTTCGGTGGTGCCGCTTCCGATACGCCAACCACTCCGGCGCCATTTTCGACAATTGCGGGATAATGCGCCAGCCCCATTTCACGCTGCACAACCCGCACCTCGGCGGCCGTCTTGCTGGTGGCAAGGACAACGGGCACGTCCATATCCGTCAGTCGTTTCAATGCGGGTTTAGCGGGCGTCCAATCATACGTTGTGTGATCCAACAATGTACCGTCAAGGTCGGAAAATACAAGAAACGGTGGACGGTTTTGCATGGCCCCACTGTGTTTCACCGCGACACGGTCTGCAAGAGTAAGTTGCTACTATATACTTGTATAGCTATTAAGTTTATTGATTATATAGCCTATCAAACATATAATAATTCCATGCAAATGCTCGACACTGTTTTTCACGCACTTTCGGACCCAACCCGCCGAATGATCCTGGCACATCTCGCCAAGGGGGAGGCAACCGTCGATGAAATCAGTGCGCCATTTGCGATGTCGCAGCCATCCATATCGCGTCACTTGAAAGTGCTGGAACAGGCAGGTCTGATCTCAACTCGGATCGACGGGACGGCACGACCACGCCGGATCAAGGCCGATGCGTTTTTGGCGATCGAGGCTTGGATGAATGAGTATCGCGCGGTCTGGGATGCCAATTACGCCCGGCTGGACACCGTTCTGGAAAATCTCAAACGCGAGGATGATCTGACATGAGACCCCTGCAACTCAGCGCACCAACTGACACCACAATCGTGATCAAGCGCAGCTTCGATGCACCCAAATCGCTTGTTTGGCGCGCACATACAGAGCCTGATTTGGTCAAAAGATGGCTAACTGGCCCAACGGGTCATCGCATGCCCGTTTGCGAGATTGATCTGCGCGTGGGCGGGACTTACCGCTATGTCTGGGAATGGGATGACGGCATGATGACGGCGAGCGGGCAGTTTCAAGTCGTCGCGGCGGACAAACGCCTGCAATTCACAGAAGTGTTCGATATCTTTCCCGACAATGAGACACAGGTCGAACAGCTTTTCGCCGAAACAGACGGCAAGACATTGGTGACGATGCGCTTGCAATATGACAGCCGGGAAACGCGTGATGGCGTATTGCAAAGCCCGATGGAGCAGGGGCTTGAAGCGAGCTATTGCCAGCTGGATGCGCTGATATCCGAGACCGTGTGATGGGCGCAGGGGCCAGGCTAGTTTTCGGCGCTTTGATGGCTTGAATGGCCTTGCAACTGTTTCAGATATCTCAGGTTCATCATTTCTTCCCTGAAGGCTTCGCCCTCCCAGACACTTTCTGGGTTTTCCCTTCAGACGGTCGCAAATCGCCTTCGTAATGCGATTTGAGGACGCGGCGAGCGGGTGTCGCGACGCAGATATCGGCGCACGCGTTTGTTCAGGTTGTCGACTGACCCTTTTTGCCATACTGCGTGCGGATATCAGAACCAGCTTCGCGTTCCGATGCCCGTCTTCAGCTTGCGCTATGTGTGGAACTCAACGACGGTGATAAATCTCGAGGCGGGCTGGGGCAGGTGACCTGCTCCCCAATGAGTCCTCGAATTTTGGTTGGCCTGTTCGCTAACTAAGGAGACAGACGATGACCCCTACGTGCAAAGAGTTTGTGACAGTACTTTGGGGGATGAGAGCCGCAAGTTTTTGCCGTGTCGGGTGTGAGAGTAATCCCGTCTCGATCAGTTGTATTTTGTAATGAAGTCGTCGATAGACAAACGTCGAATATCAGGAAGCGCAGCCTTGTAAGTGTCTCTTGGCCAGTCCCACAATGCGATGCGTTGAAGCGCTTCTGCCTGTTTGTCCGTGAACCGCTTTTTGATGAACATGGCCGGCACACCTCCAACGACTGTGTAGGGCGCGACGTCTTTGGTCACCACGGCGCCAGCGCCGATGACCGCGCCAGTTCCAATGGTCACACCCGCCGTTACTGTCACACCATGGCCGATCCAGACGTCATGGCCGATGGTGACCCAGGCGTTTTTCCGCCAAGAGAAGAATTCCTCGTCGTCCGGACCAAGACCATAAGCTTCCGACCGATAAACTGAATGGTGTTGTGTCGCGCGCCACGTCGGATGGTTGCCGGGGTTCAGGCGCGTGCTGTTGGCAATTGAGCAGAATTTGCCAATCGTCGTCCAAACGACCTGGCAGTGCTGCGTGATGTAAGAGTAATCGCCCATCTGGCTGTCCCGCATCGCGGTTCCTTTGCCGACCTCCGTCCAGATGCCGAGGTCGCAATTCTCTACCGAGGCTTCCGGATGGATGTTTGGCGCTTCGGTTAGGTGCGCTTTTGAGCCCGCGCCAGCCATCAGCGCGCAAGATCCGCTTTGCCGATCAAACGGGTGCGGATCAGCCCGCTAAGCCAGTCGATGAGGTACACCATCGCGATAATCAGGAAGATGATCGACCACGCCTCCCCCCAACGGTAAGCGGCGATCCGGTCTGATAGCAGAAATCCGATGCCGCCTGCACCCACAATTCCAAGGATTGTGCCAGAGCGCACGTTGGATTCGAAGTTGTAGAGAAGGATCGACAGAATCACCGGATTGACCTGCGGCATGATCCCAAAGCGGATCTGTTGCAGGCGCGAGCCACCGGAGGCTTTCACGCCGTCGACGGGCCGTTCTGACGTATTCTCGATGGCTTCAGAGAAAAGCTTTGCGAAAGTCCCAATTTCGCTCACCGTGATCGCCAGAATGCCAGCCAGGGGTCCAAGGCCGAACGCCCGGATGAAAATCAGCGCGAGGATCAAAGTCTCGAACGCCCGGATCACGTCATAGCCGCGCCGCGTCGTTTGCCGCCAGAAGGTGAAACGGTTGATGTTCTTGGCCCCAAGGAAGGACAGCGGGAAGGCGAAGGCGGCCCCCAATACGGTGCCGAGGAAAGCAATGGCTAGCGTCTCGCCGAGGCCGTTGAGGATCTCCGAGAATTCCGTCCAGGACGTCCAGATGTATGGCGGGAACATGAAACTTGCGACCGTGCCAAGGCGCCCAAGGCCTGTCCAGATCCGTTCGGGGCTGAAGTTGAAAGCCACCAGGCAATAGATGAAAAGCCCGATCATAAAGGCCCGCAAGGCGATCTTGCGCAGGCGCACCGCTGGCGGGTCGCGGAAGGCAAGCGGCACGCGCTCCATCGCGGCGTTGATCTGATCAGGGGTCATGCCCGCACTCCTTCTTCAAGGCCGATTATGCGGTGACGCAGTTTTTCTGAGCTGTAGTCGATGATCATCACGGTGACGAAGATGATCACGAAAAGGGCCGAGAGGTCCGTGTATTCCTGAAAGCTCATCGCGACGCGGAACTCAGACCCCAAACCGCCGGCACCGACGTAGCCAATGATGGAGGAGGCACGCACGTTAATCTCAAACCGCAGCAGCGTGTAACTGATGATGTTCGGCATCACCTGCGGGACCGCGCCGTAGCGGATTTGGTCAAACCAGGTCCCGCCAGCGGCTTTCACCCCTTCCAGCGGGCGCATGTCGATGTTTTCGTTCACTTCGGAATAAAGCTTGCCCAACGCCCCGGTCGAATGCAGCGCAATGGCAAGTACCCCGGCCATCGGGCCGACGGAAAAACAGAAGACGAAGATCAGCGCCCAGACCAGATCAGGGACGGTCCGCGCAATTTCGAGGTAACGGCGTGTGATCCAGAGCACCCACTTGTTCGGAGCAAGGTTACGGGCCGCTGGGAAGGACAACAGGAAGCCACCGATCACACCCAGCACTGTCGCCATGTAGGCGATCAGGATCGTTTCAAACAGCAGCTTGAGCCAAATTTGCCAACGCCAAAACCAGTTGGCGATGTCAGCGCCGAGCGTTTCCCACCGCAACTCTGGCAGCGTCTTGCTGATAAACTCACCCAGTCGCGGAATGCCTGCCGGAATGACCCAGCGCCACTCACGCGATCCGTCGGGCATCGTGATTTGCGTGACCCGAAAGAAGTCGCCGAGCCATGACGTGACCATAAAACAGATGAAGAACAAAACCGACCCAATCAGCCAGGCGCGCCTTGACCGTTTGCGCTGATCCGCAAAGGCAACCTCGAACTCGCTCACCGTTGTCGGTGCGCCCTTGGGCACAAAGCCAGGATCGGTTGTGACTGTCATCTTATCCCACCAAGACGAAAGAAGGGCGGGGAATAACCCCGCCCTCATGTTTGGACTAGCTGCGACGGCGGTCTTTGATCCACTCGCGCATGTCGACGATCCACTGGTAGCGGTCGTGGTCAACGCGCTGAAAACCCACTTCGGGGTTTTCGTTATCCTCGGTCCACGAGGAATAGAGTTTATAGCCTTCGGGGTCGGCTGCCGGAAATTCTTCGATGGCCGCTGTGACCTCTTCGATCAGCTCCGCAGGCAAGTTCGCGCGGAACGTCCAAGGGCCTGAAGTGATCTCTGGGCTTTCCCAGACCGTGCAGATCTCACCTGCAGTGATCATGCCCTTATCTTCCATACGCGTGTAAACAGAGCTGTCCGGGTTATCCATCCATGTCGCGGCAGTGTCGAACGTGCCGTTATAGACACCCTGAACACCCGCTTCGTGGCTACCCGAAAATGTCACGGTGCCGAAGAACTCTTCGGGAACAATGCCTTCGACGTTGATCATGTTGAAATACGGCACAGCGTAGCCGGAGGTCGAGTCTGGGTCCGCGAAAGCGTGAACTTTGCCCTCTGCATCAGCAAGACTTTCGATTCCACTGTCGCAACGGGCCACAACAATGGAATAATAACCGGTCGAGCCGTCTTGGTTCAGTGTTGTCAGCGTCGGGATAACCCCACCATCGGTGGCGGTGTAGGCAGCCGCATAAGACGAAGAGCCAAAGCGGCCGATTTCGATCTGATCGGCGGCCATCGCCTGGATCACGCCATCATAGTTGCCAGCGGTGAAGATTTCGACTTCAACGCCCAGCTTTTCTTCCAGGAACGCACGCAGTGGTTCATTGCGCTGGAGGCGGTCTTTTTCGTTCTCACCGGACAGGATGCCAAACTTCAGGACGGCATAATCCTCTTTCCAAGCGAGCGCTGGTGTGGAAACAAGCGCGATCAGCGCGGCGGTGGTCAGTAAACGCATGGTGTATCCCCCTGTTTGCGTTTGCTTTAAGCCGGGACTTTGACAGAAGTGGATGTCACGGCTTCGTTGAACTCTCTCAGGCCTTCGAGGCCATAGATGTCGCGCACAACGTCATCTGTCAGTTGTGCTGCGGTGCCATCGAAGAACACGCGGCCTGCGCGCATCGCGATGATGCGGTCGCAATAGGCGCGGGCGGTGTCGAGCGTGTGCAGGTTCACCAGAACAGTGATCCCGTCTTCCTGGTTAATCTGCTTCAGTCCGTCCATGACAAGCGTCGCGTTTGCCGGATCAAGCGATGCAATCGGCTCATCCGCGAGCATGATTTTGGGGTCTTGAACCAGTGCTTTCGCAATGGCGACACGCTGCTGCTGGCCGCCTGATAACGTCCCGGCGCGTTGTAGCGCTTGCGGGACGAGGTCGAGCCGGTCGAGGGCTTCAATCGCCATCGCGCGTTCTTCATCCGTGAATTGCATCGCCATTGACGAAACAAATCCATGTTCGGCGAGACGCCCGATGAGCACATTGTTGAGGACGTTCAGGCGCTCAACAAGGTTGAACTGCTGAAAGATCATCGCGCAATCGCGCCGCCAGTGGCGCAGTAATTTGCCTTTCAGCGACGTGATTTCGGACCCTTGAAACGAAATCGACCCCTCAGTGGGATCGATCAAACGATTTATGAGACGAAGAAGGGTGGATTTACCTGCGCCAGAGCGTCCAATCACGCCGACAAATTGGCCGGGTCGTATGGAGAGGCTCACATTGTCAACTGCGGTCGTCTCACCGAATTGACGGGATATGTTGGAAAGCGTCAGTGCAGCGGTCATGAATATTCATCCGAATGAATTTCTCACCGCAAGGAATGATCGCGTTAAGTAACAGTCGCAAGTCCGTCGCGTGACGCTTTTGTGAATGGTTCAAGGCTGCCCGCCGTATTTTGTGACACGCCTGTGGATAAGGTCCCGTTGGTGTGCACCAACTGCCCCGCCGCATAGGTTTCTATCACCCGATCCCTGTCATTCACGACGATCAGATCCGCGCGTTGACCCTCCGCGATGGCGCCTCTGTCGGAAAGCCCAAGCGCTTTTGCCGGGTTCGTGGTTGCGAGCCGGGCAGCACCTACGAGGCCGTCGGGATCCGTCTCAGCCAGCACACGGATCGCAGGCAAGATTGCGGCCGGGTGGTAGTCCGCAGCCAGGATATGCAGCAGACCTGCCGCATGTGCTTCGCGCGCAGACAAATTGCCGGAGTAGCTTTGCCCACGCATCGCGTTGGGCGCACCCATCGCTATCATCAACCCGCGCGACACGACTGTTTCGGCGGCCTCCATCGACACCGGGAATTCGCTGATCACCGCCCCAATGTCGGCCATGATGTTTGATTTCTTGATCGTGTCATCGTCATGGCTGGCCAGCGACACATCGTATTTGCGGCAAAGGCTAGAGACCTTTTGCAGGTTAGCGTAGATCTCTTCCTCTGGCGTCTTGTGCTTCAATCGCTCATCAACCTCAGCCCGGGCTTGCGCGACGCTACTACCTTCGCGCGCAGCCTTGAGTTCAATCATACGTTCGAGGTTGCGATATTGGCCCTGGCCGGGTGTGTGGTCCATCACGGAAACCAAATCGACTTGCCCGTCGACGAGCAGTTGTTCGAGGGCATCGATTGCAGAGGTGAAGGTGATGTCGAACCGGGCATGAATGCGGTGGTCGACGCGCGTATCGGCTTTCGCTGCTTTCAGGGACCGGATGATGTTGCAGGTATGCTCGTACGACCGCCGCTCCCCGTCTCGCGCACCGCGCGAAAATGAGACGGATGCATAAGCGGTGGTCACACCAGACGCCGCAAGTCGCGCATCAAGGTGGCCAACAGCGACATCCATCGGGAAATCAACCTGCGCGCGCGGCTCCAATTCTATCTCGATCATGTCGCCATGCATGTCGATGAAGCCGGGGAACAGCTGCATACCACGCCCATTGATCCCTTCGGCCACGATCTCTTCCCGCACCTCTGCGATGCGTCCGTCTTCGATCCGGACAGAGCCGCCTTTGGCGATCCGGTCGGGCAGGATCAGCGTGAAATCAGATAGCCACATCTTTGCGATCCTCGTCTGGGAGAGCGTTGGGAGTCAGGTCAATCTCGCTGTCAATCAGTGCCGCTACATCGCCCGGATGGTGGAAGACGCCGATCATGGCGGTGCCTTGCGCTTTGAGTTCAGCGAGCCGCTCGACCAGGGCCGCGCGGGCGTTTACATCGAGCGAGGCTGTCGGTTCGTCGAGCAACAACAGCCGCTGTGGCAGGATCAGCGCGCGGGCGAGGTTCACCTTTTGCTGTTCTCCGCCAGAGAATGTCGTGGGATAAGCAGCCCAAAGTGCTTCTTTGACACCGAACGCGTTGAGCCAGTGACGCGCAATCCGCAACGCCTCCGTCGTAGTCTTGCCTGCAAGCCGAAGGGGCTCAGCGACAAGATCCTGAGCGCTCACGCGAGGCCGGGCCGTCAGGAATTGAGTGACAAAGCCCATCTCTGTACGGCGCAAGAACGACACATCTACATCGGCCGCTTTCACCAGATCAATCACACCATGATCGGAGTGAAACAAGATCTCACCACGCTGTGCCAGATAACTGCGGTAAAGCGTGCGCAAGAGCGTGGATTTGCCAGCCCCGTTCTTACCCTTCAGCAGCAGGAACTCTCCCGCTTTCAGTTCAAAACTAATCCCTTCAAACGCCCCCATTGAGGCGCCAAGGTGGTGCATCGTGAAACCTTTGGTCAGGTCGCGAACATCGAGGACTGTCATAGCTTTGCGTGCACCAGTTGTTGGGTGTAGGCGTGTTGCGGGTCCTGGAAGACTTGGTCAGCAAGGCCTTCTTCCACGACCTCCCCGTTTTTCATGACCATCACACGGTCAGACAACGTCCGTATGACACCCAAGTCATGGCTGACGATCACCATTGTGATCTTCCGCTCCTGCTGGAGCTTTTTCAGCGTATCGAGGACAAGGGCCTGCACGCTGACGTCCAGACCCGTTGTCGGCTCATCAAGCAGCAGCAATGCTGGTTCGAGTGCAATCGCCTTCGCCAGTTGCACCCGCTGCTGCATACCGCCCGAAAGTTCAATCGGCGGGGCATCCATCCGGTCGAGCGGGAATTCGGAGGCGTCGAGCGCGTCCCTTGCTTTTTCTCTAAGTACATGAAACCTCCGTTCCCCCGCGACCAGCAGTCGTTCGGCCACGTTGCCTGAGGACGAATGCTTCATCAGCAACCCAAGGTGCGGGTTTTGATAAACGATCCCGATCCGCGTCGCGCAAAGCATCCGGCGGGCGTATCGATCGAGGTCAAACAGATTGCCCTGCACATCCGGCAGATCGAGCGTGTAGCTGCCCTGATCCGGGTTCTCTTCCAAGTTCAGACAGCGCAGGAAAGTGGACTTGCCAGAGCCACTTTCACCGACGATTCCGAGTACTTCACCCGGATAGACGGTGGCAGAGACATCGCGCAGCGCGTTCACCGCGCCGTAGGACTTGCTGACGTTCCGCGCGATCAGCAGGGGGCGGGTTTTGACGAGCTGGGGGGCGTCCATCATTGGGCCATCTCCCCGTCTTGATACCAAGTCTCACCAACCTCAACAGCTTCACCATCGCTCTTTCGGATGGTCTTTACACCCAATTCGCTATCAGACACCTCAAACGTCGATGACCCGTCATCCTGCGGGATTTCATTCATAAAGAACCCTTTCGCACCGGAGCGGGAGCAGGTCAGGTCCTGATGCTCTTCCACCTGATACGGCACATCATCAAACACCAATGGCTCAACCCGTGTGTAGGGCGGCACCGCGTGCAGCCGCTTTTCACGACCTGCGGACAGGATCGTCAGGTGCTTGGCCATATGCATCTTCGGCACGTCCCAACGCGGAATCGGTGACGGCGTCATGATGAACCGTCCATGCACGAGGCTCGGATAGGCCGCACCCTGCATCACGCGTCCAGACCGGACGATCTGCTCATAAAGCTGCAGCCACATCCGCCCGTAATCCGCATCCGCATGCATTTGCCGGGCGATGGACATGTTCGGTTGCACGGGGCGCAGCGGTTCCGGGTTTGGCACTTGTAGCACTAACACCTGATCCTCGCGCAGCTTTTCTTCGGGAATACGGTGGCGCGACTGGATCAGGTCGGCCTTGAGCGTGTCCATCGTCGTCGGTACGCCGGCCACGCGCGAAAGGAACCGCCGGATCGAGGCGGCATTCACACTGTCATCGGCCCCCTGGTCGATCACCTTCACCGTGGTTTGCGGGTTGATCAGCGTGCAGGAGATTTGCAAACCGCCGGTGCCCCACCCACGGGCCATCGGCACTTCGCGGCTGGCGTATGGCATTTGACAGCCGGGCACGGCGATGGCCTTCAGCGTCTTGCGCCGGATCTCGCGCTTGGCGGAGGCATCCAGGAAGCCGTAGGACATCGGCTCCCACGCTTTGGTCAAGGACTTGAGGCTCATTCCGCTGGCTCCGGGCTTTTTTCATTCGCGGCACGTTTCTTTTTCGCGTCGCGCATCGCGTCGAGCGACGATTGGAAGGTCACGTAGTGGGGCAGTTTGAAGTGGATGCAGAAGCCAGAGCTTTCGACGCCCTCGGTGTGGTAGAGGAAGAATTCCTCTTCTGTGGCAGAACCCTTCTCTGCACCCTCGCTATTCAGATCAAGGGTCGCAGCGGCAATCACCTTGACCTCGTTCCAGCCAAAGGTGGCCGCGAACCCAAGCTCCAGCTGCGTGCCTTTCTTGTTAACCACCTCTGCCTGGCTGATCTTCACGCGACCGGCGCTAAAGGTGGTGCCGCGCGGGTGCTGAACCATGATCTCGCCTTCGGCCAAGCGCAGCTCGTTCACCGTCGGATGGGCCTGGCCGTAGCCACGCTGGGCCGCATATCCGAGTGCCAACACGCCGCCGGTTTCGGCCCGTGCCAAAGACTGCAGCGTGTGAGCCCGCTTTGACGGGAACAACAGGGGCTCACGTGTAATGTCGGGAATGTCATTGCCTTCGGTCGCATCCGGTGTCGCTGCGGTCAGCAATTCATTCTCGGCCTGCCATGCCGCAACAGATGGCTGATGGGCGGGGCTGGGTTTGGCGGCTGGTTCAACCGGCTCCGGCGTGTAAGCTTTGTCCGACAGAACCTCTGTCGCCAGGATGCGATGCGCATAGTCGAGCGTTGGTCCAAGGATCTGACCGCCGGGTATGTCCTTGAACGCCGCAGAGATCCGGCGATGGGTGAACAACCCCTCTTGCGTCACAGGTTCCGCCACCGCCAGACGCGGCTGGGTCGTGCGCCAGGAGCGGAGCAGCAGCACGGCTTCATAAAGCTCACCTCCCGTTTGCGCCAAGGCGAGGGCCGCGAGGTCTTCGTCATAGAGCGAGGCTTCGCCGATCACCCGGTCAATCAGGTAGGGCATGGCGCGGCGTATTTCATCCACACGCTCAGCAGTGATCTCGCCCATCTCTTCGCGGTACAGGCGCTGGGATTGTTCTATGGCCCGTTCGCCACCGCGTGTTGCGACATAAGCCATCAGAGGACCTCTACGACTGTAGTGCGGGGAATGCCGATGACCGTGGTGCCATCCAGCAAGAAGACTTCAAAACCCATCGGGTAGCGCATGACGCGCTGGCGGTCGGCCCAGAATGAATGCGGGATGCCAGAAACGGTTGTTGCAACTTCGCCGTTGACGCCTGGTCCCGTGAGGCGGAGGTGGTCACCGGACGCAAAGGTCGCTGGAATAACGAGGGTCGCGCCGTCTTCGGGGTACAAGTCGGACCCTTGACGCAGACCCATCAGTTGCGCGGGCGGTTGGGTCAGAAACAGGTGATCGGCTTTCTCGGGCGCCACCATCTCTGCCCCAGTGCGCGCAGCAAGCTCGGCCATTGCCGGGTCTTCGCAATAAGCAGCACATTCGCGGTCGATCAGCGTCTCAATCACCCCGGCTTGGCCGGGTGCAGGCAGTTCCCGTGCAAGACCAGGGCGGCACAGCGCCCACATCAGCGCCTCATAGGTCGCATTGGTGCGGGCTTCGAACTCGGAAGGGGTTGGATGCGCGCCCATCAAAAGGTCTCCATTTCAACGCGGGTGGCTTCAACGCGGCGCAGGCGTTCGGTATCAGCGGCGGCCTGTGCGGCGGCTTCTTGGTCGAGGAAAGATGTGCATGCATCCTGCGCGACGCCTTGCGCGACGGCGAGGTCAATCAGGGCCATCGCCATAGCGGCCTCAAGGTCACGGCCCCGCCGCATACCGTACCCGTCTTGACCGTCTGCGGCGATGTGAGCCTCGCTGACAAGGACTTCACCAAGATGAAAATTGGTGCCTTGGGCCGTGTCCCGCATCGGCAGCATGACAAGCCCTGTGCGGTTTTCCAGCACCTCCAATTCCCCAAGCTGGGGAATCAGCGTTTCGGCAAAGGCTTTGATCCTGCCCCCATCTGCCTTGGCCAAAGTGCTGAGCATTGTGTCATGCGGGTGATTGGCCAAGGTCTGTGGGTCAGGCATCGCTTAGTCCTCTTCATTCGGTATGTTGAATTTGACGCGGGCGGCAGACCAGATGACCCGGCTGCAGGCGATTGGGGTGCCATCAAGCAATGTGTCGACGGCGCGAATGACGATCACGGGCATATCTGGATGCTGGCGCAGACGCTGGGCTTCGATGCTGCGTGCGGGACGCGCGTTCATCATTGTGGACCCCCGCAGATAATCTTCGATACCATAGGATTTGTAGACAGCACTGACCGACCCCATGATGGCGCGGCGTTCGGGAAACTCGGGAAAGCGGGTCGCGTCATGATAGAGCGTACCGAACGAAATCGGAACGCCATCCGCCATTGTCATGCGGCTGCTGGCGATGATGGGAGCGCCGATCTCAATCTGCAGATCAGCAGCGATAGACCGTCGTGCCTCCAGGTATTCAATGCCGAGCGCCTCGCTCGACACGTCAACGCCTTGTGACATCAGATTGGGCCGCAACCGGGTGCGCGACCCAATGCTATACGCCAGCACGGGACGTGGCTGAACGAAGGTGCCGCGGCCCTGTTCGACACTCAACAAGCCTTCCTTGGCCAATTCCGTGATCGCGCGGCGCACTGAATGGCGACCGGCCCGATGGGCCACTACCAACTCTGGTTCGGTGGGCAGTTTGGCCCCAGCTTGCAACACGCCGTCCATAATATCTTGTTCAATCTCGGCGCGAATCTCGCGCCATTTTTCTCTGCTCATCAGTATTCATCCGAATGAATTTAGTAGAGGGGGTGTATGACAGTGATGTGTCATTTTCAACGCGCAATAGCAGAATTTTGCCCACAAGGCCTGTCACAAAACATTCGCGAAAGTGTTGCGGAACTGAAATGGCTCGCAGGAATCATTCGGATGAATTTTTCACTGGAGGGACTCATGAAATTCAAATCCGTTATACTGGGCCTCGGCCTCGCTGCAGCATCCGCCATTGCGGCCGCCGCAGAAACCTGGAGCATCGCCGTCACTGACGTCGAGGGTATGGAGCGCCTGCAGATTGAATGGGGTCCGTTCAAGGACGCGCTTGAAACTGCAACCGGCGAGACATTCGAGTTCTTCGCCGTAAACTCTCGGACAGCTGCTGCCGAAGCGCTGCGCGGCGAAGCCGTTGACTTTGTCGTCTCCGGCCCTGCGGAATACGTCGTCATCAACAAGCTGACGGAAGCCACCCCACTCATCGGCCTGGGGCGCCCCGACTACCACTGTGCGATCATCACCCGCGCTGACAGCGGCATCAACACGATGCAGGACCTTGTTGGTAAAACCGTAGCTTTTGGCGACATCGGCTCTACCTCCAATATGCTCTGCCCGATGCAGGTGCTTGCCGATCACGGCGTTGACCCGATCAACGACATCGAAAAGATCCACACAGACCGCAACATCGCCCACGAAGCGTTAAAGAACGGCGATGTGGACGCGATCGGTTCCAATGCGGGCTCATGGCTGAACGTACGCAACAATGAGACCGACCTGCCTTACGGTTTTTTCAAAATGATCGGCCGCTCTGGCGATCTGCCAAACGACATGATCATGGTTGGCGCACATGTGCCTGCTGAGGCAGCTGAACTGGTCCAAACCGCAATCCTTGAGAACAAGGACATGATCATCGCCGGCATCACCGCCCACGAAGAGAACGATAAATACGTTGGTATGGACCTCGTGGCGATTGAAGATAGCGCCTACGATTACGTCCGTTCGATGTATTCGAACGCGGGCTACCCACAGTTCGACAATTTCATCGGTGAGTGATCTCCTGACGAAAGAACCGGCCCTTGCTCCCGTGCGGCCGGTAGCGGCCGAGGGGCTTGTCCCCTCGGTTTCTGCTGTTGATATCGAGGCGCACGGCGTCGCCAAAAGCTTTGGTGAGACGCCTGTGTTTCAGGATGTATCCTTTCGCTTGGCGCGCAGCGCGGCGGTGGCCCTCGTTGGTGCCAATGGGACGGGTAAGTCAACTTTGCTGCGCTGTTTGATGGGGCTCATTCCCGTCAGCGATGGCAAGGTAACTTTGTTGGGCGAAGACACGTCGATAGCGAAGGGTCGTGAATTGCGAGCGTTGCGCGCGCGAATGGGGCTGGTGTCGCAAAAGCACAACCTCGTCCCACGGCTTTCGGTTTTGTCGAATGTGCTGCATGGCTTGCTCGGCCGGAAGCCCGGAATGCGCCATTGGTCTCATACATTTGCGCCAGAGGACTCGCGTGCAGCCGCGATGCAAGCGCTCGACCGCGTTGGCCTGGCAGATTTCGCGCTGCGTCGCGCCGATCGCCTGTCGGGTGGCCAGTCTCAGCGGGTCGCTATTGCGCGCGCCATCGTCGGGCACCCAGAAGTCTTAATCGCGGACGAACCCTGCGCTTCGCTCGACCCCGCCGCAGGCGAAGACGTGATGGATCTGTTCTTTAATCTTGCACGGGAACAAGGTGTCACGGTCGTGTTCATCTCCCACAATATCGACCATGCGCTGCGGTACGGCGACCGGGTGCTAGGCCTCGCCGAGGGACGTATGAAACTCGATGCAACCGCGGCATCCCTCAGCGCCCAGGACTTGCGAGGGCTTTATGACTAACGCAACCCTACCTGGCCGGTATGAACGCCCCAACACCATCGCCTTTATTGGCTACACTATGGGACTGGCCTTTGTGGTCTGGTGCCTTGCGGGGGCGGGGTTCTCTCTCGACAAGATCATGTCCGCCCCGCCGCGCTTTGCTGACTTCATCGATCGGGCCTTCCCCCCGAATATGGACCCGCAGACATTGCAGCGTCTGGGGTGGAAGATGGTGGAGACATTGCAGATCGCCGTTGCTGGGGCTGTCATTGGTGTGATCGTTTCGGTCCCCATCGCCATTTTTGCCGCGCGCGGCTTGATCGCTGGCCCTTGGGTCAACCAAACCGTTCGGACTCTTCTCGGCTTCATTCGTGCGGTTCCTGACCTGGCTTGGGCGCTGATCTTCGTCGTCGCCGTGGGCCTCGGCCCTTTTGCAGGAATGTTAGCGATTGCTATAGACACCATCGGCTTTTGTGGGCGCTTTTTTGCGGATGATATGGAGGGCGCAGACAAGGGCCCGTCAGAGTCGCTGACGGCCACCGGCGCGCGCAAGATCGACGTTGTGGCCTGCGCGACCCTGCCTGCGGCGATGCCTGCGTTCATCTCGACCGCGCTCTTCGCGCTGGAAAAGGCTGTACGATCCTCAACGATCCTCGGCCTTGTAGGCGCAGGCGGTATCGGCATCGAACTGAAGGTCGGTTTTGACCTTTTCGACTATCCTACTGTGATGACCGTGATCCTGATGATCGCTGTCGTGGTTATCGCCATCGAACAACTTAGCGGCTGGGCGCGTACAAAAATTATTGGGGAACAAAAGTGAAGACGGACACAGCAGACGCCCATTGGAACGATCAATGGGCAAACATCGAAGCGGGCAGTAAATGGCTGTCGCCGGAGCAAGACGTCATCGACTGGGCAGACGGTTTTGCGGCTGGCGCCAAAGTGCTTGACCTCGGTGCAGGTGTTGGGCGGCATGCGCTATGGCTCGCAGCGCAAGGATTTGAGGCCACAGCCCTTGATGCGGCCTCGGAGGGCCTCGCGGAAATCGACAAGCATGGCGGTGTTGAAACGGTAAAAGCGCGGATGCATGAACTGCCATTCGCTGACCACACCTTCGATCACATCGTCAGCTGGAACGTCATCTATCACGGCGACGAAGACATCCTGCTGCGCACCATTGCGGAAATCCGACGGGTTTTGAAACCCGGCGGCACCTACATGGGCACCATGCTGTCCAAGCGTCGCCTGCCGCACGAGCAAGCCAAATATCCCGGACGTGAGATCAGCCGAAATGCCTGGGTGTTTGACGCGCCAGGCACCGACAAGATCCACCCGCATTACTTCTGTGATGCCGCCGAACTGCTCGCGCTTTTCTCTGGCTTCGAGGTCTTGAAGCTGAAAGACCAAGTGCATGACAAACCCGGCTCGTGGCACTGGCATCTGACCCTGGAGCGGCTCTAATGACAGTTACATACCAAGGCGCAACGGTCTATCTTCCGGAAGAGATCGTCGAAACAACTGTGACCGTCGCAGATGGCGTGATTGCGGAAATCGGGGGCCCGGTGCAGAGCGAGGTCATCGACGCGAATGGCCTAGCGCTCGCACCCGCTTTGATCGATGTGCACGGCGACGCCTTTGAACGACAATTGATGCCGCGCCCAAATGTGTTCTTCCCAATCGATGCTGCGGTGATCGACACTGACCGGCAGCTGGCCAGCAACGGAATCGCGACGGCCTATCACGCGATCACGTTGGGCTGGGAGCCGGGCCTGCGCGATATCGCTCGTGGTCGTGAAATGATGGAGGCGATACAGCGTCTTTCGTCCCGCTTGACCGTTGAAAACAGGGTCCAATTGCGGTGGGAAACCTTTGCGTTCGAGGCGCTTGAGACGATTGAGTGGGCCTTGAAAGCGCCGTTGACCCCCTCTCTGGCGTTCAACGATCATACCTCGATGACCATGCGCGCCTATGATTTGCCGATTCAGGATCGGGAGTTTGAATTTTCGCCAGACTTCAAAATCGCGAGCCTCGACGATGAACGCATGCGGCAGCGGACCGAAAAGAAAGCACATCGTTCTGGGGTTTCAGAGGATGACTACCTGAAACTACTGGGCGAGGTCTGGGACCGGCGCGAAGATGTGCCCGCGACAATCGCCAAGGTCGCTGAACTTGGTCGCAACGCAGACGCGCCCATGCTTAGCCATGATGACACCAAGGCCGAAACCCGCCAGTACTTCCGTAACCTCGGAGCCTCGACGGCGGAATTTCCGATGGTGATTGAAGCGGCCCAAGCCGCCCGCGACAACGGCGATTTGATCATCTTCGGCGCGCCCAACGCAGCGCGCGGCAGCAGCCATATCGGTTCGCTTGGGGCCGGGGACATGGTCGAGGCGGGTTTATGCGACGCGCTGGCGTCTGATTACTTCTACCCTGCGATGCTGTCTGCAGTCGCCCGGCTCGATGCGGAAAAGCGGGCGGATCGCTCCACCATCTGGTCGCTTGTCTCGGCCGGCCCAGCCAAGGCGATGAACCTGACCGACCGAGGCGAAATAGCGGAAGGTAAACGGGCTGACCTCGTCCTGGTCGATTGGCCAGACGGTCAGGCCCCCGCTATCCAAGGGACCTGGGTTGGCGGTCGCCAAGCCTATCGCGGGATCCCCGCAGGGTGATCCACCGGGATTACACCCCGGCCATCGCCCTCGGGATCACACAGATCATGGGGTATGGGGCGCTTTACTACGCCTACGCGATCCTGTTGCCCGAGATGGCAGATGATCTTGGCATGGACTTGACCTCCATCTTCGGTGTGCTGTCTTTGGCGCTCTTCTTTGGCGGATTTTTGGCACCGGTCGCTGGTAAGCTGACCGACCGCTACGGCGGCCGCATGGTGATGACATTGGGGTCGCTTGCCTCCGGCTTGGCTCTCTCCCTGCTTGGATGGGCGGAGGGCCCATACAGCCTGTTCGCGATTATCCTGCTCGTGGAGGCCGGCGCGATGTTCGTCCTCTACAACGTTGCTTTCGCGGCAGTCGCACGGCTGGATCTTGCGGTCCCTGTGCAAAGATCCATTTCGGTCATCACGCTCTTTGGCGGTGTTGCGTCGACGATCTTTTGGCCGTTGACCCTCTGGATATTCAATGGTGTTGGATGGCAAACCGCTTGGGTCATCTTGGGGGTCGCCTACACGGTCGTATGCGTTCCGCTACACTTCTTTTGTCTGCGAGGCGTGCTGAAGGACCCAGACGCGCCTAAGCTGCAACACACGACTTGGCCCGAATTGGAAGGGCAGGCCCGCAAACGTGGGATGCTCTGGATGGTTATTAGCTTCATCTTTTCAGGCTACCTGATGGGCGCGGTCATGACGCTCTGGGTTACGAACGTGCAAGACCTCGGGCATTCAGCGGCCATGGCCGCACTTGCCGGTGCGGTGATCGGGCCATTCAAAACCGTTGGCCGGTTCTTTGAGATGCTGGTCAGCCGCAATATGTACCCGTTGATGACCTACGCCCTGGCGTTGGGTCTGATGATGGCCGGCTTCCTGACGCTGCTCACCGTCGGGTTCACCCTTCCGGGCGTCATTCTGGCTGCTGCGCTCTACGGCATGGGCGACGGGATCAAGACCATCGCGCGGGGGACGCTGCCCTTGGCTCTCTTTGGCGAGAGGGGCTATGGCGCGCGGCTGGGCTGGATCTCTTTCGTGCAGG
>JBCBDL010000041.1:0-25276 GCA_038529695.1 Pseudomonadota bacterium | reverse complement strand
GCGTCATTGTCCGGGATTACACGCGCAGCACCAGTAACGTTCCGGCTGATGTTCAACTCTGTTACAGCGGAGTCCTGATGCCAGCCTGATCAACGTGCACATGTTGGCCAGTCCGGATTGCGGCTGGCCATTTTCTTCGGCAATCCCTCTTGATCGAGATTGGCGTAAGCCTTAGACAGCAGCATTCCCGGTCAGCGCGCTGATTCCGGGTGATGGTTTATGGTACCACCTGGAGCATGAGCGGGTCTGCGTTGATCCATCCTCACCAGACAGGCCGGATAACCACAACAAAGAATGATGACACATCTCTGGCGGGCGGCAGGACCGGACCCGGTAACGACGCAGAGCTCTGGGCCACGCAGAAACATTGCGGATAACCGCAAGCATATCAAAGGAGCGTGTCAGATGGACCTGATCGCACAACTCGAAGCGGAGCAAGTCGCTGCGCTGGGGAAAGACATCCCCGATTTCAAAGCGGGTGATACCATCCGCGTCGGTTACAAAGTGACCGAAGGCACACGCAGCCGTGTGCAGAACTACGAAGGCGTCTGCATTGCCCGCAAGAACGGCAAAGGCATTGCCGGTTCGTTCACAGTTCGCAAGATTTCCTTTGGCGAAGGTGTGGAGCGTGTATTCCCGCTGCATTCCACCAACATCGACAGCATCACGGTGGTTCGCCGTGGTCGCGTGCGTCGCGCAAAACTTTACTATCTCCGCAGCCGCCGTGGTAAGTCCGCGCGGATCGCAGAGGTCACCAACTACAAGGCCCCCAAGGGCGCTGAAGCGTAAGGACGTCAGACATGAAAAAAGATATTCACCCCGATTATCACATCATCGACGTCAAAATGACCGATGGCACCGTGGTTCAGATGAAATCCACATGGGGCAAGGAAGGCGATCAGATGTCGCTGGACATCGACCCATCCGTGCATCCTGCCTGGACCGGTGGCGGCACCCGTCTGATGGATGCCGGTGGCCGCGTGTCGAAGTTCAAGAACAAATACGCAGGTCTGGGCTTTTAGTACCGCATGGGCGTGTCGCCCATCCGACATATTGTCAAAACGCCGCTCCGTCAGAGCGGCGTTTTTCGTTTGGATAAAGGAGTGTTTGCGGACATGTCCGTCATTCATGGACTCTCTGAAAATGGCCGAAGCCAGCCCAAAAGAGACGTTGGATGAGCCTATCGACCACCATATGCTGCGAGGGCCAGCGTCTGCATCAAAGGTGAAGATTGCCGATATGACCTACAACAGCGACCCAGTGCGCCCGGCATGACGGTCGAAAGACGAGGCTGCCTTTCTCAGGTGTTGCTCTCACAAACCCAGTCTTGAACGAAGGCTTGGTCCATCCCAGTTGGTCGTCCAACGGATGGCAATCGTTTCGCGGCTCGGGCTGTCGTCGAAAAAATCTGCATTGGCCAAGCTGTCGTAGGTGATCGTCAGGTTACTGCCGTTGTCAAACGTATAGCCAATACCAAGTCCCGCTCGAAATTGCAGAACTCCATCAAGATCAGCACCGTCACCCTGCCTGTAAAAACCAGGCATCAGCGAGGTTTCGATGAACAATGGGGTGTCGTAAACGTATTGGCTGCTCCATTTCCCGCCGATCCCGAACCATGCAGCCCCATCGGTGGTGAGCGAAAGACCATAAGTGGGGCGAAAGGGGCCGCGCCTGCGATGGCTGTCATAGCCAAGGTAAAACTCATTCGCGTCCTCAAATTCATCATTTTGCAATTGTCCGAACTGATAAAATAGCTGTGGTTCTTGTCTTTCGGTCGTCAGGCAACCGTTGGGGCAATCATTCAACGTCATATCTGCCACACTTGTCAGCCACCAGATTAGTCCAAGTGTACTTGTGTCCATCATGTCATCCTATTTTGTGTGGCCGGGTTGAGAATTCCGAAAGATATAATAGGGGCAGATAAAACTAGGGTCAGGACCCTAAGGCGCATATCTGTCTGCAACAGCGCAGCTAAACGAAATGCCATGAGCAATCTCCCCAAGAAATAGCTTTTGAACGATCAGCTTACATCTTGCGAGACCGCAACATAACGGCAGGGTACAGGGCCCTACGAGCCGCCACAACGGGCATTTTCGTGATGGATTGTGTACCGCGCCGCGAGGCTAACAACGCGTGCGCGGCCGAGGCGGATTGAATTCGACCATAAACGATAGCTCTCTATCAATCCGCTCGTTGACGGTCAGCAATTCGGGCCACTGGCGCCACACCGGATCAGCATTCTCGCCGGGAAAACTGGACCGTCCAAGCGCTGCAGACTGATCCGAGTTTGCAATTCTGTAGTGTTCGCTTTGGGGAGCGTCGCTGCCGTTCGGGCACCACGCAGCACCGACCACTTTGGGCTCAAACCTGACCCTTATTCAGATACGCGACCGCGCCCCAAGGCTGGGGCGCCGTCAATAGGAGAAATCAGGTCCCCAACCGCCTCAGGCGGCCGACTTGCCCCGCGACCGATTACCGCCACGTCTGCGCTGACCGCCCGGTTTTCCACCGCCAGGCTTACCCTGCCGTTGCCCCCCACCACGTCGTCCGCCACCGCCATTGGGGCGCTTTTTCTGCCCCGGCTGGACCTCCCACCGACGGCCAGAGGCGACGGGGATCGTCTCCTTCATCGCCTTTTCAATGTCTTGCAACTCGATCATTTCATCCGGAGCAACCAGCGCCACAGCCGCACCATCGGCCCCTGCGCGCGCCGTGCGACCGATCCGGTGGACGTAGTTTTCGGCCACATTGGGCAGGTCATAATTGTAGACGTGACGCACATCAGGGATATCGATCCCCCGCGCCGCGACATCCGTTGCCACCAGCACACGGACCTTGCCCGCCTTGAACGCCGCCAAGGCACGCTCACGCTGGCCTTGTGATTTGTTGCCGTGGATCGATGCGGCGGCAAAGCCCTTTTTCTCAAGCACCTTGTAAAGCTTCTCACAGCCATGTTTCGTCCGGCCAAACACGAGCGCCAATTCATCCCGGTGTTTGTCCAAAAGTTCGACCAACAGATCGAGTTTCGCCGCCTGCGCCACAAAGTGCACTGACTGGTTGATCTTCTTGGCCGCTTGCCCCGGCGGGTTCACCTGCACCCGGATCGGGTTGGTCAGGTATGTATTGGCCAATTCATTCATAAGCTTCGGCATCGTGGCCGAGAACATCATCGTTTGCCGTTCTTTTGCCAATAAAGGCGCGATCCGGCGCAGCGCATGGATAAAGCCCATATCCAGCATCTGATCAGCTTCATCGAGCACCAGATAAATCGTCTCGTCCAGCCGCACCGCGCGGCGGTCCAGCAGATCGATCAAGCGACCCGGTGTCGCGACCAGTAGGTCAACACCATTGGCGAGCCGCTTTGTCTGGCCAACGATCCCAGCACCGCCCACAACCAGCGCGACCTTCAGGTGCGTGCCTTTGGTGTAGGCCGTCAGGTTATCTGCAATCTGCTTGGCCAGCTCACGCGTGGGCGCAAGGATCAGACCGCGCACCGTCTTCGGGCCGGGCTTGCTCCCCGCCTTCAACAGCGCGTTGATCATCGGCAGGCCAAAGGCCGCGGTTTTCCCCGTTCCTGTCTGCGCCAGCCCCATAACATCACGTCCGTTCATGGCGTGCGGGATGGCTTGGGTCTGGATCGGGGTGGGATCGGTGATCCCTTGTTCTTTGAGTACTTTTACAAGTCGGGGCGCAAGGCCCAGCATGTCAAAATCCATGAATGGATATCCTATCTGTTGCGGGCCGCGCCCGCGCATATGGTTCAGCCCGCGAAACCGCGGACCTTTGGCAAGGTTGCGCCATTATGCTGACAGCCGGGACCGCATTGTCCCGCCGCCGATCTGGCGCTGGACCCCTCGCGTGATGATGGGAACCGAAAGGTTAAGCGACGCCTTGCGATGGACTTTACGTCCCGCTCTGCTCACGCGGCAGCTTGCGTCGGTTAGCTGGCACATGAGGGTTTGCAGCCCACAAGTCAAGCCGGGCTTGGCAAGCGCGTCCTGCACTTGCATAAATGTGACGCAGCGGCGATCCTTGGAATGCCCAAATCAGTGATGACAACGGGCAAGGGCGGGGCATCCCCGCCTGATAAGGCTGACGCGACCATACTCGGCGACACCGGCACTGGGCTGCGCCCAGGACGGGTGTCGCATGACATCGATTGGCAAGGATCGTCCGTTGCAACCTGAACAGGGCTCATGAACAAATCGACATTTGCCCGGATCATCGCAGATAGCCTGACACTGGCCCATTGGTCACCGCCCGAAATCACCCAGATTCTAAAGCGACGTCTGCCGCAGCCCGTGCACATGCATGTCGACAGCATTAGCAAGGATATCTGGACACACCTGCAGGCACTTTACGCACCACATCCCGCACGTGTTGCGCAGTTTCTCAAACACTCCGTCAGCTTTGACAGGGTGTTCCGCTATTGCAGCAAGCATAATGTCTGGCCAACGCTGGAACTGGCAACGCCGAAAATGGCACCGGTGGACAGTTTCGCAGGCCTTGATGTGCCGGCACTTTGCACACAGGCGGCCCTTGCCGACTGGCTGATGATCACAACAGAACGTTTGGCGTATCTGGCCGACCCACACCAGCGGCACGAACAACATGGTGAGATGGCAATCAATCACTACCACTACTTATTGCGACCGAAGACATCTGGACAAATGCGGCTGATCGAAGCCCCAAAACCCGCCCTGAAATCCCTGCAACGGGCGATCCTCAGCGGAATTCTCAATCACGTTCCAACCCATCCGGACAGCTTCGGTTTCGTCAAAGGACGCAATTGCCTTCAGGCCGCTAACCGGCACACCGCCGAAGAGGTTGTCGTCTGCTTCGATCTGCAGAACTTCTTTGCCTCCATCGCCAGTGGGCGTGTCTTTGGCCTGTTTCGCTGCCTTGGATATCCCCGCCCCGTCGCGCGACTGCTGACAGCCATCTGCATCAGCCAGACCCCGGCACGAATACGCGAACGGTTGGCACCGGCCGACCGTTGGGCGTTCGAACGGCCGCATCTACCCCAAGGTGCGCCGACATCCCCTGCGCTTGCGAACCTGATGACGCACGGGCTTGACCGGCGGCTATCGGGGCTCGCACGGCATCTTGGATGCAATTACAGCCGCTACGCCGATGATCTGAGCTTTTCAGGCGACGCGCGTATCGCCCGGCTGCTACGGCAGGCTGTTCCTGATATCGTGGTAGATGAAGGTTTTCGTATACAACCCGGCAAAACCCGCATCTTGCCACAATCCACAGCCCAACGCGTAACGGGTATCGGGGTAAACGCGCATCTGAACCTGCCAAGACCCGCCTTTGACAGGCTAAAGGCCATGATCCACACCATTGATGCGGTACGCATTACAGAGCCAGAGTTTCGGGCCGAACTTTTGGGCAAAATCCAGTGGGCCGAGGCCGTAAATCCCGCCCGCGGCGCCAAGCTACGCCTCCTTTTGGAAAGGCGACTTAGGAAAATCCAGTAAGTTGACAGCGATTGCTGGACTTCGGCTTTTACTCCCCAGATACGCACAATATAGGGTGCGGATTATAGGACGAGAAGGACATCCGCGTGGCGCATATCATCGTTGTGGGCAATGAAAAGGGCGGCGCGGGTAAGTCGACCGTCTCGATGCATGTCGCCACGGCGCTGGCCCGCATGGGGCATAAGGTCGGCACCCTCGATCTGGATTTACGGCAAAAAACGCTTGGCCGCTACATTGCGAACCGGCGGGCATTTTTGGCGAAAGAAGGTTTGGAACTGCCCACACCTGATTATTCTGAATTGCCCCAGATTGCGCTGGATACGCTGCAATCCGGTCAGAATCCCGATGATCAGGCCCTTGGGCGCGCGGTGGAGGCAATGCATCATGACTGCGATTTTGTCCTGATCGATTGTCCCGGCTCGCATACGCGCCTCAGCCAGTTGGCCCATGCAATGTCCGACACATTGATTACACCACTCAATGACAGCTTTGTTGACTTTGATCTGCTTGCCCATGTGGATGGTGACGGGGAAGAGATCATAGGCCCCTCTGTTTATTCCGAGATGGTGTGGAATGCGCGCCAGATGCGGTCAGAGGCCGGGATGAACCCGATCGACTGGGTCGTCGTACGCAATCGGTTAGGGACCACGGCGATGATCAATAAGGAAAAGATGCATCGCGCGATTGAGAAACTGGCCAAACGGATCGGTTTCCGCCCTGCACCAGGATTTTCTGAACGGGTGATCTTTCGCGAGCTTTTCCCGCGCGGCCTGACCTTGCTTGATCTGCGGGACATCGGGATAACAAGCCTGAGCATGTCAAACATTGCAGCCCGGCAGGAATTGCGCGAACTGATCAAGGCACTCGCACTGCCCAATGTCAGCCCCGATTTTTGACGCCTGCCGCAAATATCACGAAGACACAGAAACAATTCGACCTTTCGTTAAGGAAAACCACGCCCTAATGTAGACATGACAAGGGAGGGTCAGTTGATACAAGAATTGATCTCGTTGCAGCGCTACGCGACGTTTGTGGTGGCCGTCGCGCTCACTATCATCTGTTTTTTCGTTGGCTTTTGGGTGCCGTGGGTCTTTGTCCTCTTCGCAGTCTTTGGCGCCGTGACCGCACTTGGCATCCGCGACATGCGCCAAAACCGCCACGCGGTGCTGCGCAACTATCCTATTTTGGGGCATATCCGGTTTCTCTTTGAAAAGATCCGCCCCGAAATCCGACAATACCTGATCGAAAGCGATCAGGATGAACAACCTTTCAGCCGCGAACAGCGCTCGCTCGTCTATCAGCGGGCAAAAGGGGCCGAGGATAAACGCCCCTTCGGCAGCCATGAACTGTTTTACGAGGCGGGTTATTCGTGGCTGACCCATTCCGTTGTGCCAACACATTTCGAGGACAACGATTTCCGCGTGTTGGTCGGCGGCTCCAAATGCAAGAAACCCTATAGTGCGTCGCTTTATAATATCTCTGCGATGAGCTTTGGCTCGCTGTCCGCAAATGCGATCCTGGCCCTGAACAAGGGGGCCAAGCTGGGTGGGTTTGCCCATGATACCGGCGAAGGCGGGATCAGCCGCTATCACCGCGAAGGCGGCGGCGATCTGATCTATGAAATTGGCTCCGGTTATTTTGGCTGCCGCAATGATGATGGCACGTTCAACGCGGACAAATTCGCCAAACAGGCGAATGATGATCAGGTTAAGATGATCGAGCTCAAGCTTAGCCAAGGTGCAAAACCGGGCCATGGCGGCATGCTTCCTGCCGCCAAGATCACCCCCGAAATCGCCGAGGCGCGCGATATCCCTATGGGTGTGGACTGTGTCTCACCTGCCGCCCATAGCGCGTTTTCCAACCCGATGGAACTGATGCAATTCCTGGGCCAATTGCGTGATCTGTCCGGCGGTAAGCCCGTTGGTTTCAAACTGTGCATCGGGCATCGGCGTGAATTCATGTGCATGGTCAAAGCAATGCTCGAAACCACGATCATCCCGGATTTCATTGTCGTTGACGGCACGGAAGGCGGTACCGGGGCCGCACCCTTGGAATTCGCCAACCACGTAGGCATGCCAATGGTGGAGGGGCTGACCTTTGTCCATAACACACTGCGCGGAGCAGGTATCAGGGATGAGGTGAAGATTGGCGCTGCAGGCAAGATCGTCAGCGCCTTCGACATCGCCAAGGCGTTGTCACTGGGTGCCGATTGGTGCAACTCAGCCCGGGGTTACATGTTCGCTATCGGCTGCATTCAAGCGCAAGCATGTCATACCAATCACTGCCCTGTTGGTGTGACGACACAGGACCCACTGCGCCAAAAGGCTCTGAACGTGAACGACAAATACAAACGCGTCGCGCGATTCCACGACAACACGCTGAAAGCGCTAGGTGAAATGGCCGGGGCTGCCGGTTTGGATAACCCTTGCGGGTTCCTGCCCTATCATTTCATGACACGTCGGGGTGACGGTCAGATGACCGAGGCGGCGGATGTTTATAGCTACCTGCGCGAAGGGTTCCTTTTGGATGAAGGGGACGACAATCCAATCTACCGCGAACGCTGGGCACGGGCGAACCCTCACAGCTTTGCCCCGCCAGAGGCGCAGCAGCAAATGGCCGCGCAATAAATCGCGCTTCGCTAATCCTGCGGGGATTACCGCGTATCGTTGGGCTGTGTTTCAGCGTTAAACCGCCCCGAATTGGGCAAACCTCACCCCGGCTTTGACGCCGGGCGCACCGGTCTTCCACACCATGGCTACGTAATCCGTTGTCCCATGTGCAGGAGAACCCAAGATGTACGAACTTGCGACCGACCATTATTCACCATTGTCCATAGCCACCTACGACCCGACCACGGGTGAGCTTTACCTCGAATTCGACTATGATCGTCTGCTCGACATCAATGGCGAATGGCGCGACGGGCGCCATATCGATGCGGTCACATTCATGGGGCAGGCGTATCCGATCATCATCCATGCAGATGATGGCCCGCGCGACGAAAATGGACGCTACATCTTTGATCGGGATACTGTCGACAATATCTTTACGATCAATGTCGGCACTGGCCATGACCCCGCAGATGGCACGCTCGATTTCGGGCTGAGCGACCGCGAAGACGGAACACGTGAGCTGTACACATTCGACTTGGTGGAAAGTGAACCTACCCCGAATGAAGCCCCAGTCACTGTCCGCGATGACGTGATCGTCAGCGCTGATGACAGCATTTTGTTGGATGTGCTCGCCAACGACAGCGACCCTGAAGGTGGTCCGCTGACGCTGACATTTGCGATCACGGAAGGTGCTGCGGATATCGATGTCACCGTCGAAGACAACCAATTGCGGCTCGACCCGATCGAAGGTGGGAACGTCGATATTATCCACACAATCACCTACACGGTTGAGGACGCGCAGGGCGCAAGCTCACAAGGATTGGCGGTCGTCACGATTGATGGTGTTGATCCCGTTGTCGACGAGATGCCCACACTGGTCCAAGCAGTCAATGCTGGCGGCGGTGAATATGTTGCAGCCAATGGTGTCACCTACGAAGCTGACACCTTTGCCAATGGCAGGACATTCTCGACCGCGGCAGGCATTGAAGGGACTGACGACGATACACTCTACCAGACCGAAAAGTGGTCAAAGACGCTTGAATACGAACTGGCCGTGGAAAACGGGGCTTACGATATCGAGCTGAACTTCGCCGAGATCTGGGGCGGCGCCCAGGATGCAGGCAAGCGGGTCATTGATCTTTATGTCGAAGACGAACTTGTCTTTGAAGACCTTGATCTTGCCGACGATGCAGGGTTCCGGGCGGCGCTTGACATTGTTGGGGAGGTCACCGTGACGGATGGCACGCTCAACATCCGCGCCGAAGGCGACGTCCAGAATGCCAAGCTTGCGGGCTTTTCGGTGTGGGAATCTGAAGGCCAGTTAGGCGACGCATTTGCCGTCGGTTCGCTTTACGACGATTTATCCTTTGCCTAGCGCGGCGGGGTTTTCCCCGAAAGGCGCATGCGCAAACTGACACGTGGCGTGGTTGCGGTCTCGGACCGCGACCGCGTCCGCAAAACTGGCGTGTTCTCAGACGCCCCACTGCGGCTTTCGCGCAGGACAATGTAAAGCCCACTTGCAATGATGATCCCTGCACCAACACCCGTTGCCATATCGACGGTTTCGTCAAAGAAAATCAGGCCAAAGGCTGTGGCCCAAACGATCTGACTATACTGCATCGGCGCAATAATGGCGGCCTCCCCGGTTTGGTAGGCGGCGATGACCAGACGGCTCGCAATCCAGGCAAAGGTCGCAATGACTGCCAGCAGCCCCAAATGCTCAATCGGCATCGGCTGATAGACAAAGGGCAACATGCAGGCCATAACCACGAAGTTCACCATCATCGGATACAGCAGCATGACGACGGGCCGTTCCTCGGACCCGATCTTGCGCACAATGATAGATGCGACTGACCCGCCGACTGCGGCAGCCAACGCAGCCAAATGGCCAAGCGAAAGGGTGGTCTGTCCAGGGCGCAAGACAACCAGCACCCCGATCAGACCGACAATCACCGCCAACCAACGGCGCAGCCTTACTTTTTCACCCAATACAGGAATAGCCAGCACAGTAATCAGCAACGGCGAGGCGAAAAGAATCGCGTAGGTCTGTGCCAAGGGCAAAACCGAGAACGCATAAAACGCCGAAACACCTGTGATCACCGCGGCTACAGTGCGTAGCGCAAGCCACCAAGGGTGCACCGGCACCAATGTGCCCGGCTTGGCATCCCGCATGAGCATGACCGTGGCCAACGGAAAGCTCAGCAAGACGCTGAAGAATACGATCTGGATCGGCGAATAGATCCCACCCAGCACTTTCACGACCACATCGTGGGTCGAGAACACACCGAAGGCGAGAAGGGCAAGAAGTGCGCCTTTGGCATTGGGGGACATGGTATTTCCTTCGTCTATCGGCGCATGGTCTGGTTTGCGAACCCATCAAAATCGTCAGCCGTCACGCGATAGCTGACCTTGTCGATCACCGGCGCAGCCACACGATCATAAAACGCCTGCGCGTCCAGATTGTCACCATCTGTCTGCCAGTCGATGCGTTTGCAGTCTTCTCTTTGCGCAATGGTCACAAGATGGTTGATCAGCGCCCTGCCCCTGTAAGGCCGGCGCCACGAACAATTCTTTCATAAAAAGGGCGATCCCCGTACCCGCAGGAAAGGTCAGAACCTATGTGGCAAACCCCGCGGGCTGATCATCAACATAGGCCAATTCACAGGACAGGTGCCGCCCCTGATCCAAAAGTGCAATCAGTCGACGCTCCTCTGCATCAGTGGCTGCTGACAGTTCATAATGGGTTAAGACTTGCCGGTTCAGAGTCAGCATATCGGACGCGTCCTTTGCGTAATACGCCCGAATGTTGATCACAGGCTGGCGTCCAGGGCTTCCAAAATCACGTCACCCATCTGCGTGGTACTCAGCGGCGTGCCACCCTCCGGCCCCATCAGGTCCCCCGTGCGCGCACCATCTGCCAGGACCTTTTCAATCGCTGTCTCTAGCCGGTCCGCCTCGGCCCCTTCGTCAAAGGAATAACGCAATGCCATCGCGAAGCTTAGGATACAAGCAATCGGGTTCGCCTTGCCCTGACCGCTGATATCGGGGGCAGAGCCATGCACAGGTTCATACATTGCCTTGGGACGGCCATTTGCCATGGGCAAACCCAGCGAGGCAGAGGGCAGCATGCCAAGCGACCCCGTCAGCATCGCAGCGCAGTCCGAGAGGATGTCACCGAACAGGTTGTCCGTCAGGATCACGTCAAACTGCTTAGGGGCACGCACCAGCTGCATGGCGCCGTTGTCCGCATACATGTGGCTCAGCTCAACGTCAGGGTAATCAGCATGGACCTCGGTCACAACTTCGCGCCAGAGGATGCCGCTTTCCATGACATTGGCCTTTTCCATGGAGCAGACTTTTCTGTTCCGCTTCAGTGCAAGGTCAAACGCCGCGCGCGCCGCGCGTTCGATCTCTGCCTCGGTGTAGCGCTGGGTATTCACCCCAACGCGCATATTGTCTTCGGTGTGAATGCCGCGCGGTTCACCAAAGTAGACCCCCGACGTCAGTTCGCGGACAATCATGATGTCGAGGCCCGCGACCACGTCCTTTTTCAGCGACGAGAAGTCCGCCAAAGCGTCAAAACACTGCGCCGGACGCAGGTTCGCAAATAGGTCCATTTCCTTGCGCAGGCGCAGCAAGCCGCGTTCCGGTTTAACGCTGAAATCCAGATCATCGTATTTCGGACCACCCACGGCACCCAACAAGACCGCGTCCACCTCTTGCGCCTTGGCCATTGTTTCGTCGGCCAAAGGCACGCCGTGTTTGTCGTAGGCGGCGCCACCCACCAGATCCTCGGACACGTCGAATGTCAGGTCGCGCTTGTCTCCGAACCAACCGATGATCCGCTTCACCTCATCCATGACTTCGGGGCCGATACCGTCACCGGCCAGGATCAAAAGGGAGGGGTTAGGCATGGTTCCATCCTTGTTTAGAAATGTCGCACAGCCCCTAGCGCGCTAGGGCGATAGGTTCAAGGTAAGACGGAAACGCAATAAACCACTTGTTTAATTAACTAATTAGTTTATTAGGGGATCATGACCTCGGAAAAGCAACTTGACGCTGCCTTTGCCGCCTTGGCCAATCCCACACGGCGGGCGATCCTTGGCCGTCTGGCCCAGGGTGAAGCGACGGTCAATATGCTGGCCGAACCGTTCGATATGAGCTTGCCTGCCATCTCGAAACATATTCGCGTTCTGGAAGACGCGGGGCTCATCAAACGCAAGCGAGAGGCACAGTTTCGCCCCTGTACGCTGAATGCCGCACCGCTCCAGGCCGTGGCGCGTTGGACGGACGGTTACCGTCATATCTGGGACATGCGCTTTGACGCGATGGACAATATCATAACTGAGTTGAAGGATAAGAAAGATGACTGACCAACCAAGCTGGGTGAAAATTCAGCGCACATTCGACGCGCCGATTGATGTCATCTGGTCCATGTGGACCGATCCGGAGCAGTTCAAACGCTGGTATGGCCCGATGGGCATGTCTGTCCCTACCGCAGAGATGGATGTGACTGTCGGCGGCACTCGCAAGATTTGTATGGAGATGGTATCGCCTGAACGGACAATGACCATGTGGTTCACCGGGGTCTACAAGGAAATCGATGCCCCCAAACGGCTCGTCTACACCGAAAGCATGTGTGATGCGGATGGTACGCTGATTTCGCCGCAAAACGTGGGGATGCCGGAAGGTACACCTGAGATTACGGAAGTTATCATCGATCTGAGTGAGGAACGCGGACGCACGGCCATGACGATGGTCCATATCGGTGTCCCCGCAGGTACCGCAGGTGAGGGCGGCTGGAACCAGGCTTTCGACAAACTCGCGGAAATGTTGGCAGCGTAATCACATCACCAATGGCCGCAAACCTTCGGCCAAGAGATCCCAGACCCGGCGAATTCGGGGGGTCTGGCGCATTGCCTCGTGTGCTGTCAGCCAGACCGGCAGGGTGGGCAGCGGGATACCCATCCTGATCTCGTCCATATCTGGGTCAAGACGACCGACCTCTGCCTGCGCAAAACCAATACCGCACCCCGCACGCATCAGTTCCAAATAGGCGACGTTGTCATCACAACGGGTTTTAAAGAAATCCCGATCCACAGGAAATCCGGCCGCCTTGAAGCCTTCGATGATACTGGTGTTGCTGTCATAGCCCACAAAGTCGTGTGTGGTCAGATCGTCAAGTGATTGTGGCATGCCGCGGGCGGCCAGATACGATTTGGCGGCAAAGACACCAAGTTCAATCTCACCAATATGTTGGGTGATCAACTCCAATTGCGTTGGGCGATACATGCGTACGGCAATATCTGCCTCGCGATACAAAAGGTTGCTTGTGTCGTCACTGGGTACCAGTTCGATTGCGATCTGGGGTTCAAGCCTGCGAATACGGGCTATGATGGGGGGCAGATGCACTGCCGCTGTTGCAACGCTCGCCGTAATCCGCACGGTCCCATCCAACCGCGCCTGCTGGCCCGCCGCCGTCAGTGTGATCTGTTGCACCGCATCGCGCATTGCCTGCGCAGGCGCCACCAGATCTCCTCCAGTCTGGGTCAGCGCAAGGCCGCGGGGTTGCCGGTGAAACAGCTCTGCGCCCAACTGGCTTTCGATTGCTCTAATCTGACGACCCAACGTTGGCTGACTTGTATGCAGTGCGCGCGCCGCGGCTGACAAGCTGCCGGTTTCGGCAACCGCAAGGAAGGCCTGCACAAGCGACCAATCAAGGGCGTGGATGGCTCTATCCATTCAATTATGAATACATGTTGTGCAATTTATCGCAATTCAATTTCCATTCTGAATAGATAATTGTTCCGGTAACAGCAGCCAAGGAGCAATATCATGCAACAAACTGTTTTGATTTTGGGTGGGTCCGGCAAGATCGGCAGCCATGCCGCAGAAGTTTTTTGGAATGCCGGTTGGTCCGTTCGTCATTATGATCGGAAAACTGGTGACATGATCAGCGCAGCCAAAGGTGCGGACGTAATTATCAACGGTTTGAACCCCCCTGCCTACCACAATTGGGAACGAACAATCCCCGAGATTACCGATCAGGTCATCGCGGCCGCGAAGGCAAGCGGAGCGACCGTGATCATCCCCGGCAACATCTACAATTATGGCAACCAGCCCGGCGTCTTGGATGAAACCACGCCACATCTTGCGCAGACCCGTAAGGGTCGTGTCCGCATCGCGATGGAGCAAGCATATCGGGCGTCTGGTGTTCAGACCATTGTCCTGCGCGCTGGCAACTTCATCGACCCAAATGGCAACGGCGATATCATGAGCATGCTCATAATGCGTGAGATCAAGAAGGGGCGGCTGACCGCCGCCGCAGACCCTAACACGCTGCAAGCCTACGCCTTCGTGCCCGATTGGGCGCGTGCGGCGTTAGCCCTTGCCAATAAACGGCATGACCTGGCCCAATTTGAAGATATCCCATTTCCGGGGCATGCCTTCACAACCGCAGATTTGGAAAGATGTGTTCAAAAACGCACTGATCAAAAGATCCGCGTTACGCGCTTCCCTTGGTGGGTGATGACAGCCCTTGCCCCATTTTGGGAATTAGCGCGCGAGATGCGCGAGATGCGCTATCTTTATGCCATGCCGCACCGGATTGGGTCAGACAAATTTGACCAATTGCTGCCAGACTTTCAGCCCACAGATCTGGATCAGGTTATGACGGCGGGTCTACCGAAAGACGTCAACCCAGACCAGGTGATGCACCCCCGCAGCCAACCCATCGGGGCCAAGTAGCGCCGCATCCGGATCATCCGATGCGGGCCAGAAAACACCCGCATCGGCAACCTGCCATTCGGCAGAGGGCAAAACGTAGCTGACACGCAGATCACCTGGATCATCATCCGCCCAATTTGCCGTTGGTAAATTGGGCAATGGATCCAGCAGATCGCGACGCTGCAAAAAACCGGCCATCGCGCGCGACAAACCCTCACCGCGCAGCGGATCAAGATTGGCATTGCCAGCAATGACAAAACTGTCCGGTGCGGAGCCAAACCCACCATTCAGAATGATCTCCCACAACCGCAATTCATCGCGGTTGCGCAGGCCATTGCGATCTTCGGGGCCATCAAAGACCGGGGGCGTGGCGGCAAATGCCATGACATTCAGCCGACTATCGTCGGGGAGTATCACAGGCACAATCCAATGACCTGCATGCGACAATCGCTGTACCTTGCGCACCGCATCCGGCAGGAATGGTACATCATTGCGCTGTGGCATGATCGCATCCGGCAAGTCCTGCCATAGCAACGCAGAGTGATCCACAACTGCAGCAATCTCAATCGGCCAGGTCGACAGGATCGCCATCCCGCCATCCCCTGCAAATCGCCCATATCCTTGGGCATCGCGTGCCTCGCCAGTCCGTCCGTTCTGGTCCACGTCAAGACCCGTAGCCATCCCGGTATTTGGCCGGCCTGCAAATCGGTGCGGGTAACGGTCACCAAAAGTTGCGGCGAATGCCGTAAGCGCATAACCGTCCAGGTCGAAATCAAAATCTGTTAGGACCAATATATCGGGGTTGATATGGGCAATCACGGCTTGGATTGCCACGATCTGTGCGTCGTCACCCTTTGCAAGATCCCGCAGCAACAGCCCGGGCCCCTCCCTGCTAAGCGGTGCGGCAAATGTTGCAATGCGGTAGGTTTCAGCGGCCAAGAGACCCGGCCAAAGCGCCAGGATCAGGCCGCTTGCATATCGTCGTCTGCTGCGCGTTCGTAGGCCTTTTTGCGCTGCAGATGGATCATCTGCGCCACGCGGCTGAGTGCAACACCGCGCATCAGAATGCTTGCTGGCAAAAAGGCCCATGCCGTTACCATCCAGATCAGCGTATGGGTGTTGTCCAATTGGATAGGCGTACCCACCAGCGAAAACAGTTTCAAAACCGCTGGGATCAAGAATGGCAGCAGAAACCCTAACACAGTATTAATGCGACCATCACGCTGCAGCCGTTTGACCACATCGCCACCCGCGGTGGGATCAAAGGTCGGCAAGTTGATCCAGACATTGAAGGCCCCACCGCGGCGCGGCCAGTGGTGCAAACGCAGCAGGATGATGAACCACACAATGGAGATCAGCGAAATCAGATAACTGAGCCCCGCAGCATCGCGCAGCTTCTGGATAACAGCCGGATCAGTATCGACGGGCATCATCAGCACCATCAGCCGGACAGGCGAGTAGGGGAAATCAATCGTTTCGCCGATCTGCGTCCCGCTCGCCTGGAAGTAATCCGTGAGGGCAGATGGTGTTTCATATCCACGAAAGATCACGGAAAGGCACAGGACGGTGGCAAAAAGGGCGGAAAACCGCACACGGTTGAAAGGCGGCGCATCGCGAAACTCCACCAAGCTGGGACTGCTGGAGCTATACTCCACAATCGTAAAGAGCGCGGCAAAGATGGCAACCAATGCGATAATTTGTGTGCTGTCATCGACCCCCGTCGCCAAAAGCGCGGACGGCATCACGATCAGCATTACGACCATTATCGCGCGTGCAATAGCGCCTGGTAGTCGAGCAAACACGGCCAATTAACCCTCTTGCGGACGATACGTTTTCGGCGTCGCCGTCCTAACGTGGTTACCTTCAAAGTTGTGAGCCAAGCGCTTGCCCCCAAGGCCCGCCCAATCAAAAATCATTACAATTTTACACTAGTGATATGGAACAAGTTGTCCAATGGTTTGATGTTCAAACCAAGGTTGTTTGCCGAAGAAACAAAAACAGATGCAGCAATAATACAATCTCAAACTGCAACCTCAGGACCTTGCTCTTCTCAGGGCGGCACGAACATCACGCCAAGCGGTCGAACGCGCCGGTCCGCCCGCCCAATGTCGTTGCGATCAGACCCAAGGCCGGTCCGCGCTGGCCCTCGCTTCGAAACTGTCGATTGACGCCGCTTTTTCCATTGTCAGCCCAATATCGTCAAGTCCATTCATTAGGCAGTGTTTCTTGAACGCGTCCACCTCAAAATGAAATACATCCCCGTCCGACGACGTGATCATCTGGGCGTCAAGATCGACCTCTATCCGCGCGTTCGATCCTTTTTCGGCGTCTTTCATCAGCACATCGACTTGGCTTTGCGGCAGCGCAATGGGCAGGATCCCGTTCTTGAAGCAGTTGTTATAAAAGATATCAGCAAAGCTGGGGGCGATAACGCAGGTGATGCCAAAATCCGCGATGGCCCAGGGCGCATGTTCGCGGCTTGACCCACAACCAAAATTGTCGCCAGCAACAAGGATTTGTGCATCCCGATATTGCGGCTTGTTCAGGACAAAATCCGCGATTTCCTTGCCATCGTCATCATAGCGCATCTCGTCAAACAGGTTCACACCCAGACCAGACCGTTTGATCGTTTTCAGGAACTGCTTTGGGATAATCATGTCTGTGTCGATATTGACCAGCGGCAAGGGGGCGGCAATGCCGCTCAGTTTGGTGAATTTTTGCATCTTTCGCAGCGCTCCTAAACGCGAGGGTTAAGTGGCAAAGGGTCGGGGCAGCGGGCTGTCGCCCGGCCTTTGAACCCAATCGTAAAGTGTTCTGATTTGTTTGGCCTTTTGATGCCAGGTATAAGTTTGTGCAACAATCTCTTGCGCCCGTCGACCCATCGCGGGCAGGACAGACGGATCACTTATGATCGTGTCCAGTTGTTCCGAAAAGCGTGCGACGATCTCGTCCCTTGTCCCCAGCGGTACGGCATAGCCGACATTCGGCGTCAGCAGTTCTGCCGGACCAGCATAGTCGCAAATGACCGGCACAACGCCCAGCGCCATCGCTTCCAGCACAACACCACCGCCGAATTCGCGCACCGATGGAAAAGTCAGCAAATTCGACTGACACAGGATTTTCTGCACATCTTGATGGGCCAACCAGCCGTGAAAGCTGACACCATCGCCGATCCCAAGCCGGTCAGCCTGCGCGCGCAAATCGTCCAGCATCGGACCATCGCCAATGATATCAAGCGTCAATTGACCGGCACTCAAAGCCCCTGCTGCCGCATCCAGCAGCATATCCGGGCCCTTGTAGCGCACCAGCCGCCCGACAAAGCAGCCGCGCAACGGGCCATCGATATTCTGATCCGAGACATTGTTGAACCGCTCAGGATCAATCGCATTTTCGGGAATACGCAGCGCCTTGGCCTGATGGACCTTCGGGATCTCTGACAAGGTATGTTTGGAACCTGTGATAATCACGGACGCATCGCGCAGCGTACGGGTGCGCGCAGGCGACAATTTGTAAAGGTCGCGAATATAGGACAGCCATTCATTTTCGTCCCGCCGTTCGGCATCAAACCCCTTGGGCCAGGGAACGCCACCGTTCAGGGGACCCAGGATAAACGGCACACCCGCCTTACGGCAACGAGAAGCCATGCTGCTATTCGCTGTTGGGCTGACAGGCGTGATCCGATGAACCACATCGTAATCCCCACGCCGGATTGCGGCCCCAAATTGCTGCCAGACCTTACGTTCGAAATAGGGGTAAGACAGGCGCGACGACAGCGCCTGCAGTATGGTCCAGCCCTTGCCGGACCCGCCACGTATCAAATTACCGATCTTGTCGACAGGGCGCGCAATGGCCTCACTATCGATGGCGGTGAAATCCTGTCCTTCGATCCAGCCCTGTGCCGCTATTGCTGATCTGTTTCGGATCTGCGTGACCAGATGCACATCGGCGACGCTGCGCAAAGCCTCGGCCAATGACCAACCGATCAACGGCACGCTGACCCAGTCGGGGTTCGCAGCCTCTGCCAGCACCAGCACCCGCGGCTTGCGCGATTGATCCGGCCCATCAACAATCGATCTGGTATCATGCCCAGGATTAGGGCTGGATGGCGCCCCGTCGCTGTTGCCCACACCGACATCAAGCAATTGTTTAGCCACAAGATGGTCCAAGCGCCCGGCTGATCGCAGCGGACGATCCCGCCAACGACAATGCCGCAAGATCACCATTCTGAGGGCCCAATGAGAAGGCAGAGCTCGCCCGTAAGCCGTTGATCTGACTTGGTGACAGCGCACCCGCCACTGCATAAAACTCAAGGCTGAAACCCGGCGCCGCAGCGATTTCGCCCGCAATTACCTGCGTCTCTCCACCACCAATCTGTAGCACAAGGTTCTCCTTCGCACCCGCCTGAACGGTCCAGGCGCCCGGACTGATCCAGGCAATCTGGACGCTGGCCGTGGCAATGTCGCAAAAGACTGCTGCACAGATTTCCTCTGTATCCGCAGTGCATATGCCCGCGATGGTCTTGCCGTTGTCCTCCCACGTCTCCCATGCGCCTTGGGCAAACGCGCCCATCGGCAAAAGACAAAACAAGCCAACCGCTAAACGCATTACATCATCTCCCGTACATCCGTCAGTTTACCAGTAATTGCTGCTGCTGCTGCCATTTGTGGCGACATAAGATGTGTCCGTCCACCCCGGCCCTGACGGCCTTCGAAATTGCGGTTGGATGTCGCGGCACAGCGCTCGCCAGGCGCGAGTTGATCAGGGTTCATCGCCAGACACATCGAACAGCCTGCAAGACGCCATTCAAACCCAGCTTCCTTGAAGATGTCCGCCAGCCCCTCTTCTTCCGCTTGTGCGCGGACCAGACCGGAGCCTGGCACGACCATCGCCCGCTCAACCGCGATCTTCTTACCCTTCAGGATCGCTGCCGCGGCGCGCAAATCCTCAATCCGGCCATTGGTACACGAACCAATGAACACCGTATCGATCTTGATCTCATTCAGGGGCGTGCCGGGCTTAAGGTCCATATAGTCCAGCGAACGTTGCGCCGCGCCAACCTTGCCGCCCTCAAAGTCATCCGCCGCAGGCACGGTCGCTGTGATCGGCAGCACGTCCTCTGGCGATGTCCCCCAAGTGACCACGGGTGCGATATCTTCACCTTTGATCGTCACGACCTTGTCCCAATGCGCGTCATCATCGGAATAAAGCGTCTTCCACCAGGCAACCGCCGCCTCCCACGCGGCCCCTTTCGGCGCGTGCGGACGGCCCATGCAGTATTCAAACGTCTTCTCATCCGGGGCGATAATGCCAGCCCGCGCGCCACCTTCGATCGCCATGTTGCAGACGGTCATGCGGCCTTCCATGGACAGATCGCGGATCGCCTCACCCATATACTCGATCACGTAACCGGTCCCACCAGCGGTCCCGGTTTCACCAATCACGGACAGGGTGATGTCCTTGGCCGTCACACCGGGGCGCAGTTTGCCCGTGATCTCGACCTTCATGTTCTTAGATTTCTTCTGGATCAGCGTCTGGGTGGCCAGCACATGCTCCACCTCTGACGTCCCGATGCCATGGGCCAGCGCGCCGAACGCACCATGGGTCGCCGTGTGGCTGTCACCACAGACCACGGTCATGCCGGGCAAAGTCCAGCCCTGCTCTGGCCCGACGATATGCACGATACCCTGACGGACGTCGGACACCGGATAGTAATGGATGCCAAAATCCTTGGCGTTCTTGTCCAAAGCGGCGACCTGAATGGCACTGTCTTCGGTCATGTTCTTAGGGTCATCGCGACCTGGCGTTGTCGGCACATTGTGGTCTGGCACCGCAATCGTCCTTTCAGGTGCGCGCACCTTGCGGCCCGCCATGCGCAAACCTTCGAAGGCCTGCGGGCTGGTCACCTCGTGCACCAGGTGGCGGTCAATATAAAGCAGGCAGGTGCCATCCTCGGCCTCATGCGCCACATGCGCGTCCCAGATTTTATCGTAGAGCGTTTTGGGGGACATTGTCCTCTCCCATTCAGTCAAATTTTCAGTTTGTCAGGCGTGCAGAAAACAGGGCGCTCAGACCCGGGCCAGGATTGTGCAGGTCGCACCGTAAAACCGCCACGGCAGGCGGGCGCGATCGTCCATATCAAAAACCTTTTTCATGCGGTGGAAAATACACCGCCACCCTGTTCGCTGCAAGAGCGACCTGAGGCAAGGGGCGCCAGTGAAAAAATGGTGCCCAACACAAGGTTTCAGCCTGTGCGCAGGCTGCTCATTTAAAGACGCAAAGATGCCCGATTTCTTGACAGTACGCTAGACCACGATAACGGGATCGGTGACAGCAGGCGCAGTTGCATTTGCTTTCACTTCTTCAAACGTATCCTCGGCCTCTTCCACTGACAGACCGGCATCAACTGTCACGTCAACCTTAACAGATGCTGCGATCTGCTCTGCGGTAAAGGCCTGCGTACCTAGAACAAAGACCCGAGCCGTTTCAAATTCAGTTTCATCAGGTTCATCACCTTCATTGGCGAAAGAAACCTCAATATTGAACCCGTCCGTGCCATTTATCGTACCTTCAGTTACTGTCACCTGAAGGTCCGCGCTCGCGGCCGTGATGTCACTCGTATCGATTGTCATAACGATCTCGTCGCCGACGCCGAAATCTTCAATAATCGCGACGGTCTGTTGTTCATCATCATCATTGGCCAATGCGTAAAAGGTATTTGTACCCGCAACGCCTTCTAACACACCGCGACCAGTCACCATGACGAGCTCATCATCACCGTCTCCGCCGAGGGCGCGACCACCTTCACCCCACAAAAAGATGTCGTCATCATCGTCTTCACCGCGCAAAACGTCTGTGCCGGTAAAGCCGAACACAACATCATTACCGTCACCAGCACGCACGATGTCATTGCCTTCACCAGCTTCGATGCGGTCGATGCCGCCACCACCCTCGATCGTATCGTTACCACCAAGGCCAAACAATTGGTCATCGTCGGCACCACCACGTATCACGTCACGGTCTTCACCGCCGGTGATGATATCCTCACCGCCGCTCCCTTCGAGCGTGTCTAGACCACCATTGCCGTTGATCACATCATCGCCGAGAAAGCCCAGGATGGTCTCGCCTTCGGATGTGCCGTCCAGTTCATCAGCTTCCGGCGTCCCGCGAATGATATTCTCTTCGTCATCATCACCATCATCATCGCCGCCCAAAACCGGAATAAGAAGCGCACCAAGCCCCAGCAATGCAAGAAGAATCGTAATGTCCATGAGAACGGCTCCGATAACTGATACCTAACGACTTGTTAACGCGCCTGCGAAAACGCAACAAGCCAATCCCGACACTTATGGTTACTACCGTTGCCATTTGGTCAGACATAAGACGGATGCTTGCCTGCTGGTCCCACCGCATGCAAAGCTCTGCATACCCCGTCAATCACACCAAGGACCCGCATGTCGCGCCACGTCAATATGAAAGGCCCCGACGACGCGATCGCGGAAACCCAACGTGACTTAGACGAAGTTCTCAGCATCGGCAGCGACCTGTTGGGACAGGTGCAGGCGGCCTATGAAAGCCTGTTTCGCACCTGGAACCTTTACCAAATCGGGATCGCGATTGCGCTTTTGATCCTGGCACATGTTCTGCGCGCCGTTTTGGGGCCCCGTATTCGTGCCTGGATGGGCGAACGCCACGATTGGCCCAAATGGCGGTTGCGGATCCTGGCGATCATTCATCAGCGACTGCGTGCGATTTTCTTTGTTGCGTTGATCTGGGGCACCATCCTGGTAATGCGCGAGGTGACGTGGCCCAGCCGGTCCTATTTGCTCAGCATTATTGGCACATTAGCCCTTGCCTGGCTGCTGATTGTCTTCGTAACGCGCCTGATCAAAAGCCCCACGCTCCGCAAAGTCGTACGCTACGGCGCGTGGATCTACGTCACACTGCTTATTCTGAACCTTCTCGAACCAGCAGAACAATTGCTCGACAGTGCCGGTTTTACGGTCGGCGAAATCCGCTTCTCACTACTATTGCTGATCCAAGCTCTGGTCATTCTGGGTGCCCTGATCACCGTCGCACGCTTTCTGACCCGGACAACTTCAACGCGGATCAAAGCGAACGAAGATATCAGCCCCTCAATGCAGGTGCTGATCGTCAAGGGCGTGCAGGTCGCATTCTATGGGGCTGCATTTTTCCTGGGCGTCCGCGCGCTTGGCATCGATCTAACCGGGCTTGCCGTGCTGTCCGGTGCCATTGGTGTGGGCATCGGTTTTGGTCTGCAGAAGGTTGTGTCAAACCTCGTTTCGGGCGTGATCATTCTCTTGGATAAATCGATCAAACCCGGCGATGTGATCAGCCTCGGTGATACGTTCGGCTGGATCAATTCACTGGGCGCGCGTTATGTTTCCGTTGTCACACGCGACGGGCGCGAATACCTGATACCGAACGAAGACTTGATCACCGGTCAGGTTGTGAACTGGTCCCATTCAAATGATTTTGTCCGGCTCGATATCCATTTCGGCACCGCCTATCACGACAACCCGCATGAAGTTCGGCGCATCGCGATTGAGGCCGCGCAAAGCGTCGACCGGGTCCTGACCAACCGCAACACGGTCTGCCATATCGTCAATTTTGGCGACAGCTCGGTCGATTACATTCTGCGTTTCTGGATCAGGGACCCGACCGGCGGGCTGACGAATATCCGTGGCAATGTCTATCTGGCCTTGTGGGATGCGTTCCAGGAACACGGCATCAGCATTCCGTTCCCACAGCGCGAGGTCAAAATCATGGGCGGCGAGATGCCAAAAGCGTCTGGCCAAGTCGCCGACTAGCGGCTTGCAGCCCGAACCCTGCTTGCCCTATAGAGACGCAGATTTTCGCGACAGATGATGAGGGTTGACGATGGCTGGCCACTCCAAATGGGCAAATATTCAGCACCGTAAAGGACGGCAGGACAAGCTGCGGTCCAAGCTGTTTTCTAAACTGGCCAAGGAAATCACTGTCGCCGCCAAGATGGGCGATCCGGACCCGGACAAAAACCCACGTCTGCGGCTTGCGGTGAAAGAGGCGAAATCGAACTCTGTCCCCAAAGACGTGATCGACCGCGCGATCAAGAAATCCCAAGGCGGCGATGCAGAAAACTACGACGAAATCCGGTATGAGGGCTACGGACCCGGCGGCGTCGCCGTAATTGTCGAGGCGATGACGGACAACCGCAATCGCACCGCATCGACCGTGCGGTCGACCTTCTCCAAAAACGGCGGCAATCTGGGCGAGACCGGATCGGTCGGATTCATGTTCGACCGCAAGGGCGAGGTGGTTTACCCATCGTCCGTCGCAGACGCCGACACCGTGATGATGGCGGCAATCGAAGCCGGCGCGGAAGACGTACAAAGTGATGACGAAAGCCATGTGATCATCTGTGCCGATACCGATCTGAATGATGTGTCAACGGCACTTGAGGCGGAACTGGGTGAGTCTGAGTCGACCAAGCTCATCTGGAAACCCAACATGACGACGGATGTGGACCTCGACGGGCTGACCAAGCTAATGAAGCTGCTTGATACACTCGAAGAAGATGACGATGTGCAGCGGGTCACCGCGAATTTTGAAGCGTCCGATGAGGTGATGGCGGCATTCGCCGACGAATAGCCGCGTATCACGCCAAGCGTTTCACTGCCACTTTCGAGCGTATCGCGATCCCATCATCTTGTAATCGGCCGATCCTTCCATAGCTCTCTGTCATGACAAATCAGAATGATGGAGGGCCCTGATGCCTCTTATGACGTCCCCGATTGATGGCTCACCCATGCGCGAGGTTGAGCGCTATGGCGTGAAGATCGATATCTGCACGACCTCCGGCGGCATTTGGCTGGATAAGGGCGAGCTTGAAAAGATCATCATGGCGATCCGGGAAGAAGCGTTAATGGATGGTGGCATCCCAGCCGAAGAGGCCTATGGCGACGCGCATTACTATGAAAGCCCGCGGCCGACGCGCCAAGCCCGCCCCAAGCGACGCAAACGCGAAAGCATGTTCGAAAGCATCATGGACATATTCGACTAGCCGCGATCAGGGTTTTGGCACCCGGCCTCAGGCGCCGGGCGTGATCACACCATATTCTGTGACAATCAGATCAAGCGGTTGATCCGTCTGCTCCAAAGGCAATGCGTCATCCTCTTGTGCGGCATAAGCAAAGCCAATTGCCATTGTCGGGCGCACGCTGCGCAATTGCTGCAGCGTCCGATCATAAAACCCGCCGCCATAACCCAATCTGCCGCCCCGCCGATCGAATGCGACAAGCGGAACAATCACGATTTCCGGGGTCATCCAGTCGCCCGTCTTGGGGATCATTGCACCAAATTCGCCTTTGATCAGCGAGCAGCCGGGTTCCCATGACCGGAACCGCAGCGGCTGGCCCGCACCCATGATCACCGGCATACCGACCGGGCCATGGGCTGCGG
>JBCBDL010000040.1:0-25320 GCA_038529695.1 Pseudomonadota bacterium | reverse complement strand
CCATTCTGATCACAACAACACGCTTAAACTCGGCTTTGACCCGGCTTTGGAAAGCTGGCCAGACTGGATTGACCTGACAGGGCTCAGGCCCGATTTGCTGCCAAAGGTCAGCGCGGCGGGCACCGCATTGGGGCCGATCGATCAAGCCATTGCGTCTACATTAGGCTTCAGCAAAACCACGACAATTCATGCCGGGACGACCGACAGCATCGCGGCCTTTCTGGCCGCAGCGCCGCTGGAACAGGGGGCAGCCGTCACCTCGCTCGGCACCACATTGGCGATCAAAATCCTCAGCCCCGTCCGGATCGATGCACCCGAGGTTGGGCTGTATTCGCATCGCCTCGGCGATCTGTGGTTGGCCGGTGGTGCATCAAATAGCGGCGGCGGCGTGCTTGCAGCGCTCTTTACGACGGATGAACTGATCCAGCTATCAGGAATGATTGATCCGTCGCGCCCAAGCCCGCACGATTACTATCCGCTACTTACACCGGGTGAACGTTTCCCCTTCAACGACCCGCATTACCAACCCAAGATGACCCCGCGCCCGGACAATGACGCCGAATTCCTGCACGGCCTGTTGGAAGGCATCGCCCGGATCGAGGCCGCGTGTTACGCAGCCATCGCCACCCATGGCGGGCCGCGCCCCACACAACTCTTCACCTCGGGCGGCGGTGCGGCCAATGCCATATGGACACAAATCCGCGCGCGCATTTTGGCGATTACACCGCAAAAGGCTGCACATAGCGAAGCAGCGATTGGTGCTGCACGCCTTGCTCAAGGTGTCTGATAAGACGCCGCCTAGGCCACCCAATCCAAAACGACCTTGCCCGTCTGGCCTGATCGCATCGCACGAAACCCTTCCTCAAATGCATCCGCTGGATAGGCATGGGTGATCGTTTGCGAGATATCCAAACCATCCTCGAGCATGCCAATCATCTTATACCAGGTCTCAAAGATCTCACGCCCATACACACCCTTAATCGTCAGTGATTTCAGTACGATACGCGACCAATCCACCTGCGACTTACTGGCCGGTATACCCAGCATCGCGATGCGGCCGCCTGAAACCATAGTGTCAACCATCTGATCAAAGGCAGCCGCGTTCCCCGACATTTCAAGCCCGACATCGAACCCTTGTTGCAGCCCCAAATCCTGCATCACATGGCGCAGATCTGTGGTCGCCACGTTGACGGGGGTAACCTTTGTCACCTTTGTGGCCAGCGCGAGCCGCGCGTCGTTCACATCCGTGATCACCACGCGCCGCGCACCCACATGTCGCGCAACGGCCGCAGCCATAATCCCAATCGGACCGGCCCCCGTGATCAGCACATCCTCGCCCACCAGATCAAAGCTCAACGCCGTATGCACAGCGTTTCCAAGCGGGTCGAGGATGGCGCCGATCTGATCCGGGATTGCGTCGGGCAGTGGCACGACATTGAACGCAGGCAGGCGCAAGTATTCAGCAAAGGCGCCATCGATATTCACGCCAATCCCGCGCGTTTCGGGGTCAAGATGAAACTTGCCTGCCCGCACTTGTCGCGATGTCTGACCGATCAGATGCCCTTCCCCGGAACAGCGCTGGCCGATCTTCAGATCTTTTGCATCCGCACCAAGGGCGACGATCTCACCGGCGAATTCATGACCGGTGATCAGGCCAAGCGGCACCGTTTTCTGCGACCACGCATCCCAATTCCAGATATGGATATCGGTGCCGCAAATCCCGGTTTTGTTGACTTTGATCAGCACGTCATCCGGGCCGATCTGGGGGATGGGACGCTCTTGCATCCACAAACCTTCCTGCGCCTTGGCCTTGACGAGGCATTTCATCGTTTCGGTCATCTAATAACCCCCACATCCCGTCCCGCTGTCGCGAATGCCGCCAACGCGCGGTCCAGATCGGCGCGCGACAGGGCCGCGCTCATTTGCGTGCGAATGCGCGCTTGCCCTTGTGGCACAACCGGGAAAAAGAAACCTGTCGCCAAAACGCCCAAGGAAAACAGCCGCTCCGCCATCTGTTGCGCCAGTTGTGCGTCACCCAGCATGACAGGAATAATTGGATGCGTGCCGGGCAACAGGGTGAACCCCAAATCCTGCAATCCCGCACGCCAGAACGCAGCATTGTCAAAAAGCTGTGCGCGTAAATCATCACCGTCGCTCACCAGCTGCAAAGCGGTGATCCCTGCGGCGACGACCGAGGGCGGCAACGCATTCGAGAACAGATAAGGCCGCGACCGCTGACGCAGCATATCGATCACCGGCTGTGGCCCTGCCACATAACCGCCAATCGCACCGCCCAGCGCCTTGCCCAACGTGCCGGTCAGGATGTCCACATCAACGCCAAAATGCGCAGGCGTGCCTTTACCACCCGGCCCCATAAAACCGGTGGCATGACAATCGTCCACCATGACCAATGCGTCGTAAGCCTGCGCAAGCCGGGTGATGTTGGGCAGGTCCGCCAGCGACCCATCCATGGAAAACACCCCATCCGTGGCGATCATGATATGGCGCGCGCCGTCCGCGCGGGCCTGTTTCAACTGATCCTCAAGCGCATTCATGTCGTTGTTGGCATAGCGATAGCGTTTCGCTTTGCACAAACGGATCCCGTCAATGATCGAAGCGTGGTTCAGACTGTCCGAAATGATCGCGTCATCGGCATCCAGGAGTGGCTCGAACAGGCCCCCATTTGCATCAAAACAGGCCGCGAAAAGGATCCCGTCGTCTTTGTTCAGAAAGGCTGCGAGGTCCTGTTCGAGTTTGCGGTGTAATGTCTGGGTGCCGCAGATAAAACGGACCGAAGCCATGCCATAGCCGTGACTGTCCATCGCGGTCTTGGCTGCAGTGATTAGATCAGGATGGTTGGCCAGACCCAGATAATTGTTAGCGCACAGATTGATCATGCTTGCGGGGTCTTTGGTGACGCCATCAATGCAAACAACAGCACCCTGCGGCGATGCGATCTGCCTTTCCCGCTTGTAAAGACCCTGGTTTTCCAGCGTCCCCAACGCGTCGGTCAATCTGTTCAGAAAATCATGTGACATGATAGCCTCCGCTTAAATGGAGGTTACTCCACTATAGCAGAAAATGTCAATATATCGGATTTCTGCCGTTAAAGCGGAGTCTAGGCGTTCTTTACAACCAGAAGAGCGCGCGCGGCAGTTTCGGCAATGATCGCGTGTTCCACATCAGCGGCATAACGGACGGTGTCCCCTTCCGCGACTGACGCAGTCTCACCCCCCGACACAACCCGCAACTGTCCCGCCAGTACGGTCAGATGCTCAACGCAACCGAACTCATGTGGCGTACTTTCCAGCGCGGCACCGGATTGAAAATCGATGTCGTAGACTTCCGTCCCGCCCACATCGCCCGACGCACTGAGTATCCGGATCGTGCAACCCGCGGCCCGGTTGTGGATTTGCGGGATCGTGTCAGCTTTCACCACTTCGCGGATCAGCGGCACCGGCTGGCTTTCTTCATCCAGCAGCGCCGAAAAATCGACATTCAACGCACGTGTCAGGTTCCAAAGGCTTGCGACGGTTGGGCTGCTTTCACCGCGCTCAATCTGGCTAAGCATGGAACGTGACACGCCCGACAGATTGGCTAACGCATCCAAGCTCAACCCCTTGCCTTTGCGTTCATCTTTCAGCCGCTCGGCAAGCCGAGTCGTGATCTCGTTCTTGTTGGCCATGTCGTTCGACGTCCCCGCATCTTGTTAAGCGGATCATGCCAGATGCCTCTTTGATCCACCAGAATGATCGCGTCAGGCTTGCCGCTGAAAAGCATCCTCGATGTCTTCGGCATAATCGAGCACGCGCGCCTTGAACCGTTTTGTCAGCTTGGTCTTGGCCAGTTTCATCGATTGCAACAACAGACGCGCGGTCAATGTCCGCGCGCGCAGGTCGATACCCACAGCAACGCGTGTTCGGCTGGGTGAGAGCGACACCAATGTGACCTCAGACACAGCTGTCATGCCGTCCGATTGGGATTCGAGATTGTAGCCATTAGGGGGATCAATACGCGTCAGCGTCACCTGCATTTGCCGAGTCCGTCCACGAAACTGAAATGCAACATCCCACGCGGTCCCGGTCCGTCGACGATCATCGCCAAGGCGATTGACCTGCGCGCCATGACGCATTGCACGTTTTTCAAACACGTCGAAATCACTGAAGTGCTCAAAGACAAAAGCGATCGGCGCCTCAATATCTTCGCGCGTGCTAAACTTCATACCAGTCTTCTATCTTTCGTTCGGACGGAACTTAATCATCGTTTGTTAATCAAGCCTATCGGCCAACCATGCCCGCAGCAAGAAATGCGCAATAGCACCATTACGCGCAGGCGATATCTCTGGATGCTCGCCTGCAAATGCGCGCGCCATATCTTCGCGACTGACCCACTGCGCATCCTCAATTTCGTTAGGGTCTGGCGTGATGTCTGTTGTCAATGCGTCACCCGCACATCCCAACATCAGCGAGGCCGGAAAGGGCCAGGGCTGGCTGGCCAGATAGCTGACTTGCCCCACTTTGACCCCAACTTCTTCAAAAACTTCCCGGCGCACGGCAGCCTCAACCGTTTCACCGGGTTCAACAAAGCCGGCCAGAAGCGAATACATGCCGGCCGGCCAACCGGGCGAACGGCCCACAAGAACCGCATTGCCAGAGGTGATCAGCATGATGACAACCGGATCTGTGCGCGGGAAATGGTGATGCCCGCAAGCCGGGCAATCCCGTTGCCAACCGGCCATAGCCATGACGCTTTCCTGACCGCACCGCGCGCAAAACCGGTGCGTCTGATGCCAACCCAGAACTGCCTTGGCGGTTGCTGCCAATTCTGCATCGCGGGGCGACAGCCGTGTCATGACGGCACGCAATTCTGAAAATGCGCCGTCAGTAATGGCGGGGTGTTGCTGTTCGCTATTGTCAAGAAACCCGTCCAATCGCCCCGGATCACCCTCTGGCGGAACCCAATCCGACAAATCCGCCGCAAGTATCGGACCTTCATCGTCGCGACCCAAAAGAATTTGTGCAGTGTCCGCATCGGCCAACACCGGGTGATCGGTTGCAACCCGTACCAGCGCATCGCCCGAAATCATCGGCTTGCCGCGCCAAAATAGTGTAACCCGGGTCGCCCGATCAGCGCGCACAGCGGCAACATCACCGCGCAATTCTGTCGCGCGATCAAGCGCGGATCCACCAAATGTTACTGTTTCTGCAATTTTCATCATGCCGCAATGACACGGCAATTCTACAAGTTCAAATATTTCTGCAAACGATAGGTGATCGCAAGGAAATTTCTCGTTATGGTTGCAACATGATTGAAAGCGATACCGACGTATTGTCCGTCGGCTCTCAAGACGCAGCGCCAAAGGCACGGCTCCGTATACTGGAGACGACAGACCTGCATATGCATCTGCTTGGTTACGACTATTTCGCCGACAAACCTGACGATAGCTGTGGCCTGATCCGTCTTTTGGATCGGATGAATACACTCCGCAACGAACCCGGACAGACCACATTACTGTTCGACAACGGCGATTTCATTCAGGGCAATCCTCTCGCTGATTATTTGGCTGCCCAAGAAAATCAAGGCGAGGTGCATCCGATGATCAATGCGTTCAACGTATTGGATTACGATGCAATCACGCTCGGCAATCACGAATTCAACTATGGGCTTTCGTTTCTGCGCGGCGCATTGCGAGATGCGTGTTTTCCGGTCGTCTGTGCCAATATCACCGACCGGCACCACCCACCGTTGGCTGATGATTTCTGCATAATCAAGCGAGAGTTGCGATGCGATGATGGTCAAACACGCGCGATCAAAGTTGGCGTGACCGGGTTCGTCACGCCGCAGATCACGCAATGGGACCACGACACGTTGGCAGGCGCGCTAACAACAGAAGACATCGTGACCTGCGCCAAAGCATTGATACCCCGGATGAAAGCAGCGGGTGCTGACCTGATCGTCGCGCTGTGTCATAGCGGCATTGGTGCAGACGAACACATTGTTGGCATGGAAAACGCGGCTGTTCCGCTGGCTGGCGTTGCGGACATTGACGTCGTGCTGACAGGTCACACGCACGAGACATTCCCCGACACGACGCGGCCGCCAACACCGAGGGTCGATTCGATTGCGGGTACGCTCCATGGCAAACCTGCGGTCATGGCGGGGTTTTATGGCAACCGGCTGGGCGTCGTCGATCTGGAGCTACACTTCGACGGCACGCTTTGGCGCGTCATTAGGCAACACGTCTACCTGGAAACCGGGACCGCCCCAACGATGGCGACAAAAAAACTTCGCGAAACCGTGACGGCGGGGTTGCAGGGGAGCCACCGTCAAACACTGGCCCATATACGTCAGCCTATCGCAACGACGCAAATTGCAGTGCACAGTTACTTTGCAACAATCATGCCGGATCTCAGCCAGCAGCTTTTAGCGCGGGCACAGCGCAACCATGTGGCCGCCGCATTGGCAGATACTCCATACGCCAACTTGCCGGTGATCAGTGCGACCGCACCTTTTTTGTTCGGCGGCCGTTCTGGCCCTGGGCACTACATCGATATTTCGCCCGGTCCGCTGACCTTGCGCGATGCGGTTGCGATTTATCCTTTTGCAAACACGCTTTGTGCGGTCAGACAAACTGGTGCGGGATTGCGCATGTGGCTGGAACGCGCCGCAGCACATTTTGAACAACTGGTGCCGGGACGGGCCAACCAGAGCCTTATCACATTCCGCAGTCCAGGGTACGACTACGACATGCTTGACGGCTTGCGTTACGCATTCGATCTCAGCCGCCCCGCGCGCTTTGATATCAATGGCAATTTGCGCGACAGCAGTGCCACGCGCGTGGGTGAACTGCTCTATGCGGGAAACCCGGTCCGCGATGATGATCTATTCATCCTTGCGGCAAACTCCTACCGGGCCTATGGCGGCGGCAATTATCCCGCAGTCCCCAGAAAGAACATTGTATATCACTCAACGCAATCGACCCGTGACATTCTCATCGCAGACTTACGGGCACGACGGCAGGTCACCGACCACGTGATCCCCACCTGGAAATTCGCGCATCTGCCAGACACAAGGACAACGTTTTTGTCCTCACCGAGGGCCAAAACGCTGATAACGGACCAGATGCAGCATCTTGGCCCTGGTGAAGACGGGTTTGATATCTACGAACTGACCTTGTGACATCTTGCGTCGTTAGCTGGGCTTGACTATATCCATTGTTGAGAGGTTGGCGCGGGCGAGCGCCTCGCCAACCTGGTCAGGTCCGGAAGGAAGCAGCCATAACGAGCCCCGCTTGGGTCGTTGTCAGCCTCTCACCTCCCGCGAATTTGCATTGCAAAACCGCGGTGAAAGCGAAACCTTGGAAAAAGGAGGTCGAAAATGATTGTGCGTTTCTCCCTCCCGGTCCGGGTGCGCTGAAGGTATTTCCGTTCCCTCGTCCGGTCTTTGCTGATCAGCCTTGGTCAGCCCACACATTTCCTTTGACGAGGACACTCCATTGACAGACCTGACACGCGACGCCCTTGGCTGGTCGCCTTTTTACATGTCTCAGCTTGAGATCGCAGAGCTGGAGACACTCACCCCCGCCCGCATCACCACGGTGCATCGGGACCGGGTAAACGCAATTTCGGAAGTTGGACCTCTGACGCTTACACTTGATCCCGGTGTAACAACTGCATCCGTCGCCGTTGGCGATTGGGTGTTGGCTGCGCCCGAACAGCATCGGCTGATCCGCGTGCTGGATCGGAAGGCCGAACTCAGTCGCGGCACCGAATACCACACCGGCGAAAAGCAACTGATCGCGGCGAACCTTGATACGCTGTTCATCACGTCATCCTGCAATAATGATTTCAATGTGGCCCGCCTTGAGCGGTATCTGGCACTTGCCCACGATGCGATGATCACACCAGTCATTGTCTTGACCAAGGCTGATCAATGCGATGATCCGGATGACTACATCGACAAAGCGCGCAGATTGGGCCGCGATCTGGAGGTGTTGGCCATCAACGCGAAAGGTGACGATGTTGCTGCAAAGCTTGCACCTTGGTGCGGCAAAGGGCAGACGATCGCCTTTGCGGGATCATCGGGCGTCGGCAAAACAACCATCGCAAATGCACTTACTGGTGGCCAGGCGCTCACGCAGGATATCCGCGAAGACGATGCCCGCGGAAGGCACACAACAACGGGACGGTCCCTGCATCACATGCCAGCCGGTGGCTGGTTGATCGACACACCTGGCATGCGCGGGCTAGGCGTCGCAGAGGTGGAATACGGGATCGACGCCACATTCCCTGAAATCTCGGAGCGCGCCCAGCATTGTAAGTTTCGTGATTGCCAACACGAAAGCGAGCCTGGTTGCGCTATTTTGGCGGCGGTTGAGACGGGCGAGATTGACCCGGACAGACTGAAACGCTTCAAAAAGCTCAAACGCGAAAACGAATACGCAACGGAAACAATCGCCCAGTCACGAGACCGACACCGCAAATTCGGAAAAATGGTGAAATCTGCGATGGCCAAAAAGAAAAGGTGAAGTTGATGGGCGAATAGGCCATTAGCTTAACCCTGTTGGGCCCAGGCCAACTGCGCCGCAGTTTCCACCGCGCAAGGCCGCACTGCGCGTAGTCTTGCCAAAGCCGCTTCTGGCCGTTCACCCGCAGCAATCATCAGGCGCAGACACATCATGCCGGACCGTCCACAGCCGCCAAAGCAATGAACCAGCACGCGCCCACTCCGCGCGAGGACGCCAAACGCCTGATCCCGCGCGGCGGGCCAGTCCAGATCAACCGGCACGCCGAAATCGACAACAGGAAGATGCAACCAGTCGATCCCGGCATTGGCAAGATCAGCCCCCAGCGATCCTGCCCCTTTGCGGTCCAGTTCGGCCTGTGATGTCATCGAAATGACGAGTTGCGGCTGCCAGTCCATCAGGCGCAGCCAATCCGCATAGTAGTGTCGGGTGCGGCCGGGCATGGGGGTGATGGCCAATTCACCACTCCCCAGATCCAGGCTATGGATCACAAATTCAGGCAATGCCGTGCTCAACCACCTGTCCCGGATGCGCCGCGGCCCACTCGGCCAGAAACTCGGCCACCTCTGGCTCTCCGGCCAGGGCCGACGCCCGCTTTGGTAACGCCACGCCATGCTCCAGGACAAGGCGCAGGCAGGAGATATAGTCGCGCTCTGCCCGCTCTGGGCAATTCTCTGACCCATGGATGATTGTGCTGAGCAAGGTGCCACCATAGCTGTTGACATGACCCAGATCGGGGCCGAGACGCAAAAAGTAGTTCAGCATCTCCGACAGACCCTGCCAGCCAGCAAGATGTACAGGCGGCATGCCCTGATGATCTGGCATATCCCAGGGTAGCCCGGCGGCGACCAAGGCCTCAATATGTGCGGCACGCCCCGACAGTCCAAGCAACTCCCCCAGAATATTTCGGAACGGACGCGGGACCTCTGCGGGGTCAATCCAACGCCCCTTTTCAACTTGTGCTTTGGCGCAATCGGACAAAATGCTCTCTACTGACGACAGTTGCCGCTGCGGCAGCTGCTGCTGCAAGGGAACGTTCCCATAGACACATGCGGCCGCATAAGGATGCACGCCATCCCATGTCAGCGACGGATCAGCCCCGGCCTGTAGCAATAGATCGATCATCTCCGGCGGAGATTGCCGGCGTGCCGCCTGAAACAATGCGGGCACGACAAAGGGCAGCTCGCCTCCGACCGGATCACCCGTAAATTCATTCGGATCGGCGCCTGCGGCCAAGAGCATCTGAACCGCAGCGATATCGTGAAAATCCATTGCGCGCAGAAGGGCATTTGTTCCTTTTGGCTCTGCACCATGGGCCAATAGCAATTTCAGCCCCTCGTGATGACCCAACTCGGTTGCGTGATACAGGCTCTCATTGTCATTTGGATCGGCCCCTCTTTCCAGCAACCAACGCCCCAACGCCATATTGTTCGCATGCCCAATCGCCCCATAAAGCGCCGACAACTTATGATCGCTGCCAGGTTCATGGGGGAAGCCGTCATTGACATCTGCGCCATGGGCCAACAGCAATTCAGCAATGGCCAGCATATCCGCCTCCCGCTCTGGCCAGATCTGCAACATCTTCGAAAACGCCAGATGCAGGATCGGTCGGCGCGGACCATAGGCACGGATGGCAGCCGCAGGATCGGCGGCCAGCACATCCCGTACAGCGTTCAGATCAAACAAGGCGACCTGCAAACCGAAATTGTCATCCGCCAGATCGGGCGTGTCCCACATCAACTGCTGCACCACCTGTACCTGACCATGATAAATCGCGAGCTTGAGCCGCTGTTGTTTCGCGGCACGATCCATGCCTTGCGTTTCCACCGCGATCTTCATTTGCGGCCAAGAGGCAAAGCTGTTTTCACGGGCAATTACATGCAGAAAGTCAGCACGCTTGAGCGGGCCACTGTCGCGCGGATTGACAACGTTCACGCGCGTAATGGCTTCCCGTTCACCGCGTTGATACGATTTATGAAGGGTTTTCGCCTGCCTGCGCAGGGCATCCAAAGGATCTGTCATTGGCTTCCTCACTATCATTCCCGCCGGTTCGCTCAATCGGGCAAATGAGAAAGACCACAAGTAGGGTCGTTTCGATCGTTATCGGGTGCGTCACGCTTTCCGCGAACCTGGATGCCGCCCGACGCGACAGCTGAATCGTAACCCAGACGGTCGCCATGCGCAATCGGTCTGCTATGATGCGGGGCATGAGCAGCAAAGCCGACCTCGCCGAAGAGCGGACGAAATGGGCCGAGGATCGCACGATCATGGCCAATGAACGCACCTTTTCCAGCTGGATGGGCACCGGGCTGGGTGCGATCGGCGTCGCCATCGGGCTCAAGGCCGTGTTCGGCGCGTTTGAACCAACATGGGCGGCCAAACTGGTTGCCACCCTGTTTCTGGCCGTGGCGATCATGATCTTCTGGTCGGCGCGTATGCAAGCCTGCAAGACCCTTGCACGCCTGCACGAACAGGATGTCGCGGCGACGCCCACCCGCAGTTTCACCGCATTGGCCATCGTGATGACCATTGCGGCGATTGCGACCGGGATCATCCTGTGGTCGCTCTGAGGCCGGTAGACCTCCGGCGCGTCCACGCCTAGTCTCGATCCGTATCCGAATCCAAAGGCACGCATGTCCGACCAACCGACCTACCAAGTTCTCGCCCGGAAGTACCGGCCTGAAACCTTTGCCGATCTTGTCGGGCAAGACGCGATGGTCCGGACGCTGAAAAACGCATTCGCGGCTGATCGAATTGCGCAGGCGTTTATGATGACGGGTATCCGTGGGACAGGCAAAACCACGACGGCCCGGATCATCGCCAAAGGGATGAACTGCATCGGGCCAGACGGCACGGGCGGTCCAACGACCGAGCCTTGCGGGCAATGCGAACATTGCGTGGCCATCATGGACGGTCGCCATGTGGATGTCATGGAAATGGATGCCGCATCCCGCACCGGCGTCGGTGACATTCGCGAGATTATCGACAGCGTACATTATCGCGCCGCCTCTGCGCGCTACAAGATCTACATCATCGACGAAGTGCACATGCTGTCGAAAAACGCCTTCAACGCGTTGTTGAAGACCTTGGAAGAGCCGCCCGAACACGTCAAATTCATCTTCGCGACAACCGAAATCCGGCAAGTTCCGGTCACTGTTCTATCCCGGTGCCAGCGGTTTGACCTGCGTCGGATTGAGCCTGAGGCGCAAATGGGGCTTTTGCGCAAAATCGCCGATGCGGAAGGCGCGCAGATTACGGACGAGGCACTTGCCCTGATTACCCGCGCTGCGGAGGGATCGGCCCGCGACGCGCAATCGCTGCTGGATCAGGCGATTAGTCACGGGGCGGGCGAAACCACCGCTGAACAGGTCCGCGCCATGTTGGGTCTGGCGGATCGCGGACGCGTACTCGACCTCTTCGACATGATCCTGCGCGGACAAGCGGCCGAGGCGCTAACCGAACTTGGCGCGCAATATGCTGATGGCGCTGATCCTATGGCGGTGCTGCGTGATCTGGCCGAGGTCTGTCATTGGGTCAGCGTGGTCAAGATCACACCCGAAGCGGCAGAGGACCCGACCATCAGCCCCGATGAGCGCACCCGCGGGCAGGCAATGGCAGGTGATCTTCCCATGCGCGTCCTGTCCCGGATGTGGCAGATGTTGCTGAAGGCATTGGACGAAGTTGCGATGGCCCCGAACGCGATGATGGCCGCGGAAATGGCTGTGATCCGGTTGACCCATGTCGCCGACCTTCCCAGTCCGGATGAGCTTGTCAAAAAGTTGCAGGACGCCACCCCGCCAAACGCGGCTCCGTCATCGGTGCGCCCGGCGCCAAGCGGTGCAACGACCGCGATGTCCACCACCCCTTCCCCGACCCATAGTGGCCCCATTGGACCGTCGGCATCAGGCGCGCAGACCGCAATTGCCTTGGCAACCGACGCATTGCAGCACTATGCGCGTTTCGAAGATGTCGTCGAACTGATACGCACACATCGCGACGTCAAACTGCTGGTCGAGGTCGAAACCGGTCTTCGCCTTGTCAGCTACCAGCCTGGCCGGATCGAGGTGAACCCAACACCTGACGCTGCCCCCGACCTAATCGGACGGCTAGGATCACGCCTCCAGGCCTGGACCGGCAATCGTTGGGCCATCAGTGTGGCAGAGGGCGGCGCGCCCACCATTGCCGAGACCCGCGACGCCACCGAAAATGCAATTAGGGCCGAAGCAGAAGCGCATCCGCTGGTCCAGGCTGTGATCGCGGTCTTTCCTAAGGCGAAAATCACCAACATCCACACCGAGACTGAAAAACAGCACAATGCACTAGAAGATGCGCTGCCAGAAGTGGATGACGAATGGGATCCGTTCGACGAGGATTGATTGCGGAACACCCCCAAACACCCTAACTGGGTTGAAACGACAGATAGCGGAGAAATCACATGCTCAAAGGACTTGGTGGCCTTGGCGATATGGCCAAGATGATGAAGCAGGCACAGGAAGTGCAAGCGAAAATGGCGCAGATGCAGGATGATCTGGACAATATCACCGTTGAAGGCGTAAGCGGTGCAGGCCTTGTCAAGGCAACAGCCACTGCCAAGGGTGAACTCAAAGGGCTTGATATCGACCCGTCGATCTTTAACGGCGAGGACAAAGAAGTGGTTGAGGATTTGATTTTGGCAGCGATCAAGGACGCGCAAAGCAAGGCGAATGAACGCTCTCAACAGGAAATGGCCAAGATCACCGAGGGGTTGGGCCTGCCGCCTGGTGTAAATCTGCCATTTTGAACCCAATGAATTTTCCAGAAAATTCATAACACTGAAGAGATTTCTACAAATCTCTTCGCTGCGCCGAAGGCATTATGAGCAACGGAACCGAAGACCTTGACCATCTAATCGCACTGATGGCAAAGCTGCCAGGGCTCGGGCCGCGTTCAGCGCGACGCGCGGTTTTGCACCTGATCAAGAAACGATCATTGGTGCTGCTACCACTGGCCGAGGCTATGCAAAAGGTCGGCACCACCGTTCGCGAATGCCTGAACTGCGGCAACGTCACCACTGCGGATATCTGCGATATCTGCCAATCAGAAAAGCGCAATATCGGGCAGATCGCCGTGGTCGAAGACGTCGCAGATCTGTGGGCGATGGAACGTGCAGGCGTTTTCAAGGGCCGTTATCACGTGCTGGGCGGGACGCTATCCGCGCTCGATGCGATTGGACCAGATGAATTGCGTATTCCCAAACTCATCGATCGGGTCACATCGGAAAACGTGACCGAGGTAATCCTGGCCCTGGGTGCCACAATCGACGGTCAGACGACCGCCCACTACATCGCCGATCAACTGCCCGATATCGCCGTGACATCGCTTGCCCAAGGTGTGCCGGTTGGGGGGGAACTGGACTATCTTGACGATGGGACCATCAGCGCCGCGCTGAATGCGCGCAAAGCGCTGTAGGCGACACCGGCTTTCAAACGGCATCGCCGCCGCACGATCCCAAATCAGTCCTTGCTTTCGTCGTCATCCGGCAAGTTGAAAAAGCTATCAGCGTCAGCGACATCGCGTTCGTCGGTTTGATCGTCTTCTTCCTCATCCCGTGGGTCGGACAGGCTGAACGTCTCCAAACCGGCCATGGCACTTGGCATCTTCGGCTCCGCTGGCATCCCGAGGGATTGTTCGGTGCTGACGAGCTTACGGCGCTCATCATCGGACATTACCGTGCCTTCTTTGGCCTTTTTTGCATTTGCCTTTTGCACAGCTGCGTCCAGTTCGGATTGCTTGCAAAGACCCAAGGCAACAGGATCGATCGGGTCGATATTGTTGATGTTCCAATGGGTCCGGTCGCGGATTGCCTGAATGGTCGGCTTGGTCGTCCCAACGAGTTTTGAGATCTGGCCATCAGACAATTCCGGATGGAACTTCACCAGCCAATAGATTGATGCAGGGCGGTCCTGACGCTTGGATAGGGGCGTGTAGCGCGGCCCGCGCCGTTTTTCCTCACCGGCAGAGGCAGGGTTGTACAGCAATTTCAGCTTGTGCAGCGGATTTGCTTCGCCCTTGTCAATTTCTTCCTGTGTCAGCTGCTTATTCGCAATCGGGTCGAAGCCCTTAACGCCCGCAGCAACGTCACCATCTGCAATCCCTTGCACTTCAAGCTCATGAAAGCCGCAGAAGTCCGCGATCTGCTTGAAAGTCAGCGTTGTATTGTCGCAAAGCCAGACAGCGGTCGCTTTGGCCATGATTGGTTTATCAGACATCTTTCGTCTCCTGATCTGTCAGACAAGCCTGTCCCGTGCCCTGGAATTGGGCAGACTGCAGTAGCAGCCGGGTTCGCATTGTCGAGGAACTTGATGCCTATATAGTGAGGCATGAACGGTTAGGAAAGGTCAAAATGCGTCTGATCATTGCGCTGCTTTGCGCCCTCGCGTCACCTGGTACAGCCCAGGATCGTGCTGGCGAGTTTAACTATTACGTTCTATCGCTGTCCTGGTCTGCCAATTGGTGCGCGCTGGAAGGTGATGCACGCAATTCACCGCAATGCGCGCCCGAAGAGGAATTCGGATGGATCCTGCACGGGCTTTGGCCGCAATATGAAATGGGTTATCCAGAATACTGCAATACGACGCAGCGCGCACCAAGCCGGGCTGACACGGCGGCGATGGCAGACATTATGGGTACATCGGGCCTGGCGTGGCATCAATGGCGCAAGCACGGGGTCTGCACGGGCCTATCGTCTGACGGCTACTATGCCCTGTCGCGCGCGGTTTATGCGGCGGTGACACGCCCAGACGTTTTTCGCCAGTTAAAAGACGCGATCACTTTACCCGCAGCGGTCGTTGAAGAGGCTTTTTTGCGGGACAATTCTGACCTGTCGGCGGATCAGATCACGATCACCTGTAAATCCGGCTATATCCAAGAAGCGCGCATCTGCATGTCGCGTGACCTGTCGTTCCGCCAATGCGGTGCTGACGTCGTCCGCGATTGCAGCATGACGAATGCAAAGTTTAATCCAATGCGTTGAACCTAAAATGGCCCGGTCAAAGAGGGTGCAAAATCACGACAAGCCTGTCGCCCTGATCAGGAACCAGCGTTCACGGGCTCTGCTTCAGTTGCGATTTCGGTGCCATCTTTCAGCATGACAGATCCGCGTGTGTCCTGGCATTTTGGGGTACCATCCCGATTCAGACGCGGTGTCATGAATCCTTCAAGCCCGTCGTCAATGTACCAGTGCTGACAGCCATCGGGGTCGACCCATACATTTGCAACACCGTCGCGCAAAGGACCGCCATCGACACCACCATCGGTTATGTCGTCCGCATCACCGCTTCGCTCACACGCGGCAAGTGCGCCCGCAGCGACGATCATCATTAATCCACGTGTCAAACCCATATCCCTCTCACTATTGAAGCGGTGCGATTCGCACCGGTATTTTGAGCGACAATAAGTTGAGAATAGGTATAGGTCCACATAAGCGCCAATCCGCTCGCGAAATCGGCGAATACGGGCTAAAAGCAGAAGATGCAGGGCAAGCAAATGAACAAGTGCATATATCTTGTGGATGTCGACGGGGTCATTGTCACCGGCAGACCTAGTGACTGCGCACCGTGGTGGACCGACCTTGAAACCACCTTCGGCTTTGACAAAACCGCATTGCACGCGCAGTTTTTTCCGCCCTACTGGCACGATATCGTGCGCGGACGAAATGCGTTATTGCCATGTTTGGAGACGGCGCTGAACCGCATGGGCGTTCGGACAGATGCAATAACGTTGCGTGACTTCTGGTTTGCCAATGACGCGTACATCGACCGCGACGTTTGTTCCTGGATGGATGCGCGCCGCGCTGCAGGGCATCGGGTCATGCTGGCGACCAATCAGGATCATAGCCGTGGGGCATACCTGCTGGACGAACTGCGCCTCTGCGACCATTGCGACGGCGCCTATATCTCTGCGGCACTTGGTGCGGCCAAACCGGAGAAGGCGTTTTTTGGGGCCATCATGTCAGCAGAAGGACGGGCGGCCCATGATTTGGTCCTGATTGACGACAGTCCTGCGAATGTCGACGCTGCAAAATCGCTTGGCTGGAAGGCGCATCACTACACGGGCCAGGCGCCGAGCGTGTTCAACCAATAATCGTTTTGGTAAGCGGGCTTTCCGCATCGGCGAGACCTTCCACAACGTTGAAATGATGCAAACCGACTTCGACCATCTGGGCGCAGCCCCATGCATCCGTCAGCATCTGCGCCTGTTCGAGGAACGCTGGGCGCTCTTTCCCGCCAACCCAAACGGTGACAGGGATGTTGGGCGCAGGCAAATGCACAGGGCTTTCGGCCTCCGCCTCGGCCACATCGATCTTGAGCGAGGCGTTCATTGAGGTCTGCATGAGCGGCGCGAGATCCGCGACCGGCGAGATCGGCACGACCTTTTCGACCCGATCCTGCCACCGCGCGCCCAGACGCGGTGCGGTCATGCGGGCGACCAATTGCCCGCCTGCCGAATGGCCAGCGAGCCGGATCGGCCCGGGGACACGCGTGGCGGCAGCGGCGATGGCTTGCGCAATCTGACCCCCGATCTGGGCGATCCTGACATCCGGGCACAGATCGTATGACGGCATCGCCACGGCCCAACCATGCGCCAAAGGCCCCGCAGCCAGATGCGACCAGAAGGATTTATCGAACCGCAGCCAATAGCCGCCATGGACGAAGACCACCAAGCCCTTGGCCAGTCTTTCGGGATGGAACAGATCAAAACGTTGCCGCGCTGTTTCTCCATAGGGCAAGTCGCATTCACACATCTGTGCTGCACGAAACGCCGCTGCCGCCTGTGCCCATTTATCCGGGAAGGCATCCGCCCCCGGAATATGCGCAGCATTCGCATATGCGTCGTCCAATTCCATCATGTCCCCCCTTTACGGCGCTCCCTCGCATAGGTCAGATAGCGCTGAAACCAGAGGGAGGCCACCATGCTTGATCATCAAACCAATTTGAAATCCATGCTGTCGCGCCCTGAACTGGTCTGTGAAAAGACCCTTGTTTCCGGGGAATGGATCAGTGCCGATGATGGCAAAACAATTGATGTCACAAATCCGGCGCGCGGCGATGTCATCGCGACCGTGCCCGATTTGGGTCGGGCCGAGACGGCGCGCGCCATTGCCGCAGCCCAAACCGCGCAGCGGGATTGGGCCGCTCTGCCCGCCAAGTCACGCGCCCAAGTTTTGCGTAGATGGTTCGAGCTGATGATCGCCAATACCGACGATCTGGCCCGGATCATGACCGCCGAACAGGGCAAACCGCTGGCCGAAGCGCGGGGCGAGGTTGCCTATGGCGCGTCCTTTGTTGAATGGTTCGGCGAGGAAGCGAAACGCATTTACGGTGAAACCATCCCCGGACATATGGCCGACAAACGGATCACCGTGATCAAGCAGCCCATCGGCGTGGCCGCCGGGATCACGCCGTGGAATTTTCCCAACGCCATGATCGCACGCAAGGTCGCACCCGCGCTCGCCGCTGGCTGTGCGTTTGTGATCAAGCCGTCGGAACTGACACCGCTATCTGCGTTGGCGATGGCAAAACTCGCCGAAGAGGCTGGTGTGCCTGCGGGGTTGTTCTCAGTCGTCACATCGTCAGATGCATCGGCCATTGGCAAGGAATTCTGTGAAAACCAGATCGTGCGCAAACTGACCTTTACCGGCTCCACGCAGGTCGGAAGGGTCCTGCTGGCGCAAGCGGCGGACCAAGTGATGAAATGTTCGATGGAGTTGGGCGGCAACGCACCCTTCATCGTCTTTGATGACGCAGATCTTGATGACGCTGTCACGGGCGCCATCGCCTGCAAGTTCCGCAACAATGGCCAAACCTGCGTCTGCGCGAACCGGATCTATGTGCAAGCGGGTGTCTATGACGCCTTCGCCACAAAATTCAAGACCGCGGTCGAGGCCCTGCAAGTGGGCGACGGGATGGATGACGGCACAACGCTCGGCCCGCTGATCGAACCCAAGGCGGTCGACAAGGTGCAGTCTCATTTGGACGATGCGCTCGCCAAGGGTGGCGAAATCCTGACCGGTGGGCGGCCACATGACCTGGGCGGGCAGTTCTTTCAGCCGACGATCGTCACAAACGCCACCAAGGACATGCTGGTCAGCACGGACGAGACATTCGGCCCCTTTGCGCCACTTTTCAAATTTGACGACGAAGACGACGTGATTGCACAAGCCAATGACACGATCTTTGGCCTTGCGGCGTACTTCTACGCCAAGGACCTGTCGCGCGTGACGAAAGTGTCCGAAGCGCTGGAATACGGAATTGTTGGTGTGAATACCGGCATCATCTCAACCGAAGTGGCGCCATTTGGCGGCGTTAAACAATCCGGGTTAGGCCGCGAAGGATCCCGTCACGGGATCGAGGATTATCTGGAGATGAAATACATTTGCACCGGCGTGTCATGAACTTCGACAAGGTGAACGCCGCAAAGCCTGATCAGGCCGCATAACTGAGGTCACGTTTCAGGCCCAATCCATGCGCCAAAAGCGCTGCCTCATATCCCTTAAGAACCCGCCGGGCGGTATGATCATGCGCAATGCGATCCATATCTGTGTCTGCTGCAATTTGCCAACCGCTTGCGGCATCAATGGCCGCGTGAGCCGCATCACCCAAGAATAAACTTTCTGACCAGCATCCTTCGCAGCGGATAATCTCGTGCCGGTCGCAAAGAAAATGAAAATAGGTCAACGGTGCATCAGTGATGTCGACATGTACGCCACCATAGCCCAGAAGCTGACGCGCGGATAACAACACCTCTGGCACCGCGAACAGCAGCTCCGCAAGTGCGCCTGTGAAAAGCAATCGGTGGGCCGGGGAAACCCGCAAGGTCCTGGCGTTACCCACTACGCCCGCAGGTATGATGATTGCGCGCACATCCGGATGCCAATTCAGTACAGCCCGTCCAATATGGGATTTGCGAATGGCGCGGATGGGAACGAACCCATGATCCTTGCTACACACGCGCATGCCTGGCGACAGATCATCGATCAGCATGTCACCTTGATCAGTAGTGATCATCGAACCGGATGCAAAACAAATGGTCCCCGGCACATTTGGCGTGGGTGTGCCCTCAACAAGGTTGCCGTCGGCATCTCGTATGATCGATGTGGCGTTGGGCGCGTTGCTATTGATGGTCTCACCCGCACCTTGCAAAGTACCGCCCGCAGGAAAGGTGAAATCGGGGTCTGTTGGCAGCGTTGTGGGCACCTGTGGCGGATCGCCATACGATAGCCGGATGTAATCACCGTTCGGAGCCACAAGGTATATCGTATCGCGCAAACTGCCTTCGCCATCGCGCAAAAATCCGCCATTCGCATTTCCGTTTGGATTGGGATTGTCGGAGGCGGGGAAAAACCCATCGGGCGGGTTTGTATACGCACCGATAACGGTCGCCGTACCGCCGGGATCGATCGTATCACCCGCCTCAAAGGCGTGCAGGCGCCCGTTGAACTGCGACCAAACCTCGTATCCATCCAAATCGATAACTGCGCCAGACTTGTTCTGGATCTCGATGAACTCGTCCTGTTTGTTTGCGCCACCTTGGCCGTTGACGTTCACCGCGCCGCCACCGGCGTTATCCGCAAGGATTTCACTAAAAAACAGACCGTTTAGAAAATCAGGCATGGCACCCCCGCACCCTGTAAGTGTCGAAAGGGTAGGTCGCGCCGGCATATGCGTCACGCCAATAGTTTCAAAGGGCGCAATACAGGCAAGAAAAATCCGAAATAGTGCCCAAGGATTGACCATCGGCGCCCGTCAAACCACCGTGATGCGTATGATGACCAGCGATGAGGATCTCGCCGAAGCCGCTGCGGGCGGTGATGGGCAGGCATTTGCGTGCCTGCTTGACCGCCACTATGACAGGCTTTTCGCGTTCTGCTTTCGGCTTACTGGCGCGCGGGCGGAGGCGGAAGATCTGACGCAGGATATCTGCGCCGCTTTGCCAGCCAAGCTGGGCAGTTATCAGCGCCGGGCGAAAGTCACGACCTGGCTTTACCGCGTCGCCGTCAACGCTGCACATGACCGCCGGCGCAAGCGCGCGACCTATACGAAGGCTACCGAAGGCTGGGGTGACTGGGAAACCAACCGCACCGCCGCGATCAGGGACACGAACGCACAAATCGACTGGCTCACCGCCGCCATGAACCAACTGAGCCCAGACCTGCGCGACACGCTCGCCCTTGTGCTGGACGATATGACCCATGCACAGGCCGCCGAGATCCTGGGCGTGAGCGAAGGCACGATCAGCTGGCGGATATCTGAAGCCAAAAAAGCGCTCCGCGCGATCAAGGAAAAGGAGGACGTGGCATGAATGATGATCTGAACGACCTCAAGGCAATGATGGATGATGCAACGCCCCGGCCCGATGCAGCGCGGCGGGCGGAAAATCTGGCACTGGCGCAGAAAAATTTTGACGACCTCCAAGGATCACGCGCATATGCACGTCCCACTTCTGCAACCGGGGCAAATGCCCTTTGGACAGGAGTAAAGACCATGCTGAACGCAATGACCTCAAAGGGCGCGCTGACGACGACCACCGCGATTGTCGCCTGCGGCTTTCTGTTTCTGACGCCGCAAATGCAGGATGTGCTGCGCGGACCAGCAGCGCCGCAGATCACGATGACCGACTTCGATGGCACAATCACCGAACCACGCATCGAAAATGAACCGCTGCGCGAAGGTGACATGTCGCCCGATATGTTGTCGCAAGAACCGCTCACCGAAGCGTTCGGCGAGGTCTTGCAGGAACCACTAATCACGCCAGAGCAGGAACAGGTATTCGAAGACCGCTCAATTGCTGCACCTGGACGTAAGGATCACCAACGACATGACGACGCCGATGCAGAGGCTGCGGCCGATGCCGGACCGACCGCACAGGCCGAAATGATGGCTTTGGAGGAACAAGTCCAGCCAGCACCCGACACGCGGATGAGGCTACAAGCAGCACCAACTGCCCCAAGCGCATCCAACCTCGCGGCACCACAAAGCATCGTCGTTGCCCCATCCCCCGCGCTCACCGATGATGTCATCGCGGCACCAATTGGCAACACCGAGGCCTTCCCGACCGAAGCCTCCAACGCGCTCAAGATCACTGCGGAGGACCCTGTTTCCACCTTTTCCATCGATGTGGACACAGCGGCCTATGCGGTCATCCGCTCTTCCCTAACCCGCGGACAGCTACCCCCGCCACAGGCAGTCCGCATTGAGGAAATGATCAACTATTTCCCGTACGATTACCCCGCCCCAGACGCCGGCGAGGCCCCGTTCCGGCCCACTGTCAGCACATTCCAGACCCCGTGGAATCCTGACACCCAACTGGTCCATATCGCCTTGCAAGGCGAGATGCCCGCGCTGGACGACCGACCACCGCTGAACCTGGTCTTCTTGATCGACACCTCCGGGTCGATGAACGACCCGGCCAAACTCCCGCTGCTGAAACAGTCCTTCCGGCTCATGCTCGATCAACTACGGCCCGAAGACGAAGTCGCCATTGTCGAATATGCAGGCAGCGCGGGTCAGGTGCTCGCCCCCACCGCCGCCTCCGAACGCACGACCATCCTGAACGCAATCCAATCGCTTGGCGCGGGCGGGTCCACAAATGGGCAAGGTGGTCTGAAACAGGCGTATGCGGTCGCTGACACGATGAAGGAAGACGGTCAGGTCAGCCGCATTATCCTCGCCACAGATGGCGATTTCAATGTCGGGCTTAGCAACCCTGACGCGCTCAAAGGCTTTATCGCCGACAAGCGGGATACGGGTACCTACCTCAGTGTCCTCGGCTTCGGACGCGGCAACCTCGACGACGCGACAATGCAGGCGCTCGCCCAGAACGGCAACGGAACCGCCGCCTATATTGACACGCTCTCCGAGGCGCAGAAGGTGCTGGTTGATCAACTGACAGGCGCGCTCTTTCCCATCGCAGGTGATGTGAAGGTTCAGGTCGAATTCAATCCCGCCCAGGTCGCCGAATACCGGCTGATCGGATATGAGACCCGCGCGCTGAACCGCGAAGATTTCAACAACGACCGCGTTGATGCGGGCGAATTGGGTGCGGGCCATACTGTCACCGCGATTTATGAGATCACGCCGGTCGGCAGCCCCGCACAACTCAGCGATCCGCTGCGATATGCAACCAACACGGTTACCGCCACATCAGATGAGATTGGCTATGTCAAACTGCGCTACAAAGCGCCGGGGGACGATGTCAGCCAATTGATCGAAACGCCGATCATTGGGCAATCTGTTCCGGGAACCGAGGTGAACTTTGCCGCCGCGATCGCAGGCTTTGGCCAGCTTCTGCGCGATGACACCTATCTTGGCGACTGGGGTTATGACGATGCCATAGCGCTCGCCAATGCCAACCGGGGTGAAGACCCGTTTGGTTATCGGACAGAGGCGGTTCAGTTGATGCGGCTGGCACAAAGCCTGTCCCGCTAGGCCCGATCAGGCAATCTGCGTTTTGGCGACGGGTAAGATCTGGTGTTCGATCAGGCGCATCAGATCACCGAAATACCCGCCGCTGCGCGCAGGTTGCAAAGGATCGGATGTAATGGCGAGCGTCAGTTCCAGTTGGGGAGCGACACAGATGATCTGCCCACCATAGCCCCGCGCCAAGGCGTAGCCGATCCCGGCGAATTCCCCCAGAAACCAACCATAGCCGTAATTGAGCCCAGAAAAGAACGACCGGGTGCGTGGTGCGAAGGATTGCGCGACCCAAGCAGGGCTGAGGACCTGACGCCCACCAAATTGCCCGACCTGGCGATACATCTCCCCAAATCGGACCATCCCCTCAAGCGTCAGTGCCATTTCATTGCCACCCATGTAGCGACCTTGAGGATCGCGGGTCCATGCAGGGATATCGATACCCAGAGGCGTGCCCAGGCGATTGCGGGCGAGTGACAGCAGGCTTTGGCCCGATACCTCGCTCAGTACCGCGCCAAGGATGTGAAATGACCCTGTGGAATAAAGCATGCGCTCGCCCGGTTCAGCGACAAACGGGCGCGACAGCGCATCGGCGACCCAGTTCCGGCTGTTGACCCAAGCGCCGTAGTTTGCGCCCGAAGTCCTTTCCAGCCCGGCTTGCATCGTCACGAGATCAGCGATTGTAATGGAGGCTACACGCGGGTCCGCACCGCGCGGGATCAGCGAAGGTGCGACGTCGCCCAAACGGTCGTTGACTGATGCGAGTTCGCCGCGATCCAACGCCGCGCCGGTCAACGCCGCGACAATGGTCTTTGAGACCGATTTGACCGGAACGGCCCGGTTTATGCCCGGTCCCCGGAAAACTTGCGCCAAGACGGTGCCGCCAAATTGTCGAATGGCCAACGCATGACATTGCGGCAGGGCATCAGCTGCATCAGCGATGCCGGTCCACAAATCCATTTGGGCCAGCGCTGGCATCGCCATTGCCGATACCGCCCCTGACAAGAAAGTCCGCCGTGTCGATGCCATCAAACAATCCTCTACTCGCACGCCCAACAATAACGCGTCAGATGAACACGACTACCCACATTTGCGTGGGATCAATCACAATAGGCTTGGGTGTCGACAAAGGCGCGCAGCGTTTGATGCGCTTTTGGGCGAAACTGGTCCAGTTCGGTCAACGCCAGCACCCGGTCAAGGCGGAACATGCGGAAATCATCGCGCAATTCGCACCAGCACACAGCGGTCCAGACCCGCCCCCAGAACCAGACACCAAGTGGACGGACCACACGATCAGTCTGTTCGCCCGCCTCATCCACATACAGCATGTGCAACCGAATTTGCGCCTCTGACGCGGTTTCGAACCGATCCAGAAAATCGCGCCACAAACCGCCTTGCATCGGCGTTTCCATGGCGTGGACGTTGACCCGGCCCGCCTGCGCGCGCGCCTCTTCCGGCAAAACCGTGTCGATTTTGACAAGCGCCTCTTGCGCAGCGGCAGCCATCTTTGTGCCGCCCCAGGACTGCAATATGCGCGCGCCCGACACCAATGCGACAATCTCATCATGGGTGAACATGAGCGGAGGCAGGTCATAACCGTCGCGCATGATGTAACCGACGCCCGCCTCGCCCTCGATGGGCACACCCGACCCAATCAAATGCGCCACGTCGCGGTAGATCGTCCGCGGCGTGACTTCGAGCTTTTCGGCAAGCTGTGCCGCCGTGATCAGGCGACCGCCGCGCAGATATTGCAGGATCTGAAACAGGCGGTCGGCGCGACGCATTTATTCAGTCGACTCGTAAAGGCCGATGGAATTGCCATCCAGATCCTTGGCATAAACGAAGCGGCCCGATGGGATGCTGATCGGCGGGCTGACAACCTGCCCACCCGCTTCCGTGCATCGTTCGATACCGGCCTCAAGACTATCGGGCAGATCAAGATGAATCGTGTTGCCACCATCGGCCGCAGGCTTTCCGGGGTAAAGATGCGCGCCAGCCGTATCCATGGCACTCCCCAAAATAGCCATCGGATTGGGCCCGGAATTGTCGACGCTCATGTCGTAGCCAAAGACCTTGTTATAAAACGCCACGGACTTGTCGATATCCGTTACCGGAATTTCACCCCAGACCATGATATTACGCTCAGCCATGTCTCATCTCCTGTTTGGTTGGTTGATGAGAGCAGGTTAAGCATACCCCTCCTGACAGCGTTATGTCAGTATGATTTCAGGAGGTGCAAAAAGATTTGAGGGCCACAATGCGCGCTCAGACCTCCCGGTCGCTGCGAAACTGCGCGATTTTCGGAAAGGGCGGCAACCAGGCCTCGCGCCGGTCAGCCCAGAGTTC
>JBCBDL010000039.1:0-26036 GCA_038529695.1 Pseudomonadota bacterium | reverse complement strand
GGTTGATCGTCGGGAACAATCGGTCGATAGCGACCGTGCTCAAGCCCTGCTTGATGCCAATGCTGACCCGTACGAAGCAGGTTTCATGCGCGATATGCTGGAACAGATGGTTGATTATGACCGTTTGTCGACAACATTCCGCTTCCGCACCGGGTCTTCACAATTGGATGAACGTGGGCGGATCGATAAGGAACGTCTGATCGACTATCTTGCCACACAGCCCGCGGGCACCGAGGTCGTGATGGTCGGTTTCACTGATGATGTCGGGCAATTCGATGGCAATTTGGGCCTGTCGCAATCTCGTGCGGCACAAGTTGCAGAAGAAGTACGTGAAGCAGGTGGCAGCCGCCTTAGCAGTGTGACCGTCACGTCGCTTGGCTTTGGTGAGATTGCTCCATCTGGTTGCAACACCAGCGACGAAGGGCGCCGCATCAACCGCCGAGTTGAAGTCTGGATCAAATCACCTGCCTAATATCGATGCACAAATGATCGTCCGCGCAGCATATGCTGTGCGGATTATCGCCAATTGATCCCAAGCGCGGGTTAACGCTTTGGGATGAGCGTGTTTTGTGACAACCGAATATGGAACGCAAATATGTGGTTTGCCGATGTTTCCTGTTTCCTTGTTGCTTGCACCATTCCAATTAGCAAAGTTCACGCGATATCTTACATTGCTTGCGGCGTTGACTCTGACAATGGCGTCAGATGCGGCGGCGCAGAATATCGCATCGGACGTTGGTGCCAGTGAACGCATCAATGTTGCCGGACAACTGGGTACGCTCAGCCAGCGGATTATCGCATCAGCCTGCAACCTGAACTCTGGCGTGACAGTGCGTGAAAGCAGCGCGGTGTTGCAGATTTCTGCAGATCAATTCACCCGGATAAGCGACGCTTTGGTTTACGGTAATCGCAGTTTTGGCATCTTGGGTCAGGAAACGCGGCCGCGAACGCTGCAGGTCATCGACAAACTCAACTCGGCATGGGAGCCGCTGTTGCAACAGGCAAGGCAAACTGAGGTCTCTGCCGAAAACAGCACCATCATCGGGGCATTGGCAGCGCAAAGTGATCCGCTGCTGGATACTGCAAACATCCTGGTGTCCGAAATCACCGGGCAATATGCAGACCCTGTCGCGCTGTTGCATGCGGATGCGCTGTTGATTGACCTTGCCGGACGGCAAAGGATGCTGGCCGCGCGGATGTCAAAGGACATCTGCCTGATCGCATCGGACATCAAAGCGGACACAGCCAAAACTGAACTCGCTGCCGCTGCCGCACTTTTTGGTGACACGCTGTCCGCCCTACGCGACGGGCTGCCCAGTATTGGTGTACGCCCACCTCCCACTGAAAAAATCGCCCAAAGTCTGCAATTCGTTGTTGACGAATGGGAAGCGATCGAACCGTTCATCGCCGCGGCCATCGCTGGTGAGCACTTGGATCGTGCGGCCAGGCAAAGGGTCTACTTTGCCTTTCTGGGGATTGAGGCGCGGATGAACAATGTAGCTGTCGCCTATGATCGGAATTCAAAGCTCGGGCTTTGATCCGGCTGTGAACTTGGCATGCTTCACAAGACTGCGTTTGACCAGCGACTGAAGCTTGTTCAACGGCGCAGGGTATCGCCGGGGGCCAATGTTGGGCTCAACGTAATAATTGAATCATCGTCATCATGTTCGCCAGCGTTACGCGCCGCAATGATCTGTGCCGCCTTAATCCCGATATCCCTGCGACAGGCATCCATTGTTGCCAATTGTCGCGGCAGACCGTCCAGCAATTCAACGCCGTTGAATGCTGCAAGTCCGATTTGTCCCGGAACGTCGATCCCCTGTTCCAGCAGAAATAGCAGGCCGCCCGCACCGATCATGTCATTCGAATAATAGAGAAAATCAAGATCGGGTGTCCGTGCGATCATCTTCGCGGTCATCTCACGCCCTTTGGCCAATGCAGACCCACCCGAATAGAATTCCTGGTCGGCAATCTCAATTCCTGCCTTGGCCAAAGTCCGCGTAAATCCTTCGAACCGTTTGCGCGCGCGGTGGTCGAGGGGCATTTTTGTGCCCATAAACCCGATCCGCTTATATCCGGCTGCAATGATCTCTTCAGCCATCTTACGCCCTGCACGGCGATGCGAAATCCCAACGCAGGTATCAATGGGCTCACCATCTGTATCCATGATTTCCACCACGGGGATGCCGGATTGCTGCAGCATCGCATGCGATGCGTCCGAATGCTCAAGCCCTGCGATGATCACGCCTGATGGCCGCCATGACAGCATCTCAAAAAGGACCTTCTCCTCCTTTTCCGGCAGGTAATCGGTTACACCGACGACAGGCTGCAGATCAGTATCTTCCAGCGTTTCTGAAATGCCGGACAGCACCTCCGGAAACACCATGTTGCCAAGAGAAGGGATGATCACAGCCACAAGGTTGACCCGTTGCGACGCCAGGGCACCGGCGATTTTGTTGGGGACATATCCCAGCCGTTTGGCGGCATCCTGCACTTTCTGCCGGGTCGCCGCGCTGACGTCCCCTTTGTTCCGCAGCACGCGGCTAACAGTCATTTCGCTCACACCTGACGCTTCGGAAACGTCGCGAAGGGTCAATGGGCGTCTGATTTTGGTGCTCACAGAGGGATGTCCTGATGGTTATTTTTCTATTGTTAGCCGTCCTTTGCTGGATTGACCAGTGAGCCCAAGTATCGCCTGGTCGTTGACCGGACCGCAAAACGCAGGCATTGACGAAGCCGCGCGGCCCCGTGGCTCAACTGGATAGAGCAGCCCCCTCCTAAGGGGCAGGTTGCAGGTTCGAATCCTGCCGGGGTCGCCAGCACAATCAAATCTTGCGGGACGTTCAGCGCTGCGATGAAGACGCATGACGTGGTGTGTGTCCTCGCATTTGTTTTCATTTGGGCAACGATGGTGCTGTCTTACTGCGCTCACGAAATCATGTGCCAAAGTTGGCAGGCGAGGGCCAAATCCTGTCATCTTCAGGAAGCAAACGCTAAAATGGCTAATGATGGCAGACCACAAGCGAGCCTAAGTCTCACGCCGCAGTCAGGGGGTCTTTGGGCTGATTGTCATTGGCGGCCCGGTTGCCTAAACTAGCGGCGAGCACCTTCGCATATGTTTCTTATGCGATCCATAACTCAGTGACCACAAAAGCGGTCTACCGGATGGTATCTTACATTGGCCGCAGACCAGTTCGGCAGATTTGCAGATCCGCGCCATATGCCGGTCATCAATCAACTTCTCAGCATGGGTGTCGTGCGATTCCCGCTTACGCCAGTGCTAGATGTATTTCTGTCGGGGTGTCATCTGACAATAAACTCGGCGTGCAAAGCGCCACTCGCTTTGATGCTTTTCAAAATGTCGATCATGTCGCGCGGCGCGACGCCGAGTGCATTTAGACCAGCGACGACCTCACTTAACGACGTGCCGCCCGGAATCTCTGCAAGACCGATGCCGGGCTCATCAATGATGTCGGCGTTCGTACGCGGAACGATCACGGTTTCGCCGGGAGAGAACGGATTCGGCTGGGATACAAGCGGTTCTTCTTGGATACGCAATGTCAGATTGCCCTGACTGACAGCAACGCGGTCAATGCGTACATCTTCACCCATAACAATTGTCCCGGACCTTTGGTCGACAACAACACGGGCCCGTCTTTCGGGCTCGACGAGAATGTTTTCAATCCGTCCCAACGCGTGTGCCGGTGACGGCATGCGCGTCGCCGGGATGTCCAGTTCGACCGTTCCAGCATCCAACATCAGGGCAACGGGTTGTGCAAAGTCCTGGTTAATGGCTTGCTCGATACGCGCTGCAGTTGTGAAGTCCGGTGTGCGGAGCGCCAAACGCAGACTTGTCATGTTCGAAAAGTCAAAGGCAACTTCACGTTCGACCGTCGCGCCAGACGGTATGACGCCGGATGTCGGCACCCCTTGGACAACGCTTGCTCCATCGCCAGCCGCCGAGGCACCGCCTGCGATGATTGTGCCTTGTGCGACGGCGTAGATATCCCCATCGGCGGCATTGAGTGGAGTCATGATCAACGTACCGCCCAGCAAGCTGTTGGCATCGCCGATTGCGGAAACTGTCACATCAACAGGGCTGCCTGCGCGTGCGAAAGGGGGCAAGCTTGCTGTCACCAACACCGCTGCCACATTCTTGGGGCGGAATTGCTCTCCCGTGACGTTGACGCCCAACCGTTCTAAAATATTGCTCAATATTTCTTCGGTGAAGGGAGAGTTTCGCAAACCGTCACCAGTGCCGTTGAGGCCGACAACAAGGCCATAGCCAACGAGATCATTTGAACGTACCCCGTCGAACTCTACCAGATCTTTGATGCGGATGGGCGTTGCTGATGCCATCTGGGGCAGCGCAACCATAAACGCAAGAAGGAGTATTAACATATGTCTCATCAAATATACCTGAGTAAGCTAAGGTCAGACAGACGCGCAGTCACGCTGTAATGGGTCTCAAGCTGGAGTTGTACACTTTGCAGCCGCGATGCTGTCTCGAACGGATCTGCCTGGACAATGTCGTTTTTCGCTATTTGCAGCGCGCTGGTTTGAGCATTCATTTCAGTGAGCGATTGTTCAACTTCGGCTTCGACACTACCGATCTGTGATTGGACTGATACCAAACCATCTGCAGCTGCAAACAGACCGGTACCGGCTTGTTGCAGCAATGCAGACTTAGTCTGCCGATCAAGGCCAGGTAAATTGTCTGCCAACGCAGCATAGGCGGCACCTTTCAGGGTTTCGCGGATCGCCGCATTGTCGGCGCGCGCTTCAATGGGCACCGTCTTGGTATCGGAAATTCGTTTTTCAACGACATTCCCGGTATCGCCAAGATAGGCAATTGTTGCAAAGCCACCGGCAGGATCGTCAAACCATGCTGTTATCGCTGCATCGATTGCTGCAAAATCGGTCGCACCGCCGATTGCGGTGCGCAAGTCCGCAAGCATGACATCTGCGGCAGCAAGTGGCGGACCTGTTACCGCCGCCCCACCCAGCAATGCACGGTCGGCAACTTGCGTGTTCAATGTTGTGACGAGGACGTCAAAATTGCGTGCGCCAGCGCGCGCGGAGTTGTCGATTTGAGTCTGTGTGCTTTCGTCATTAATCAAAAGGAATTCTGTGCTTGCCTCTGACCGCAGCGTATCGACTCTGGCAAGAACCTCCTGCATCCGCGTCAACGTTTGGCTGGTCTCTTTGGCCGCCTCAATGTATCCATCCAGCTGGGTCAGCGAATAGTTGATGCCCGACAGGCGCGACGTATCTCCGCCAAGAACTTTTGTGACATCGTCGACGCGTCCACTGGAAAGGCTTTCCGCAAGGCGGGACAATTCTGTTTTGATCGCCCCCCCATTTCGCATTGAGATAAATTGCTGGGACATATCGCCCACGGAAACAATCGGCATTGTCTAAATCTCCATCAGGCGCTGCATCATGAAGTCAACGGTTTGAATGACCTTGGCATTTGCAGCATAGGCCTGCTCTACACGGAGCAGCATTTGCAGTTCCAAGTCTGTATCGACACCGTTGGCAAGTTCTGCTTCGCGCAGCGTATCCCAGCGCGCCGAAGTGAAGCTAAGCTGCTCTTCTGATGCAAGTCGTGTCGCACCGATATCGGCCGTGAATACCGCCGCGCGGCCGGCGGCCGTTTGCATTGGCGCGCCCGGCAAATCGGACCGCGCGACATCCAATGCGGCGATCCAGCGATTCAATTGTGCGCTGTTGCCAGCGGGTCCGGGCCCAGGCGCATTCAGGCCCTCCCGCAGAAGCGATGGTGTTCCACCCGCTGCAGGATCAACCGAGGCATTGATTGCAATACGGCCGGCGATGCCAGTTACATTCGTTAGATCGAGCGGGCCGCCTTGGTCAGTCAGAATGCCAGTATCGCCAGGCAATAATGTTGGATCATTGGCGGGGTCCTGGAACCGGGCAATCAGGTCCACCGCAACGCCATCCAAGGATGATTGAACGTCAACCAAGGTACGATCCCGCATGGCGAATGCAGATCCGAGTGAGCCACCATCAAGGCGACCGACGCCAGTCGTTGGGTCGAGCGGTACGCCATCGAGTGTGATGCCGGACAATGCGCCGGATGCTAGGGTCATGTCGGCGGTAATCGTCGGTGTTGGCACAAATCCGAATTGTACGGCCTGGCTGTCCAGCAAGGTGGTTCCTGACGTTGTTATCAGGCCTATCGCGCCTGTGTCGCGCGGCACTTCACGCACCGGCACAATACCAGCGATTTGATCAACGACATTTTGGCGCGCATCGATGATGGCTGAGGGGTCGTTGCCGCTGCCCGCCAGTCGCGTGATGTCAGCATTCATTGCTTCGACTTGCCGCAGTGCCATATTCAGTGTCTCGATATCGCGGTTGATGGCAGCGTCTGCCTCTTGCCGCAGACCTTGGATGCTCCGGGTGTTGTTTTGCAATGTCTGGGTCACATCGTTCAGGCGCGATACAACGGTGTTCAGACGCATGTCAGATGCCGGATCGCTGCTCGCGCTGATCAGGGCCCCTTCGAAAGCGGCCAGTCTTGCGCCGAGTCCAGCCAAATCTTCGGGCCCGCCCAGTGTTTGCTCTAGCCGCATAAGCATGTCTGTACTGCGCTGCTGGCCTTGCAAGGCCGCATCGGCCAAGCGCCGGTCCGACAACAGGCCGGCATCGGAAAATCGCGTGATCCCGTCGACCCGGACACCACCACCCATGTTGCCAACCTGGACGGCGGAAAGATCGACCGACCTGCGTCCGTAACCATCCGTCAGCGCATTGGCCAGGTTGGAGGATGTGACCTCTGCAATGCGTGCATTGGCTGTCAAACCAGAGACGGCGTTGTTAAGGGCGCTGGAGATGCTCATGACGACTTATCCCGAAACAAGGTTAACGTTTGATATTTGTGGTTTCCTGCAGCATTTCATCGACGGTCTGAATGACCTTCGCGTTCGACGAATACGCGCGCTGCGTCTGGATCAGTTCAGTGAGTTCGCCGGCAACATCAGTTGCCGATTCCTCACGAGCGAAGCTAACAATATCTCCGGTTGGCCCGTCGCCGGCATCCCATAGAAAGAATGTCCCACTATCGGGTGTTACACGATAGCTTTGTTGGTCCAATGTCTCTAGCCCGTTGACATTCGGAACATCCACCAGCGGAATTTGGTACAGTACCCTGTTGATCCCGATGTCAAAGGATGCGCGGACAAATCCGTTCTGATCGACCTCAACGGAAGTTAGGCTGCCGACTGGGGTACCGTTCTTTGAGATTGAGACGGGCGCAAATGCATCGGACAGCTGGGTCAGACCGATCGAGCTGCCAATTTCGCCAATATTGATTTCCATCGGCCCGCCATCCACGGCGATTGTCAGGATTCCGGTCGCTGGATCATACGGACCGCCAATGCCAGCCGCAGTGTTCACAACGTTGGCAAGTGTCCCGCCGCCGCCGCGTGTCGCGTCAAAGGTCAATGTATATTCACCAACCACGTCAGGGATCCCGTTTGCGTCAACATCGGATTCGCTGTCGCGGATTTCCATCGTCCACTCGTTTGATGCGCCATTGGCGGGGACGGTCGGGGTGAACGTAAAGCTGAGATTTGAGGAGGCACCGAGATTATCGAAATACTCAACCGAGAGGGACTCGCTGTCGCCCGGCGCGCCTTCGCGTGTTGAAGTCGCGGGTAGGTTGACCGACAAATCAACACGTGTCGTCGCCTCACCCGCAAACTGGTTTGCGTTGATCTGCACCGGCACCAGCCCGTCAATTGAATCACGGGGATAATTCGGGATCGATCCGTCTGCCAGCGCCGGTACACCCAAAAGGACAAGACCACCCGGACTGCGCAGATACCCTTGCGCATCTGGTCGGAATGACCCGGTTGTGGTCAAAAACAGCGGGTTTTCCCCATTTGCGACGGCCACGGACGTTTCCGATGTGACCGGCAACATTCCGCGCCCACGGACAGCGAGGTCAGTTGGGTTTGACGTGGAAACAAGCGCCCCGCGTTCATCAATCAACCGCGCGGTCGTTGTCCGCACGCCGCCAGCAGAATACGTGCCCCGCCCACTTTCAATCACCATGGATTGAAAGTCGGTCACAGCGCGTTTGTATCCATAGGTCGATGAATTCGAGATATTGTCGGAGATCGTCGCCAGCCGCGATGCATTCGCTGCCAAGCCCGCAACACTCGCATTCAAAGAGGAAGAAATCGTCATAAATAAGAGCCTTTCTGCATCGGAAGATGACGTTACTTTCCATCTTCCTAAACGTCCGGCCTTAACGTCCGCCTAATAGCTCAAATATGATCTAGTTAGCGCGAGCGATCCGTCCGAAGCAGAACGACCTCCAGGCGGTTATTGCGTGGTGCTGTCGCATCACGCACGGCCGGGTTCCTGTCACCGGCACCTGAAATACGTGCAATGCGCAAGGGGTTCAGCCCGCCGTCTTCGAGCAACAATCGCATCTGTGTTGCCCTGCCCATGGATAATTCCCAAAGCGGATTGTCGACATGCACAACCGACTTTGCGCTAAGGTGCCCTGTAACCGCGACCTCGTTGCTGACGCTTTCAAAAAGTCTCGCCAGGATGCCAGCAACTTCAATAGTGACAGGGTTGGGGATGATACTGTCAGGTGGAAAAAGCACCGCATCCGGCAGATCAAAAATTTCGATCACCAGACCTTCATCCGTCAGTCGGGTGACAATGTGGCGAAGTGCCAGTTCCGATAGCAGACTTTCACCACCGACACCCATCAAAACTGCCTCAATATCGCGCAAGGCAGCCACCTGCGCGGCTGCTGCAGCATCCGCCGCTGCCTGTTCTGCCGTGATCGGGTTCGTCCCGATTGTGGGTTGATTGATGCCTGTCCCGCTTTGCGCAAGCTGTTGCTGGGTGAAGATGTTGTCACCGCCAAACGCATCCGATCCGCCACCTGATACACGGCTAACCGAAATGGTCGGCGCAAAGTAATCTGCGATGCCCTTGCGTTGCTGTTCGGTGGTCGCGTTCAGCAGCCACATCAGCATGAAAAACGCCATCATCGCTGTGACGAAATCAGCGTATGCGACTTTCCAGGCGCCACCGTGGTGGCCCCCACCGCCAACAACTTTCTTTCTTTTGATAATGGTCGGTGCGTTTGATCCTGCACTCATATCATCCACCTTTTCTCACCCACAGGCAGGGCTACCTGATGAGACGTGAAAGGAGGCTTAAAGAGACAATTCATTCAAAATGCGCTGCAACTTCAGATGAGACAGATCAGAAAACCGACATGCGCCACGCGCATTGATGTCGGGATCTAGTTTCTATTCACGGCATGAAGCGGCCCAATGACCTCAATCCGGTTGGTCCAGATGTACCCGTCAAAGGCGACCGGGACCTTGTCAAATGTCGTTGCATTATCAATGCCGCTCGCAAAGCCAGATCCGTCATACGGTCCAACCAGAATAACATCGGTACCAACCGCTTTGAACCTGCGGGTCAGTCGATGTGGCCATCCCCACAACAACGGGGCGTAGTTTTGCGGGATCAGCACAATCGTGTTGTGGCAGCTCGGAGGCATGTAGCCGCTCCACCCCGATACGGCATAGTGCAGAAGGCAGGTGCGCAAAGACATCCTGCCAAATCCGCGAAGGTTTGGAACCTGCGCGATGGCCGCTTGCGTTGGCGCGTCCCCGCCATAGACACCGTATACCTGCGAAAGATGCCGGGGGTTGTCCAACAAAGTTGCCAGCGCTAGCCCATCTTCGCGGCGCCGGCTTTTGAAATTTATCAGGAATGCTCCGGTGCTGTTTTGGTCGAACACCTGTTCCAAGGACGGCATCAATCCCACGCCGCGTCCCCGCAACGGATAGGTTTCAGAGCCGTCATCGTAGTGGTATCCGATATCAAGCATCGCCAAATCGGCAAAGCGCTGCTGGCGCGTTACGCCCGTTCCGTCGGTGCGGCAATCGACCGTCCAGTCATGAAAAACAGCAAAGATACGATCCGTTGTCAGGTGGACATCAATCTCCACCACATCTGCACCAAGGCGAAATGCCTCTTTCATGGAAGGAAGCGTGTTTTCGATGAAATTGTGCCTGAGAGGTGCAACAGGCGCGGCGTGGCAGGCGGAATTGCTGCGATCCGCCCCAACATAGATTTGATGCACGCCGCGATGTGCGATCAGGCGTGTTTTGTGCTGTTCCAACCCACTCACGAGACTTGAGCTGTTTCCGGCCCACAAAGCGGCAATCAACAGCGTCATTCCAATCGCGAACCGTTTCAACACCTGCAGCATACCCGTCCCTTTATCGTATGGTGCTGCGTGATCAATCGCTGTGCTAGCTCTATGACCCATTGCAGCGGGGTGTCGCTGTTACCGCAGCGGCGGTATGAATTCGCAAAAGCATAAGACCGGCGATCCGCCCATTCTATCCCGCAATCCCGATCAAGCGGCCTTTCGCGCCATGTGCAATAGTGTCGCTGTGAATGTCGTGGCAAGAGATGACATGTCTGTTCTGAACAAGCTGATTTGGCAGATCGAAATGCGGTTGCACCAACCGGTGACGCTTAGTGACCTGGCGCAGGCCTGCGCAATCAGCCCATACCATATGGCGCGCAGCTTTCGTTTGGCATCAGGGCTTTCACCCATGGCTTATCTGCGCGCACGGCGGTTGAGCGTCGCAGCCCAGCAACTTGCCGCAGGGCGGCAAACCGTCCTCTCGGTTGCGCTGGACGCACAGTATAACTCGCATGCGGCATTCACCCGCGCGTTTGTCGCCTATTTTGGGATGACACCCCAAAGTGTCTGCAAAATGCGCTGTCTGGAAACCCTTAGCCTGATGGAGCCCTTGAAGATGCAAAAAGAGATGATCGTTGATGTTGCCGCACCAGAGATCAGGACAAGGCCTGCATTCCGCGTCATCGGCCTTGATCAGATTGCCACCTTTGATGACAACAGTGCGCTTGCGACCCTGTGGGCGCAGTTTAACGCACGTGAAGACGAGGTTGCCGACTTGATCGGGGATTGTGCGTATGGCGTTTGCTGTGACGCCGATGGACAAGGGACGTTTCGATATGTCGCGGGTGTGGAAGCGCCAGCCGGCACAGGTGTGCCAAAGGACATGTCTGACGTGCACCTACCTGCGGGACGCTACGCCGTTTTCACGCATTCCGGCCACATTGCCGACTTTCCAAAGACTGTTTATACCATTTGGAACAAGGCGCTACCCGATGCTGGGCTTGAACCCCGGCAGGCGCCGGAATTCGAACGCTATGATCAGCGCTTTGACGTCCAAACCGGTCGTGGGGAGGTCGAGGTCTGGATCCCGATTGACTGAATAAGACCGGTGATCAGTTGGGACATGTCACGCTTTCGCGCCTGCCAGGCCTATTGACCGGCAACAAGCACCTGCTGCGCCTCGTGAAAGGGGCAAGCCACAAAGTGCCGACCGCCGATGTCATCCAACGCCGGTCGTGCCTCGGCACAGGATGGCTGCGCCTTGGGGCACCGGGTGCGAAAGACACAGCCCGACGGTGGGCGCAATGGTGACGGCAGCTCACCCTCTAGAATGGGTCTCGGACGGGCACGTTCAAGCACCGGATCGGGGATGGGGACCGACGAAATCAAGGCCTGACTGTAGGGATGTTCCGGTGCTGTGGTCAATTTATGGCTTTCTGCCGTCTCCATCACACGGCCAAGATAGAGAACCAACACCCGATCACTGATGTGTTTCACAACGCTTAGATCATGCGCGATGAAGATCATTGACAGGCCCATATCCCGCTGCAATTCCATCAGCAGATTGATCACCTGCGCCTGGACGGACACATCCAATGCAGAGACGGGTTCGTCGCAGATGATCAGCTTTGGCCGCAGGATCAACGCTCGCGCGATGCCGATCCGTTGGCATTGCCCACCCGAAAATTCGTGCGGGTAGCGGTTGATGAGGTTCGGCAAAAGCCCAACGCGTTCCATCAACTCACCCACACGTGCCTTAACCTCTTTGCGAGCGGTGTTCGGCTCATGTGTGATCAGCGGCTCGGCGATGATTTCACCCACCGTCATACGGGGGTTCAGGGCTGCAAGCGGGTCTTGAAAGATCATCTGCACGTCACGCCGATGAACCCGGCGCTGGCGCGTGTCCATATTGGCAAGATCGTGATCCTCAAAAAAGATATTACCTCCCGAAGATGGGATCGTACCAACAACGGCCCGCGCGATGGTGGATTTGCCGGACCCTGATTCGCCAACAATGCCCAGGCATTCACCTTGCTGAATGTCGAAAGAGACCTCGGAAACGGCATGCAGCTTGAGCGATGGCGTCCATGGCCAGGATCCAGGGCGACGCACGTCAAAGGTGACCGACAGGTTTCGGACGGAAAGGAGCGGGGCCATTATGCGACTTTCTTCACGGGCAGGTGACAGGCACGGCGCCTTGTGCCGCTTGTTTCAAGTGCGGGGCGTTCTGCACGGCAATTGTTCAGTATCTGCGCGCAACGCGGAGAGAATGGGCAACCGGGCGGCAAATGCGACATATCCGGCGGCTCACCCGCGATTGTTGCCAAGGTTGCCTCGTCTTTGTCGAGGCGAGGCACCGCTTTTAGCAGACCGCTTGTGTAGGGATGCGAAGGGTCGGCAAAGATATCGTCGGTCGGCCCTTCCTCCATGATCTGGCCGCCATACATCACCAGCGTCCGATCGCAGAAGCCGGCCACGATGCCGAGGTCATGGGTGATCAGGATGACGGCTGTGCCAAAATCATTCCGCACATCCGCAAGGACTTGCATGATCTGCGCCTGCACAGTGACGTCCAGTGCCGTTGTCGGTTCATCCGCGATCAACAGACGTGGCTGGCAGAGAAGCGACATGGCAATCATGATGCGCTGGCGCATGCCGCCGGAAAACTCATGCGGGTACATGGTCACGCGGGTGGCGGCGTCAGGGATGCGCACAGCGTCGAGCAGGCGCACGGCCTCTTTGATCGCCTTTGATTTGCCGATGCCCTGATGCAGCATCAGTACCTCTGCCATCTGCTCACTGACCCGCAGATAGGGGTTCAGCGACGTCATCGGGTCCTGAAAGATCATCGCCATGTCTTTGCTGCGAATCTTGTTGAACTCTTTCTGGCTCATCGCCAACAGGTCCTTGCCGTCAAACCGCGCGATACCCGACGCACGCCCGTTCTTGGCCAAAAGCCCCATGGCGGCAAAGGCGGTCTGGCTTTTGCCCGAGCCGGACTCACCAACGATAGCCAGCGTCTCACCCTTGTCGATATTGAACGTCACGCCATTGACCGCATTCACATCGCCATCGGCAGTCGTGAAGGTCACCGACAGGTTTTCGATTTCGAGAAGGCTCATGACTTATCGGTCCTTGGGGTCAAGCGCGTCACGCAACCCATCACCGACAAAGAAGAAGGCGAAGATGGTGATGACGAAGAAGAAAAGCGGGAAGGCAATCTGCCAGTGATAACCGAATTGCATTGTGCGCGAGCCTTCGTTGATCAGCGCACCTAGCGATGTTGCCGGTTCCTGCACGCCAAGGCCCAGAAAGCTGATGAAGCTTTCGAAAATGATCATGTTGGGCACCAGAAGCGTCGCATAGACGATCACGATACCCAGCAGGTTCGGCACGATATGGCGCAGGATGATCTTGATGGGATGTACGCCGGTGGCCACCGCCACCTCAACAAATTCCTTGTTCTTGATGGTCAGTGTCTGCCCCCGCGCAATACGCGCCATGTCGAGCCATGAGATCAAGCCGATCCCTAGAAACAGCATAAAGATCGACCGACCAAAGATGACCAGCATCAGGATCAGCACGAACATGAATGGGATCGACATCAGCACATCAACAGTGCGCATCATGATGCCGTCAATGCGCCCGCCATAATATCCGGCCGTCGCACCATAAAGCGTGCCAACAACTACCGCGACCAATGCACCAACGATCCCCACCATCAACGATATACCTGTCCCCTGGACTGTGCGGGCAAACAGGTCGCGGCCATTGCTGTCGGTGCCGAAATAGTGTCCGGTTTCAATGGATGGCACACCAAGATAGGCGTTGCTGCCGATCAGCGAAAAATCGACAAAGTCGTTTTCGTATTGCGCAATGGCTCCACCAAACAATGCAAATGCAGCGACAAAGCCAAGCATGACAAGGGATGCAACTGCGGCCTTGTTTCGAAAAAAACGGGTGCGGGCATCTGCCCAAAGTGACCGTCCCCTGACCTCGGCCAGTTCCATCGCGTCGCCGACACCTTCGACTGCAGCTCTGTTCGGAAACATCTTGCGGCCCCCTAATAGCGGATTTTGGGGTCGATCCATGCATACAGGATATCGACCACAAGGTTGAACAGGATTGTCAGGGCGCCCACCAGAATAGTGATGCCCATGATGACGGAATAGTCCCGGTTAAAGGCCGAGTTTACGAAGAACTGTCCGATCCCGCCTGTAGAAAAGAAAACGTCGATGATGACGGATCCTGTGATCATCCCCACGAATGCCGGTCCCAGATAGGACAGGACAGGAAGGATCGTTGGTTTCATCGCGTGCCGCCAGATCACCCGCCGCATCGGCAGGCCTTTGGCCTGTGCGGTACGAATGAAATTGGTATTAAGCACCTCAAGCATCGATGATCGGGTGATCCGTGCGATAGAGGCCATGTAGGATGTCGACAGCGCGATAACCGGCATGATCAGATATTGCCATTGCCCACCTTCCCAACCGCCGCCCGGCAACCAGCCCAACCAAAGCGTGAAGATCAAAAGCAGGATAGGTGCCATCACGAAATTTGGCAGCACTTGCGCGCCGATGGAAATCCCGACAGCCAGATAGTCCAGCCAAGAATTCTGCCTGATCGCCGCGGCGATACCCAAAGACACGCCAATGGTGACAGCAACGACAAACGACCAGAAACCATAGGTCAACGTCACCGGAAAGCCTTGCGCGATCACATCATTGACCGTGCGGTCCTTATACTGAAAGGAAGGCCCGAAATCGAAAGCGGTGACGACGCTCCAGACATAATTGACGATTTGCGCCCAGAAAGGCTGATCGAGCCCGTATTTCGCCTCGATATTCGCCAGCACTTCGGGCGGTAGCGGTCGCTCGGAATTGAACGGACCACCCGGTGCCGAATACATCAGAATGAAAGACAAAACGACCAGTATTAAAAGGGTCGGAATGGCCACGGCAAGGCGGCGGATCACAAAGCTCAGCATCTCTTAGAGGTCCTAACAGAAGGGGGAAACCGCACCCCTATCGGGGGCGCGGCTTCTCACGTGATGTGATTACTCGGCGATCTTGTAGAGATCTTTGGAGTACCAGTTCTGTTGGAAGTTATCGAAGGGCCACCCTTCGAGGTTTTCGGCAAACATCTTCACCGATGCGTAGTGGTAGATTGGGATGATCGGCGCGTCTTGTGCAATGAACTCTTCAACCCGATCATAATTGGCCTGCGCATTGTCGGCGGTCTTGGCTTCGGCCAACAGCGCATCAACTTCTGGGTTCACGTACTTGCTGTCGTTGTAGCCAGACTCTGACTGCATCAGGTCAAGGAAGGTGGACGCCTCATTATAGTCCGCACACCAGCCACCACGCGCAACTTCGAAATCACCGTTGGACCGCGCTTCAAGGAATGTCTGCCATTCCTGATTGGCCAAGGTGGTTTCAACGCCCAGGGTCTGCTTCCACATCTGGCTGATCGCCACAGCAACGGATTTGTGACTGTCGGACGTGTTGTATACCAGATCGATCTCAAGCGGGTTATCGGGGCCAAAGCCGGCATTTGCCATAAGCTCCTGCGCCATTTCGTTCCGCTCGGCCTGTGTCATGGACGCTTTGGGAATGTCAGGTGTTTCGAACCCGGCAGTTGCCCAATGCGTAAAGGTGTAGGCAGGTTTCTGACCACCAGCGAGCACATTTTCAACGATGATGTCCCGATCAACAGCAAGGCTGAGCGCACGGCGCACGTCTGGGTTCTGGATCTCCTCTGGTGCGCCGTCACGCAGGTTGAACATGTAGTAGTACGAGCACGACAACGGAACCGACACGGCTTGATCCGGATACTCTGCTGCCAGACGCGGGAATTGTCCCGCAGGCACATCCGTCCGGTCCAACTCACCGGCCAGGTAACGGGTCAGCGCCACGTTTTCATCGTTGATCACCAGTGATGTGACCTTTTCGATGATCGTGTTGTCGTTGTCCCAATACATCTCGTTGCGTTCACGGACGAGCTTTTCCTGCGGCACGTGCTCGGTCAGCATATAGGCACCATTCGAAACCATGTTGCCGGGTTTGGTCCAATCGGTCCCGAATTCCTCAACCGTGGCCTGATGCACCGGGAAGGTCGTGAAGTGGGTCAGCATTTGTGGGAAGTAGGGCAGCGGTTGGATCAACCGCACTTCCAGCGTCGTGTCGTCAATGGCTGTTACACCCAGTTCGGATGGATCCATGTCACCAGCGATCACCTCGGACGCGTTTTCCAGCGCCATCAGTTCGATGAACCACGAATAGGGCGAAGCAAGATCCGGGGATGCTGCGCGTTTCCAGGCATATTCGAAATCGCCGGCTGTCACGGTGTCACCGTTCGACCATTTGGCGTCATCGCGCAGTGTGAATGTATAGACGAGGTTATCGTCGCTCACCTCATGGCTGAGCGCAACGCCCGGCACAAGATTGCCCGTCGCGTCTTGGTTATAAAGCCCTTCAAACAGGTCGCGCAAAATGTCACCGCCTGCACTATCTTCGGCAAGGCCGGGATCAATGGATGGGCTCTCGTCAAGATCGCGATAGGTAAAGGTCTGGTCAGAGGCGAGCGGTTCTCCTGTTTCGGGATGCGTGGCATGTCCGTCGGCATACACGGCGCCGGACGCCGCGATCAAAAGAGCAGAGGTTGTGGCGAGTAGCTTTGTCTTCAATGTCATGAACATCTCCCTGTTGTTACATCTTGTCGTGATGCAATCATTGGCTGTGGAATGCGCTGGCGAAGCGCGGATGGATCTATCTTTTGGCGGGAAAAGAGAAATGGCAAGGTTAATCGGATCTTAACCTTGAGACATTTCGCTCCAATGCGCATATGCCCGCCGATAGCGCAACATGTGGATAAATTCGCGTCAACAGACGGAATTATCTAAGCAGTGGTGGCGATCACGGTCTGCTTGATTCGGGGGTAAGGGCCGCATTTGGTGTCCATGTTGTGCCGCGCTAGATCAGGACAGACGCAAAATTGATTGGAAACGCTGTGAACAACCTGGCCCTTGGCGCGCGGCATGAATTGCCTGATGCGTTACGTGTGCTGTTGGCAGAATACCCGCGCAACGGGTGGGTGCATGACCCTGGCTTTGATGGGCTGGTCCGCTTCTGGCTGGACCGCCACATCATGTTCCGTCGCATCCTGGGTGATCTGTTGCAAAGCACAGAAACGTTGCTGGATCACCGCACATCACCGGAAGACTACGCCGTCTTCGTGGCGCACCAAGGCGGCATGTTCGTGAATGGCCTGCACGAGCATCACACAATCGAAGACACATACTATTTCCCCAAACTGGCAAAGCAGGATGCACGGATCGCCAAAGGGTTTGATATTCTTGACAAGGATCATCACGACATCGATGGACGCCTTGCGGGTTTCGTAGATGCCGCCAACGCAGTGATCCGTCATGCAGATGATCGTGATCGGCTGCAGTCGGTTGCCGGGGCATTCCGGGCCGATCTGAACACACTAGAACGCCTGCTCGACCGTCATCTTATCGATGAAGAAGAACTGGTCGTCCCGGTTATCTTGAAATACGGCGCGCCAAACTTCGACTGACTATTGCAGCCGAAAGGATGCGGAATCCCCCGCGCCACGGTCCACCGTGAAACGCAACCGCTCGCTGCCCTGCGCCTCCACAAGTTGGCAATTGTACGGGATCGGCTCCCCGCCCCAGCTCATCTCGCGGCAGAAATAGCCGTCCTGCCATGTCCACGATCCGATAATGTCCCAGCCCAGCGCACCGCCCGCGATCTGCCCGTTTTCAAAGACATTGACCCGTACCCCGTAAAGGCGGTTACGAAGTTCTTTGCCATCCACCAAGGAAACGAATGTTTCTTGATCTTTGACAGGGACGTAGCTGTCCGCCGCAGCCGGCAGAGCGATTGCTGCAAGGATCAGCGAAAGTAAACCAAATCTCATAGCACACCTCTTTGTCGAAGATGCCTTTGATACGCTGCACGGGCAGTTTTGGTTCAATCAGGCCGGTCCCTATGGCGGTTATATGCCGAGAACATCCATCATATCATATTCGCCGGGGGATTTGTCCTGCCCCCAAAGTGCGGCCTTGAGCGCACCGCGCGCGAATATGGCCCGATCAGTTGCCACATGCCGCAGCGTGATCCGTTCCCCCGCCGCAGCAAACAACACATCATGTTCACCCACGATATCGCCGCCGCGAATGGCGCTAAAGCCAATATCACCCTTCTTGCGTGCGCCAGTGATCCCGTTGCGTCCGGCATCGCGCACATCGCCCAGCGTCACGCCGCGCCCCTCGGCAGCGGCCTCACCCAGCATCAACGCGGTGCCAGAAGGCGCATCAACCTTTTGGTTGTGATGCGCCTCGATCACTTCGATGTCAAAGTCATCATCCAACGCGGCCGCAACCCGTCTGGTCAGTTGCACCAGCAGGTTCACGCCCAAAGACATGTTGCCCGCCCGCACGATCACCGCATGACGGGCGGCCGCGTTGATCGCTTTCAGGTCAGCGTCACTCAACCCCGTCGTGCCGATCACGTGAACCGCGCGGGCTTGTGCCGCAAGGCCAGCAAAACCCACAGTAGCGGCAGGTGCGGTGAAGTCGATCACCGCTTGGGCCTTTGCGAAAACCTCGACCGCGTCATCCGTCACGGCAACCCCGACCGGCTGACCCCCGGTCACGATCCCCACATCCTGCCCTACCCAATCGTGACCGCTGCGTTCCAGCACACCGACCAGGCGGCATTTGTCCGAGCCGAGCACGGTTTTCGTCAGCATCTTGCCCATCTTGCCGGATGCGCCGGTAATTACGATGCCGGGAAGATCTGTCATGGTCGGTTTCCTTATCTGTGCCGACATCTCTTAGCGGTGGTTTGCGATTGACGCAAAGCCTTGCTTGGCATCGGGCCTATCACGGCGTACATGAGAGACATGGCAAAGAATTCAAATCGTGACGGCAAGGCGCCGACGCAGCGAATGCTGCGGGTCGGCGAACAATTCCGGCGTATCTTGTCAGAGGTATTGCAACGTGGCGATGTGCATGACGACGATCTCGCGCGGATGTCCATCACCGTGGGTGAGGTGCGAATGACACCTGATTTGCGGATCGCGACAGCTTTCGTGCTGCCGCTAGGCGGACAGGGCAAAGAAGAGGCGCTGGACGCGCTGCGGCGCAACCGACATGAAATTCGGCACTTGGTCGTCAAAGGCGGATCCATGAAATTCGCGCCAGAACTCCGGTTCGAGATTGATGGCACTTTCGATCAGATGGATGCGACGCGCGCGCTCTTGGCTGATGATCATGTGCGGCAGGACCTTGATGATTGATGCGTTGGCTTTGTGTCGCATTGGGTCTGTGGTCCGCCCCGGCAGTCGCCGTCACCTGTGAAGACATTCAATACGGCGATCACAGCTACACGGCCTGCACCGTGGATGTCACCACGGAGCGCCTGAAACTGTTTCACCAGGATGCCAACGGTGATGTCATCGGCAACCTGCGCGCCATCGAAGGTCAGCCCGGTGTCGCGTCCGTTCACTTTGCCATGAATGCCGGCATGTACCACGATGATCGGTCGCCTGTCGGACATTACATCGAGGACGGCGTCGAAACCATGCGGGTCATTACCAATGCAGGCCCTGGTAACTTCGGCTTGCTGCCCAATGGCATCTTTTGCATCAATGACGGATATGCACAAGTCTACGAGACGCAGCGCTATGTCGAGGACGGTCCTGCATGTCGGGATGCCACACAGTCGGGTCCGATGCTGGTCATCGACGGGGCGCTGCATCCGCGATTTCTGCCCGACAGCACCTCGCGCTTCATCCGAAATGGCGTGGGCGTCAATGCGACCGGAACGCAGGCTGTGTTTGTCATTTCGAACGACGCGGTCAGCTTTCACGAATTCGGCAGCGTCTTTCGCGATTATCTGAGGCTGCCAAATGCGCTCTATTTCGATGGCAAGGTGTCGCGTTTGTACGCACCTGCCCTGGGACGATCGGATATTGGCTTTCAGCTTGGTCCAATGGTTGCCGCGATCGAAGAAGGTTGATCGCCTGCTGCATGCGCCATCGCCAGATCGATGACCATCTGGACATTTGGGCTTTGCTGCAGCGTTGCGGCCTGATCGGCTGTGAACCATCCGGCATCGGCGGCATCATCCGCCGCAACCGGTGTTCCGCTTAGATATTGGCATCGCACTGCGGCCAGCAGATAGTGATAAAGCACATGCCCTTCCGCATCGCGTTCGATCACGTCGACATTCGTCAGGTAATGCTGTGCCGTGCCAACCACACCGGTTTCTTCCCGCAATTCACGTTCCGCCGCCGCCATGGCCGTTTCACCCAGATCGACATGGCCGCCGGGAAAGCCCCAGGTATCGGCGTTGGGTGCGTTCTTGCGTTTGACCAGCAGAAAGCGACCGTCGTGAAACACCACGGCGATCGCGCCAAGTTTCGGTCTGTCAGGATCAGCCTTGGTCATTGGCGCAAGCTATGGCGCAGCCCTTGAATGGTAAAGTGGCTTTGCCCCTTGGCCTTCCGTCCCTTTGGGCACATATAAGGCGCAACCAAAGACAAAGGAGACAGACCATGCTGGAACTGGATGCAGGCCAGAACGCCGCCCCCGCTGATCTGATCAAGGATAGCACCGATGCCAGTTTTGCGGCCGATGTGATCGAAGCGTCCCAGACTGTGCCGGTCATTGTGGATTTCTGGGCGCCTTGGTGTGGCCCCTGTAAAACACTCGGCCCCGCGATTGAGGCGGCGGTGACCAAAGCCGGGGGACGCGTCAAGCTGGTCAAAGTGGACGTGGATGCCAACCAGGCCTATGCCGGTCAGTTGCAGGTTCAGTCCATTCCAACGGTGTACGCGTTCTTTCAGGGCAGGCCGGTCGATGGCTTTCAGGGTGCTTTGCCCCCGTCGGAGATTGACGCATTTGTCGAAAAAATCGCCGCCTTGGCAGGTGACCCCGCTGCGGATGGCCTGACAGCCGCCATCGAGGCTGCCGACCAAATGCTCGCAGAAGGTGCTGCCGCCGATGCGGCTGAGACATTTGCAGCTATTCTGCAGGAAGATCCCAACAATGCTGCCGCCTATGCTGGCCTTGTCCGGTCTTATCTTGCGCTTGATGACGTTGATCAGGCCGAGGCAATTCTAAACGGTGCGCCAGCCGAGATATCCACCGACCCACTGCTGGAAGCCGTTCATGCGCAGATCACACTGGCGCGCGAAGCGGCCAATGCTGGCCCAGTCGCCGATTTGCAAGCAACGGTTAGTGCAGAACCGGACAACCATCAGGCCCGCTTTGATCTGGCCATTGCGCTTCATGCCAATGGCAATGTCGAAGACGCGGTGAACGAATTGCTGGAACTGTTCCGGCGCGATCGCGACTGGAACGACGGGGCTGCAAAGACCCAGCTCTTTACCATTTTCGATGCGCGAGAGGCCAAAGACCCGATCGTTCTAAACGGACGCCGCAAACTTTCATCACTGATATTTGCCTGATGGCGGCTTCGGCCTACCTGTGTATACATGATATCGCCGACCGACCTGCCAGACATCATTCCGGTGTTTCCCCTCCCAGGCGCGCTCTTATTGCCGCGCGCCCGGTTGCCGTTACATCTCTTCGAACCGCGTTATCTGGCGATGCTGGATGACGTGTTAAAAACGTCATCACGCTTAATCGGTATGGTGCAACCCTATGACGCGCCGGGCGGGGACGGGAAATTGCATGCAATTGGATGTGCAGGCAAGCTCACCGCTTTTTCCGAAACCGAAGATGGGCGCTACATGATCACCTTGTCAGGTGCATCACGGTTCAGGATTCTCGAAGAGGTAGAGGGTTTTACCCCATATCGTCGGTGCAAGGTGAATTGGCAGGGCTTTGACCGCGATCTTGGTCCGGTCGAGAAGGACACCACTTTTGACCGCGACCGATTTATGGATGCGCTGGGCCGTTATCTCGCCGATCAAGGGCTATCGACCGATTGGGACAGCCTGAGCGAGGCAGAAGATGAGCTGCTGATCAATTCGCTGTCCATGCTTTGTCCGTTTGAGCCTGAGGATAAACAGGCCCTGCTGGAGGCGCCATCGCTGTCCACCCGCCGCGAGACATTGATGACGCTGATCGAGTTCTCCTTGCGCGGCGGAAACGGCGAAGAGGTCATGCAATGAGTACCGCGCCATTTGACCCCAAAATGCTTGAGGCAATGGTCTGTCCGATGACACAAGGCACACTGGAATATGATGCTGACAAGCAAGAGCTGGTGTCAAAAAACGGCAAAATGGCCTTTCCAATCCGCAACGGCATCCCTGTGATGCTGGTGGATGAGGCGCGTCAACTGGATTAGGGTGCCTTGCAACTCTCGGATATCAACGACGTATCAAATATTTTGCGTCAAGTGGCGCCTACCGGCGACCAAATGCATGGATGCGATTATCCAGAATAGCCCGTCAGGTCGTCCCAAAGTGATTGCGCATAATTACGCGCCGCAATGACCCTTGGACTTACATTGGTTTCGTCAGCATTAGGGAGTAATAGATGCACGGTGACGTCGGATGCTATCGTAAACTGACCCTCACAACCTCGCCCGCGCAATTCATGGTCCCAGCACTTAACTTCCAAGCCTCCACGCCGCAAATCTTCGGGAATAGGCGATAAATCAATGACAGTCCCAATTCTCTTCGACCAGACTGTCTCTCGCTCCGGCTCATACACAAATACAATACGATCGCTTTCGGTTTGACCGCACCAGATACTGCTAGGCCGGTCTTGTCGCGTGGCACACCATTCCGCAAGTTCTTCGAAGCGAAGGCAATGTATCACTTCGCTCCCATCTTCAGCGACACATGTCGCATGAACGCGGCGCAGCTCAATTTCAAAGATACGCGTTTGGTTGCCTTTGTAAGATGGGTCTTCAGGGTCGAGTTCGTTTGGCTCTTGAAAAGGCCAAGAGCAAGTTGTTTCAATACTGCGCTCACCACGCGAACAGGCAAATCGCATCCGGGCCTGCGGGGTAACAGGGATTGAAATGCGATGAGACCCAAATTGACCGTCGATCTGCTTTTGACGGAACTCAGCGGTTTTGAGCTGGCGTTCCTGTTGACGCTGATAATCGCCATATAGGCCCATACCAAAGAAACAAAATGGCAGTGCAAGTACACCGAAAATTAGGTACGAAAACCCATTGCGCCATCGACTAAGACGACCAATGACAGCACCAAGAAACCAGGAACTGCCAAAAAATAGGACAGGCAGGATGAAAACATAAAAGACCAAAATTGCGTTTATAACTTGAAACCGCCAATACGGGCTTTCACGCATAAAGGACCAGAGCGCGGCCGCGATCAAAACTAGGCCAAACACGCGTCCGATATAGACCTCAAACCCCTTCTTTGCGCTGACGAAGGCGCCATATGCGCACGCCGCATAGATGCATGCGATGAAACCAAAAAGCGTCAATTGCTCTGAAAAAGGCATAACCTATAAGGTGATCAGGTGGCGGTAAGCACAGCTTAAGGTGCAAGATGCGTTCTCCGCAATGCTCGTGTGCGGCTCCACCAATTATTAAGCTGAAAACGCGCTGTCCGGTATCTCCCGCGTGCCGCCCAAAGCAAATTTGTACGTGGGTCAGCTTTTCATTGCCTGTTATTGCATCAGCGTTGGCAAATCCCCCGTCAGCCCCGCCGCCTCTCGAATGAACGCACGGCGCAGGCCTGGTGCTGCATTCACGATACCCATCCCAATATCGCGCGCCGCACGCAGGAGGGGGTTATCATTGGAAAACAGGCGGTTGAACGTATCCGTCGCAACGGCAAGCGTTGTCGTATCAAACCGGCGCCATTGCTGATAGCGCGCCAGAACCGGCTGGCTGCCAATGTCTTCGCCACGCCCTCTGGCCGCAGTGATTACATCCGCCAGTGCCGCCACATCACGCAGACCGGCATTCAGGCCTTGGCCCGCAATCGGGTGCACGCCATGTGCCGCATCTCCGACCAACGCGATCCTGTCGGCGATAAAACTATTGGCCAGTGTCAGGCCCAGCGGATAAGTAAACCGCGCACCGGTCAGGCTGATCTCGCCCAGAAAACTGCCAAAGGCAGGGCGAAGTGCATCAAGAAAGGCCGCATCATCCATCGCTGATAGCTCTGCAGCCCGGGCATCCGTTTCGCTCCATACGATGGAACACCGATTTTCCGTCAGCGGCAAAATGGCCAGCGGGCCACCGGGCATAAAGAACTGATGCGCAATGCCGCCATGTGGCTTTTCATGCGCCACGGCGCAGACGACGGCGGTCTGCCCATAGCCCCAGCCAGTGCGTTTGATGCCTGCGCGTTCGGCCGTGCCGCTCTGCCGACCGTCGGATCCGATCAGCAGTGCGCCCATGGCAGTTTTGCCGCTTGCTAGGGTGACGGTCACGCTGGCGGGATCGACCGATTGCGCAACAACCGTTTCTTTTGCCAGATGCGTGATCCGTTTATCCGCCGCCATCGCATCCAGAAACGCCCGCCGCAAATGGCGGTCTTCGACCATGTAACCCATCGGGCCTTCTTCGATCTCGGCATGATCGAAATGCATCATCCAGGGGGAGGGGCCTTCGCCCGCGCGGCCATCGGTGACCTTGATCTCCAGCATGGGTTGCGCCTGGTCAGCAATGCGGTCCCAAATAGCAATCCCGCGTAAAAGCCGCATAGAGGCATGGGCCAGCGCATAGGACCTTCCATCAAAATCTGCTTTCTTGCGCCGGTCCACGGGCAAGCTGTCGATGATCGTCACCTTGAAACCGGCCTGCGCCGCAGCAAGCGCCAGGGCGGGCCCATTCAACCCGCCGCCCACGATGATCAGGTCATTTTTCATGCCCCGCAATATGCGTGTCTCGTCGGGATTGTCCATGTGCCGGATGGCCGCTACGGTCCGCGCAACACGGGGAGACGGATATGCAAGACTGGCGCTGGATGACAGCCGCAGAGCTGGGGCGCGGCATTGGGGCAGGTAACATTGATCCCGTCGCATTGGCGCAGGTCTATCTGGATGCGATCGACAGCCATGAATATCGCGACCGGATCTATGCGCGGGTGACCCATGATCGTGCCCGGGCCGAGGCGGCAGCGGCATCCGAACGCGCCAAATCGGGGTTCCGGCGTGGGCCATTGGACGGAGTACCTGTATCCTGGAAAGACCTCTTCGACACGGCCGGTATCGCGACCGAGGCGGGAACGGCGCTGATGGCTGGACGCGTGCCGGACCGCGACGCTTACGTTTTGCAAACCGCAAGTGCGGCCGGTCTGGTCTGTCTGGGCAAGACACATATGTCTGAAATCGCGTTTTCCGGCCTGGGGCTGAACCCGATCACGGCAACGCCGCCTTGCGTGAATGACCTGCACGCCGTACCCGGCGGGTCGTCATCCGGGGCTGGCGCGTCGGTGGCTTTTGGTCTGGCTGCTGCCGGCATCGGGTCGGATACTGGCGGCTCCGTGCGCATTCCATCGGCCTGGAACGATCTGGTCGGGTTGAAAACGACCCATGGCCGGATTTCGCTTGATGGCGTCGTGCCACTTTGCCTGACATTTGATACCGTCGGCCCGCTTTGCCGCTCGATTGAGGACGCAACCCTGCTTCTGGCAGTGCTTGAGGGGGCAAAGCCTGTTGATCTGTCTGGCGCGGGCCTCGACGGCGTGCGCCTGATGGTGCTGGATACGATCGTACCGGATGATGTGCGCGATGCGCCAAAGACCGGTTTTGACACGGCAGTGGATCGTTTGAAAGCCGCCGGTGCGCAAGTTGAACACCGCTATTTTTCACAGCTTTTCGATGCATTCA
>JBCBDL010000038.1:0-26089 GCA_038529695.1 Pseudomonadota bacterium | reverse complement strand
CAGATAAGTCACCGTGTCGGGCGCATCCGTCAGGCGCGCAAGGAAGCTGTGGAAATTCGCAGTTGTCGTATTGTCTGGAATTCCGTGCCGACTATCACGTTGAACTACGCTTTTTAGATGGCAGCCAACGTCTGATCCCGTTTCTGAAATTGCCGATCGCGGACCTGCCGGGCGACTTCTTTCCGGTCACGTGCCGCACTTGCGTGGACTACACCAACCGGCTGGCGGATATCACGGTGGGCTATATGGCCGGCGAGGGGGAACAGTGGCTGATCGTGCGCAACGACCGCGGACAAGAGATGCTTGACGGTTTGGGTGATGAAGTCACTTTGGCGACCCCCGGTTCGCGCGGTCAACGCGCAAGTTCCGTCAAAGGCTTTGTCGAAAACACCCGCCTTGCCGCCGGTGGCCTGCCCTTGCGCCGGATGCCTGATTTCATGCGCGGGATCATGGGATGGCTGATGCCAAGGATCGGACCGCGTGGTCTCGAATTTGCGCGGGCACGGGTTGAGATGAAGGCCGCAGAGACGATCCTACATCTGCGGCAGGAAGACCCAGCGAAGATCAAAAATATGGTGCCCGCACATGTCTGGAACCTTGCCAAACCTTACGGGTTGGAGCCCGAAAGTGACGAAACCTCCCAATCAAATCTCTAGAAGTCTATGAGCGCAGAAAAAATTCGCAAATTTCTTTCGCTACACCGGTAACGCCGTCGTCTGCCTGACGGTCCGCAGGGCAAAAGAGGATTGCATCTGCGCGACCCCCGGCAAGGTTGCCAGATACCGGCGATGAATGCGTGCAAAATCCTCTGTATCCCCTGCAACGACCTTTAACAGATAGTCCGCTGTCCCAGCCATCAGATGACATTCAAGCACATCCGGCACACGCGATACTGCGCGTTCAAACGCATCGAGCACCTCATCAGCCTGTCCACTCAGCGTGATTTCCACAAACACGGTCGTTGGGCGCCCCACCTTGCGCGGGTCAAGCAGTGCCACATAGTCCCGAATATAGCCCTCCTTTTCCAAACGCTGCACACGCCGGTGACAGGCCGATGCCGACAGGTTTGCCTGCTCTGATAATTCTGCATTCGACATACGGCCTTTCCGCTGAAGAACCGCAAGGATTCGGCGATCGATGCTATCCAATTCCATTTGACGCAAGATCCTTCGATGTTTGCTGCAATTCTTGCACACATCTATCGGCAATCACGATGAATTCCAACAATAGCACCCGTGAAATTGCAAATCCAAAAGTGGATTATCACATCGGAGGAAGAGGAGGATTAACGTCATGCATATAGGCTGCCCGAAAGAGATCAAACCGCAGGAGTTCCGCGTGGGTCTGACACCCAATGCCGCGCGCGAAGCGGTTGACCACGGCCACGCTGTCACAGTTGAGACCGGCGCTGGCGAAGGCGCAGGCTTCGCGGATGCCGACTATATTTCTGCAGGTGCGGCCATAGTCGAGACTGCTGCCGATATCTTTGAACGCGCCGACATGGTTGTAAAAGTGAAAGAACCGCAGCCAATAGAGCGGAAAATGTTGCGGGAAGGCCAGATTTTGTTCACTTACCTGCACCTGGCGCCGGACCCAGAACAGACCAGGGACCTGATGGAATCCGGTGCCACTTGCATCGCTTATGAAACCGTTACAGATGACAGAGGCGGTTTGCCGCTGCTCGCGCCCATGTCCGAGGTTGCCGGGCGGCTGGCCCCGCAGGTCGGCGCATGGACTTTGCAAAAGGCCAATGGCGGGCGTGGCGTGCTGATGGGCGGCGTTCCTGGCGTTGGCCCGGCCAGGGTCGTCGTAATCGGCGGTGGTGTTGTCGGAACGCATGCCGCCCGGATCGCGGCAGGCATGGGCGCGGATGTGACCGTGTTGGACCGGTCACTGCCGCGGCTACGCTATCTTGACGATGTGTTTGGGACCTTGTTCAAAACCAGCTATGCCAGCGCGGGAAACACAATCGCTTTGGCCCGCGAGGCTGATCTGATTGTTGGGGCCGTGCTGATCCCCGGAGCCGCGGCCCCCAAACTGATCTCAAAAGCACAATTGTCTGATCTGAAACGCGGCGCGGCTCTTGTGGATGTGGCTATTGATCAGGGCGGGTGCTTTGAGACTTCCAAGCCAACGACACATCAAGACCCAATCTATGATGTTGACGGCATCATGCACTATTGTGTTGCGAACATGCCGGGTGCCGTTGCCCGGACCAGCACGATTGCATTGGGAAACGCAACGATGCCGTTCATGCTGTCTTTGGCCGATAAGGGTTGGCGGCAGGCCTGCGAGGATGATCCACACCTGCTGAACGGCCTGAACGTCCATGCCGGTAAATTGACATATTATGCCGTGGGTAAGGCGCTTGGCATTGATGTACTTTCGCCGTCGCTTGCGCTGAAGGTCTAGTCTGCCACGGCCCGCCAGCTTGGCGGGCCGTTTCTGCTATCGCGCGTGTTCAGCTTTGCTTTGCAAGCGCGTCACGAATTTCCAACAGCACGTCCAACTCGGTCGGGCCCTTGGGCTCTTCTGGTGCTTCTTCCTTCTCACCCTCTGCGGCGTCTTTGATCCGGTTGACCATTTTCACCAGCATGAACACTACAAAAGCAATGATCAGGAAATTTATGACCGCCATCAGAAAGTTGCCGATTGCAAAGACCGAAATGCCCGCCTCAGCACAGGCATCGACGGAAGCACATTCACCTTCGCCCAACCTGTAAAACCAGCCAGAAAAGTCGATGCCGCCGGTAAAGAGTGCAATGATCGGATTGATGAGGTCGCCGACAAGTGATGTGACAATCGCCGTGAACGCGGCACCGATGATGATGCCAACGGCCATGTCCATGACATTGCCCTTGGCGATGAAGTCTTTGAATTCGTTGATCATGATTTGGTCCCCACAACTGTTCGCCTGCGTGTGGGTCTGTCGCCCACTGCGCAACTGCGCACAGTGATACCGAAATTAACCAACACTGCCACGGGTTTTATTGATGCGATTTTCCCCTACCTCTGACAAACCGCAATCTTCTGACGAAAGCACAGTTATGCCCGACCTTTCCCAATTCCCCATTACACAGCGTTGGCCTGCACAGGATACATCCGTCATCCAGCTTTATTCCTATCCCACACCCAATGGCGTTAAAGTCTCCATTGCGCTTGAAGAAATGGAGCTTGCTTACGAGCCGCATCTTGTCACGCTCAGCGATAGTGACGTGAAGAGCCCGGAATTCCTGTCGCTCAATCCCAACAACAAAATCCCAGCAATTGTAGACCCGAATGGCCCGAACGGGCCGATCGGCATCTTTGAAAGTGGCGCGATCCTGCTTTATCTTGCTGACAAATCGGGGAAATTCATGGGCAACAGCGCTGCTGAAAAGGCCCACATTACACAGTGGCTTATGTTCCAGATGGGTGGTCTGGGCCCGATGCTGGGGCAGATGGGATTCTTCTTCAAATTCGCGGGCAAGGACATCGAAGACGAACGCCCGCGGAACCGGTATCGGGACGAGGCAATCCGGCTTCTGGCTGTGGTGGACAAACAACTCGAAGGTCAGGATTGGATCGCAGGGGACTACTCCATCGCTGACATGGCAATCGCGCCGTGGATTAACGCGCTGGAGTTTTATGGCACCAAAGATGTCGTGGGCTATCACGACCTAAAGAACGTACCTGCATATGTTGAGCGGTTTTTTGCGCGACCCGCCGTTGAAAAGGCACGCCGCATCCCTGACCCTTCGTAAGGTGGGTTGCAACCCATCTTACGGGAGTTTGCCATCCAGCACATAGCGCAGGATGTCGACGACTTGCTGCGGCCGCTCCACAACGGCGAGCGCCGCGGCATCCACCTCTTTGAGGGGGTGCTGATGTTCAGGCCCATGCATCACGATCAGTGACTTGCCAAGGGCGGCGGCATAACCGGCATCAAACGCCGCGTTCCATTGTTTGTATTTCTCACCGAACCGCACCACGACGATATCGGCATGGGCGATACCATGTCGGGTACGGATCGCATTCAGGTTGGCCCCTTTGTTGTCGTGCCAAAACTTGTCTGGCTCCGCCCCCATGATCGCCACACCGCAATCGTCCGACGCGGCGTGATCGGTCACTGGCGCGTCAAAAAGCACATCCATGCCCGCCGCCCCTTGCGTGATCTGGTCGCGCCAATCGGTGTGGATTTCACCAGACAGGTAGATTTTCAGGGTCATGGGTCGGCTCCTTCATTGTGATTGCGCAACAAGGTAAATCTGTTTTCCAATGCGACCAGCCCTTGCCCTACATTGCCTTAGGCGCCTGCTTTGATCAGGGTCTTTCCCGCACGCACACCGCTGAACATATCCTGCACACGGGGCATTGGCACAACACCATCATGCGCCTTCATCAGCGCGTCAACGGCAGCAGTGAGACGGGCCAAGCCCGCCGCGTCCGCTTTGTCGCCGGGCGGCATGGTCGACAGCATGTCGATGACCGGGCCAGGATCATCAACCAAATAGAGATCTTCGTAGGTTTGTCGGGTGATACCTTCAAACAGTTCCTGCATGAGCGTTGACGCGACCCCCGTGCCAAACCTTTCCTGCACGACATCACCGATTGCTGAGCCAAACGCGATACGCGACAGTTCCGAGATTTGCGGTAGATCACGGGGGCTATTGGTCGTAACAATGCATCGGCCACCGGGAACCAAGACACGCCGGATTTCTTGCAAAGCGCCTGCTGCGTCCGCCACGTGATACAGCACATGTTTTGCCGTGACGACATCAAAGCTTTGATCCGCAAAGGGCAGGTCCATCGCATCGGCCACTACATGGCCCGCAATGTCGAGATGGGCGAGACGGTCGATAGCCTCGGTCACCATATTGGCCGACTGATCCACTAACGTCAGCTCCATGTCATCAGGCAAATGGGTGCATGCCGCCCAGAACCAACCCGGTCCGCAGCCCACGTCCAGCACGCGCGCGCCACGGGGAAGGTTCAGCCTTGTGTCGACCCAATCAAACCAGCTGATATTGGAATACCGGGCGTGAAAACCGCCGCGCACCGCCAGCTTTGCGCTGTCCTTGTAATGCGCCGCGATCGCGCGCCGATCGGTCATCCACGCAAGGTACCGCCAGTGGCCTTGGCAACCTTTTCGACGATCTTGGCGCTGACGGCCTCAATATCGGCGTCTTTCAGGGTCTTTTCGGTGGGCTGCAGCCGCACCGTCACGGCAAGCGATTTCTTGCCCTCGCCCAAGGATCCACCGATGAATTCGTCAAAGACCCTTACATCCGCGATAAGCGCCTTGTCCGCGCCAGCTGCCGCGTTCACCAGCGCCAACGCCTCAACCTCCGTATCCACGACAAAGGCAAAGTCACGCTCAACCGCCTGCAGATCGGTTGCCGCCAAGGCGGTACGGGTGGCCGATTGCTTGCGCGGGGCGGGCACCTCATCCGGCCAAATGATGAATGCAACAGCGGGGCCTTTTACATCCATCTCGCGCAGCACTTTTGGGTGCAACTCTCCAAAGATGCCCAATACTTTTTTCGGTCCCAGACAGATCATCCCATGTCGGCCCGGATGCCACCAATCAGCTGCGCCGCGCAAGATTTGAACCTTGGCGGGCGCACCAATTGCGGCCAGCACTGCTTCGGCATCAGCCTTTGCGTCATAAAGGTCGACTGCCCGCGAAGTGCCTTGCACATCCTTTGGTCCGGTCCGGCCAATTAGCACGCCCGAAACCAGTGTATGCTGCTCGCCCGGTTCACCGCCATGGAAGCCAGCACCCACCTCGAACAGCGCCATATCCATAAATCCCCGCGCCTGATTACGGGCAGCCGCGCGCAAAAGACCCGGCAGCAGATTGGGACGCATATGCGACATCTCACTGGAGATCGGGTTTTCCAGCATCGTGGTATCGTCACCACCACCGAACAGTTTTGCGGCGTGATCATCGATGAAGCTGTAGGTCACGCATTCGTTGTACCCCAGCGCAGCAGCCGTCCGACGCGCGGCCTGCTGGCGCGACTGGCTTTGGGTCAGGATCGGTTTTGGAACACCGGGTTGTTCACGCGGCATCGGCTTGCCTTCCAGCTTGGTCAGCGATGCGATCCGGGCAACCTCTTCCACCAAATCAGCCTCACCCTGCACATCGGGCCGCCAGGACGGGACATGCGCCATGTCACCCTCCATCCGGAAACCCAAGGCCGTCAGCGTCTGATGTTGCGTCGGCGCCGGAATGTCCATGCCCACCAACGACGAACAGCGCGCCGTGTCCAGACGGTACGCCCGTGAAGTATCTGGTACAGCACCCGCGACGATCATCTCTGAGGCTTCGCCGCCAGCATGATCAACGATCATGCGCACGGCGTGTTCCAGCCCGGCAGGCGTAAAAGCAGGGTCAACCCCACGCTCAAACCGATAACGCGCATCCGAATTGATCTTTAGTGCGCGGCCGGTATAGGCGATCTGGATCGGATCCCAATAGGCGCTTTCAACAAACACATTGACCGTTTCACTGGTACATCCTGTGGCAAGCCCGCCCATAACGCCAGCAATGCTCTCTGGCCCCTCATCGTCCGAAATGACCATCTGGCCCATTTGAAAGGTGTATTCCTTGTCGTCAAGCGCCATCAGCGTCTCGCCACCCTTTGCGCGGTGAATACGCAGATTGCCCTTTACCTTGTCGGCATCGAAGACATGCAGCGGGCGATTCAGGTCGTAGGTGAACCAATTCGTGACATCGACCAGGAAGCTGATCGGGCGCAATCCGATGGCGCGCAGCTGATGCTGCAACCAGTCGGGGCTAGGGCCGTTCTTGACACCCTTGATCAAACGACCACAGAAAACCGGACATCCATCAAGTGTATCGTCATCAATGGATACTTTCAGGTTGGATGTGAAGCTGGCCGGAACCGGCGTTACCTCGACCGCTTTGAGCGTGCCAAGACCACGGGCGGCCAAATCGCGCGCAATGCCATGCACGCCCAACGCATCTGGACGGTTGGGAGTAATCGCAATCTCGATCACCGGATCGACCTTGGCGGGATCATTTGCGGCCAGCCAATCGACAAAGCGCGCGCCAACCTCGCCTGAGGGGAGCTCAATAATGCCATCATGTTCATCCGACAGTTCCATTTCGCGTTCGGAACACATCATGCCGTAGCTTTCGATGCCGCGGATCTTGCCCACGCCAATCGTCGTATCGATGCCCGGAACGTAAGTGCCGGGTGCGGCGATCACGACGGTGATGCCTTCGCGCGCATTCGGCGCACCACAAATGATCTGCGTCGGACCATTCTTCGTCTCGACCTGGCACACTTTCAGCTTGTCAGCATCGGGATGCTTCTCGGCCGTAAGCACCTTGCCAATGGTGAAATCCGCCAACCGCGCCATTGGGTTTTCGACCCCCTCCACTTCCAGTCCAAGATCTGTGAGCGCATAGGTGATGTCGTCCACCGAAGCAGCAGTGTCGAGATGGCGTTTTAACCAAGAAAGTGTGAATTTCATGGGGTGGTCCTGCGGTTCAGTTTTTTCGCGTTTGCCTTACCGGAAACCAAACAAAGGTGAAAGAGGGTGAAAAACCACCCGATCTGACGACAACGTCTCATTCATTCGACCTTTCTGTCCATGACGCGTTGAAACATCGCATTTGTGTTTTATTTTATTTTCTTAAGGATAGTTTGGATGTCTCGCTGGGATATGTTGGATGAGCGGGTTGCGCTATATCGGGATAAGCGTGTTGCTGGCGGGACTTGCAGCCTTTCTGGCGCTGGACCTCAGTGAGGCAGACATGTCTTGGTTGACATTTCTCTCGCTTGAGAACATGTGCACTGATCCCGACCTGCGGGAATACGTTTTCGCACCATTTAGTTGCGACGCCTATAACCAGATCGGCTTCATTGAATTTGATGGGCCCGCGACATTCGATTCTGACGAACGACTACTGGACTTGGATGCGGCCGATAACGTGATCCGCATCGCACAATAGATTATTCGTCTTTCGTTGGTTTGGCGTGGACTGCGGCCCACTTTCCCACCGCCCAAGCAGGTAAGAGCACAACAGCCCACGCAGCAGCGTTGAGTATTGTCAGCTTCAAAGCAAGATCACGCGGCATGTCTGATGTCCACATCGCAAGATGTGCGCCCACCACGATGATCAACAAAATAACAAGCAACAGACGCATCATCCAAGGAGTATGCCAGTGACCGGCCTAACACGGCAACCCGCGAGACGTGCGTTACCCCTCACCAATATCCAATATGCCGCCTGAACGCGCCCAACCGCGCACGCTGTCTGGATAGAGCCGCATGTTCTCTAACCCGGCCAATTCCGATGCATAAAACCAGCTGAGCGCACCTACCTCGCCGGTGTTACAGAAGGTGACGACAGGCCCGTCCCGCCAATCCGCACGATTAGCTTCAAGATGTGCCACGACATCTTCGGCACCGTCCTGGATATCAACATAGCCAGAGAGTGTCGCCAGGAGCGCCTGAATTGGAGCATTGCGTGCCCCTGGGATCGTATTGCCAAGCGCATTGCCTAACGCATCGACCCTGCGAAACACGCTGTGCGGCCGCGCATCCAACAGATGCCCATCAACCTGATCTGTTGCAATTCCATAGACGTCCATGATTGAGGCATGCCACTCGTCCGAGAATGTCACATCGACTGCCCGTGGTACTGGTACAATTGGTTGGGCTGCAACCGCGCGGCCGTCGGCGGCCCAGGCCTTGAAACCGTCGCGCAGAATGGCGATGTTTTTGGCGCCTGATGACTTGAGCAGCCAGTAGACCATTGATGCGCGGCCAATATCCATCATCGTCGGCACCTGATGCACGATGACAATGGGGCGGTCCAAATCAAGACCAGCCGCCCCGATCACCGCGCTAAGTTCTGCAGCTGTTGGCGGCTGACCCGGATTGCCCGTCGGACCACGCCACGATGCGAACGGAACAGAGACTGAACCCGGCACGACGCCGCCGGCAATGTCCTTTGGGTTACGAATATCGAGCAATTGGACATCTTCGGTCCGCAATATCGCGTCAAGCACTGCAGCCGTCGGCATCACTGACCAATTCACGCCACCTGCCGCACTCGGCGCGCAGGGGATTTCAAGCGGTGTGCCCGCGTAAATCATATTGGGGTCGTTGCCGATCACATCGCGATTGGCATCGTAAATCAATTGGTATGCAAAAACTGAACCGATTTTTTCACGCGCAAGGCTGGATAGCGTATCACCGCGCTGCACGATATGCGTCACACCACAAGCCATTGCTGCCGAATTTGATACAAACAAGACGGCAAAAAAAATAACGGCAATTCTGAAAAAAAACATCACTACACCTCACCGCAATAACAAACGTAATATTATTAGCTATGCACAGCGCAGGATTCGTTTCAACACCGGCCCCACACAACCAAAACAATGGTCCGGCGCGCCGCGCATTGACCACCATTTGGCGACGAAATTGGTCGAAATCATTGGGTTTGCAGCGAAATTTTCCCAGCCTAACGGGACAGCCCACCATGCAAAGTCGGCTGATCAAGCGCGGTGAAGCCATAATGTCGCAGCCAACGCAGGTCTGAATCGAAGAAGGCACGAAGGTCGGGGATCCCGTATTTCAGCATCGCGATCCGATCAATGCCCATCCCAAAAGCAAAGCCTTGCCACTCGGCCGGGTCAATTCCACCCGCCTGCAACACTTTCGGATGCACCATGCCAGAACCCAGGATCTCTAACCAATCATCCCCTTCGCCCACTTTCAACGTCCCACCTTCCCAGGAACAGCGGATATCAACCTCCGCCGATGGCTCTGTGAAAGGAAAGTGAGAAGCGCGGAAGCGGATATCGACATTGTCGACTTCAAAATAGGACTTCACGAACTCTTCCAGCACCCATTTCAGGTTCGCCATAGAGATATCGCGATCAATGGCCAGTCCCTCGACCTGATGGAACATCGGGGTATGGGTCTGGTCGTAATCTGCACGATACACGCGACCGGGACAGATGATCCGGGTTGGCGCGCCGGTAACCTCCATCGAGCGGATCTGTACCGGTGACGTATGCGTCCGCAGAACATGCGGCGGTCTGTTATCGCCATCACGACGGTGGGTATAGAACGTATCCATCTCGGCCCGGGCGGGGTGATGGCCGGGGATGTTGAGCGCGTCGAAATTATACCAATCGCTTTCGATCTGCGGACCCTCGGCGACCGCAAAGCCCATATCCGCAAAAATCGCTGTGACTTCCTCGGTTACTTGAGAAATCGGGTGGATTGTGCCCTGGCGACGGGCGCGGGATGGCAGGGTGACATCCAACCATTCATCACGCAGTCTTGCATCCAATGCGGCATCAGCCAACGCCGCTTTCTTAGCAGACAAGGCGCTGTTGATCTCGTCCTTCAAAGCATTCAGCGCAGGTCCCGCCACCTGGCGTTCCTCTGGCGTCATTTTGCCAAGCTCGCGCATTTTCAGGCTGATCTCACCCTTTTTGCCCACAGCCTGCACACGCAGATCCTCAATCGCGGTCTCATCCGCGGCATCGGCAATCAGGCCAAGGTATTTTTGTTTGAGATCGTCCATAGCGCGCCTCTTGCATTCACCGTTCATCGGTTAGCGAAAGGGCGCTGCGGTTGCAAGCATCGTTACCCCGGCGCGATCTTGGCAATTTCGCTGCGGAAATAGGCCAGGGTGATCGTCGCACGGTTGCCCGCAATACCATGATAGCGCGATAGCCCGTTAGATGTGGGAAGCCCCGCCCATATCGCCGCAAGATTGTTCATGAAGTCCTTCTGTGTCATCTCCCCTGCGAGAAATGCCGCAAACCCGGCATCCGCCAACAGAACGTCTGCGAGCCGATCCTGCAGAGCGGGCGTAAAGCGGTCGTCGGCACGCGCGCCCGCCTGTGTGGCGACCCGACGCAAGGTTTCGGGGATGAACTGATACCGCCCAATTGCGTGCGGCTGGCCGGGCGTTGCATCAATCCAGGCAAAAATCTCAGCCAGTGACATTTGTGTTGGCAGTTTCGGCGGCTTGATCCGCGCCCCGTGTTGCACCGCATCGTAGCCGGCATACGGTGCTTCGGCCTGACCGATGATATTACGAACATGTGTCACTGCATCCTGCGAAAATGGTGACCTTGGCGCGAACAATCCCGAAGACGCGCCCGAAAATAGGCTGGCCCCATCAGAGCTATCCTGGACGGGTGCGGTGAGCGCAACCAGAGGCCCGCGCGCCGAAGCAAACAACGACCCGGCATCCGCCAAGGCCAACAAAGGCCACAAGGAAAACAGAATAATCAGACTAACACGCATCGATGTCCCAATCAGCTACTGCTGCGCAACTTGAATAAAATTCCTTTCATTTTGGTTGCGCGATGAAGAAAACTGCCCGCTTTTTCAAACAATTTTGACTTGCCAGTGCCGGCCAACCGGCGCGAATAAGCGTGATCTTAAGACATTCATGGCTACATATTCGCATGACGGATGGACAGCCCTTTGCCGCGCTTTTCGAACTGGCCGATAATGCCTGCGCCGCGGCGGGGCGTAACGCCTTGCGGGTACCGATTGGGTTTTTGAACGACTTATCACAGGCCACCACTCGTGACGAAGTGCTGGATGCATATTCGCTATGGTCCAAACAAATCGTCGCAGCGGATCGATGCTCAATCGCGCTGGATGACAGCGGCGCACAACTGACCGTTACGGCGATGACCGGAACAAAAGGTGTTGCATCGGACAGTCGGTACGACATCGAGAGCACCGTGGTCGGTGCGGTATACCGCACCGGCAGACCCATCTACATTCCCGATCTCGCCGATGTATCATCGCCAGGCGTGCAGACGCTTGCGATGATGGGGTATCAAACGCTGATCGTTGTGCCGCTGATGACGAAATCGCGCCGCTTCGGCGTTATCAACGCAAGCTTTTTTACCTCTTTGAAGCAACCCGGCAATGTCATCAGCGCGCTTGAGGCGATTGGCCAATGCCTGGCCATGCAATTGCAAGTCATCGAACAAATGGAGTCGCTGACCCATATGGCGCGAACAGACGCGCTGACCGGTGCAGGCAATCGGCGGCTTTTCTACGAACAGATCGATGTGATTTGGGCGAAATGGCAAACGTCGGGTCAAAGGTTCTGTTATCTTACGATCGATCTCGACCACTTCAAACAGATCAATGACACCTATGGTCATGATGTGGGTGATGCAGTTCTGGCGGCTTTTGCCAATCGCGTCCGTGGGCGTTTGCGGTATGGTGATCGCCTGATCCGCATGGGCGGCGAAGAGTTTGGACTGCTGATGCCGACCACTAACCTTGATCAGGCCACAATTATGGCCAAACGGCTTTGCGACGCGATCGGCGAAACGCCATTTTCCGTCTGCGACATGCATCTGATGGTGACGGCCAGTTTCGGCCTTACCCAGGTCAACCCGACCGATGCACGGCCGGAGGATGTTCTGAAGCGCGCAGATATTGCCCTTTACGAGGCCAAATCCGGCGGGCGTGATCAGGTCATTGTTTTGGATGACAAAGACCTGGCCGCATGATGGCCCACCATCGCAAGCGCGAACGGACAAGTCCCCGCATATTCATGCGAACCATCACCTTGCGCGCTGCCGTCCATGGCAGAACATTCAGGTCTGCAATGTGGACCAGAGTGTCTCCATCACCGATTTTGCGGTGTCCATGTCACCCGCCATACCATCAACACCCAGTAACTTCACAGCTTCTGAAGCGTCTTCAATCACTTGACCACTTACGAACAGCAACGCCGCGGGTTTTTCGATGCGCAGCGCGATAACAAGCCGCGACAATGCCTGAAGTGAGTGACGCCCCCCCGCCGAAAAGCCAATCAGTGGTGCATCTGACCGCACTATGTCACAGACTGTTGCGTCATGGCTTTCTGCGATGACAAGATCGATTTTCCACCCATCCTTTCGAAACAGATCAGTGGCGATACGAAGTCCCAGCGTATGCGCCTCTCCCGGAACGGAGGCAAAGACGGCTGATCTGCCTGTCGCGGCCGTTGGAATTGGGAACTGGTGCCGCATCGCGCGCATAATCGCATACATGCGGCTGGTGGCCAGTGTGACCTGAGGAAACGAAACAAGGTCATCATCCCACCATTCACCCAACATCCGCGCCGCGCCGGCGAGATATTTCAAATACACCGCATCGATTGACGCGCCCGCACTGCGCATATCGTGAATGAACGCCGCCCCGGCCTGATCATCATTTGCAAGCAGCGCATGACATAGATGCTCAATCTGATCGTCTGACGGGATTTCAACCGAAAGCGTGAAGTTCTGTTCTGCCAAACGGCGGATAACCTCACGGGCCAAATCCTCAACACAGTCACGCGACAAGTTAGATTTAAACCTGCGAATCCGTTGCTGCGCTTGTGCATATTGTGCAAGGTTGAACGGGTATTCATGTGGGCCTTGATCGCGCATCGTTCGCCTCCCTCGAGCGACTCGGACCATTTTCACCATTAAATGATTGCAGATGTTTTGAAGAGGATAGACAGACAGGACTGTCATTCAATGTTGACATCGACGCTTTGCAAAGAATCGGACAACTTGACGCAGGGTAAGGCGACATATCATGCCGCTTCTAGTTTCGTAACGCACCCGCATCCCTGTTCGATGGACGTCAGCGTCGCGCGACATACGGAAATGCATCATGCAAAAGAGCCCGGATGATCGCGCATCCGAGCCCTTCAATCCTTGGCACCATTGCTTTAGGCGGCTAGCGCATCCTTGGCTTTGCCAACGATTGTCGCAAATGCCTCTGGCTCGTTCACAGCCAGATCGGCCAGAACCTTGCGGTCCACCTCGATGCCAGCCAGCGTCAGGCCATTGATGAACTTGGAATAGTTCAGTGTCTCATCAACCGAACGGACACCGGCATTGATCCGCTGGATCCACAACGCGCGGAAATTGCGCTTGCGGTTATGACGGTCGCGTGTCGCGTATTGGTTGGCTTTGTCGACGGCCTGCTTGGCGACCTTGAAGGTCTTTGAGCGGCGATCGTAATATCCCTTTGCAGCGTCGAGAACTTTCTTGTGACGACGATGCGTGACGGTTCCACCTTTGACTCTCATCTCAAATTCTCCTTAGCGCGCATATGGCATCATTGGCTTGATGATACCTTCATCAGCCTTGGACAGGGTTGTCGTACCACGTGCATTCCGCAGGAATTTGTTGGTGCGCTTGATCATGCCGTGACGCTTGCCCGCCTGGGCCGCCACAACACGGCCAGAGGCCGTCACTTTGAACCGCTTTTTGCAGCTCGATTTTGTCTTCATCTTCGGCATTTCCGTCTCCATCTTTGGTCGGTCGAACGCGACGACTCGGCATGCCATATTGGCCGGACGCGCGGGTGAAGGCCGCCGTATAGGACGCATTTCTAAGGCGCGCAAGGATTATTCGTTCAAGATCCAGCCGATGACACGCAAGATGACATCGTCAACGGTCGCAAAGCTGTAAGCGCCGGGGTTCATCACAATCGCATAATAGATCATGCCACCGCCAATCAGCACAAGCAGCAGGGCGCGCGACGGACGGCGCTTATCAGCATAGGCGCTGGCAAAGGAGGGGACCGAAAAGACCGCAATCAGCAGCCCCAGCACAAAGATAAAGTCGAATTCCACCGCATCACGCCCTTTGTCAGCGCCCCCGGTGCTGTCTACTCTGTTTGGTTGGCGTAAATCAAACGCTCTTCGCAGGGTGCCACACGCAAGATGTTTGTAGAACCTGGGGTGTTGAACGGGACGCCAGCGGTCACGACGACCATGTCCTCTTTTGTTGCCAGTTCCAGCGACAGCGCGCCGCGCACGGCAGCAATCACAGCGTCCTTGAAGCGATTGACCTGGCCGCTCATCACACAGTTCGTGCCCCAGGACAGGCATAACCGGCGCGCGGTAGTCTCAAAACTCGTCAACGCGATGATCGGGACACGTGGCCGTTCGCGCGAGACCAAAAGCGCGGTTGTGCCCGATTGCGAGAAACAACAGATCGCTTTGACATCAGTGGTTTCCGCAATCTCGCGCGCAGCTGATACAATGCCATCAGCGACGGTTTTGCCGTCAGATTTGCGCGAGGCCTCGATAATGTCGGTATAAGTCGGATCGGCCTCAACCTCGGCCGCGACATTGTTCATGGTCGTCACCGCTTCAATGGGGTACGACCCTGCTGCGGACTCTGCAGACAGCATGATAGCATCCGCACCTTCATAAATGGCTGTTGCTACGTCCGATACTTCGGCGCGGGTCGGCATGGGGCTGTCGATCATGGATTCGAGCATCTGTGTCGCCACGATCACCGGCTTGGCGGCGGCCCGACATTTACGCACCAATTGCTTTTGGATCGGTGGGACGTTCTGCACCGGTAGTTCGACGCCCAGATCCCCCCGCGCCACCATAATCCCGTCAGAGGCGTCCAGAATGCTGTCAAACGCCTTCACCGCGTTAGGCTTTTCAATCTTGGAAAGGATCGCAGCCCGACCTTTGGCAAGCTCGCGCGCCTCTTCCACATCTGCGGCACGTTGCACGAACGATAACGCCAGCCAATCGACGCCCAGTTCGCAGACAAATTCCAGATCCTTGCGATCTTTTGGTGACAAGGCAGCTAACGGCAAGGTCACATCCGGCACGTTCACACCCTTGCGGTTCGAAATCGTCCCACCCACGATCACCTCGCAATTGGCAAAGTCGCCGGCGCAATCCTTGACCCGCAGCTTGATCTTGCCATCATTGACCAGCAGATGCGCGCCGGGTTCCAAGGCGTCAAAAATCTCTTTGTGGGGCAGCTTCACACGGGTCGCATCACCCTCGGCATCATCAAGGTCAAGCCGGAAATCCGCACCTTCAACCAGCTCTTCCTCACCATTTTTGAACACGCCCACACGCAATTTCGGCCCCTGCAAATCCGCGAGGATTGCGATGGGGCTGTTCAGGTCTTTTTCCACCTTTCGAATGATCTCGTGCCGCACTTTGATTTCCGCATGATCACCGTGGGACATATTCAAACGAAACACATCCGCGCCCGCCTCGTGCAAGGCACGGATCATTTCATAATCGTTCGAGGCCGGGCCAAGTGTCGCGACGATCTTAACATTGCGGTGGCGTCTCATTGGTGTCCCCTTATGCGTCTTATGGCCGTTAGCGGTAACGGCTGCGTTGCGCCTCTTATACGCAATTCCCTTCCCGCCACAACTAGCCTAAATGCGGTGACAAAGGAATGACACTGCATGACTCACCAACCATTTGAAATCATAGGCACAGATCGGTCCGGGCGCTGGCTGATCGCCTGCGACCACGCCTCCAACCATATCCCCGATTGGGTGCATGGCGGCGATATCGGCCTGCCGCCTGAGGATATGGAACGACACATCGCCTATGACATCGGCGCCGCCGGGGTCACCCGGCACCTCGCCGACCTGATGGACAGCCCCGCGATCCTGTCGCGCTTTTCCCGGCTGGTCTGCGACCCCAACCGGGGCGAGGATGACCCGACCATCATGATGCGCCTTTATGACGGCACGATCATTCCCGGCAACCGGCACGCCGATGATGCGGAAAAGGAGGAGCGTTTGCGCCGCCTCTACCGCCCCTATCACGCGGCCTATGCGGACCTTGCAAACAAGATGAACAACCCCGCCATCTGCGCGGTCCACAGCTTCACCCCCCGCCTGCGCGGACGGCATCCGCGGCCCTGGGAAATCGGCATTCTTTATGCCCATGACGACCGGCTGGCGCGCCCCTTCATTGATGCCTGCCGTGCGCAAGGCTGGTGCACCGGGGAAAACCAGCCCTATGCCGGGCACCTGCCCGGTGACGCGGTGGACAGACATGCCCTGCAGCATGGGCGGCCCAATGTGCTGATCGAACTGCGGCAGGACCTGATTATCGATGAGGTTGGTCAAAAACTTTGGGCCGAGCGATTGGCCCCTATATTAACCGATATACTCAGCCAATCCGGCCTCTGAGGGAGACATACATGGACGACCAAACCCGCATCGAAATTGAAGCCGCCGCCTTTCGCCGCCTGCAAAAGCACCTTCTGGAGGATCGGACAGATGTGCAGAACATCGACATGATGAACCTGACTGGTTTCTGCCGGAATTGCCTGAGCCGCTGGTATCAGGAAGCCGCGAACGAACGCGGCATCGAGATGAGCAAGGACGAAGGCCGTGAAGCGTATTACGGCATGCCGTTTTCGGAATGGAAGGCGAAATATCAGACCGAGGCCAGCGCCGAGGCGAAAGAGGCGTTCAAGAGGTCGCATTGATCATGTCCGTTATGCGGACCGCAGGGGACATTCGCTAGTTCTGCGCGAACAGCGGTTTTGCTAGGCGTGCGATTGTGCCAGTGCGCATAAGGTATTGTGCATGAGAGAGGGAGCGCCGATGTTCCGGGTATGGCAACCGAAATAGAGTTCTCTTTCGCATCGTTGACGGGTTCGGCGCGACGTCACATCCGAGTATTTCAGATACACCAATTTCTTGATCGTTTTGCGATGGGTTTAACGGTTGCTGTTGTTGCATTGGCTTTGACTGATCGAGGCATGGACCTTCTCCAAATCTCGCTTCTCTTTGGGGTCTATTCAGTCACAACAATGGCCATGGAACTCCCATTCGGGGGGTTAGCCGACAATATTGGGCGAAAGCCGGTCTTTCTGGCGGCAGTCGTCGCCAGCTTGATTTCTCTCGCGCTCTTTCTTTCAACGAGCGACTTTTATGTTCTTGCGCTCTCATTTGCCTTCATCGGATTTGGGCGCGCGCTTCGGTCGGGTACGCTCGACGCTTGGTTCGTTGAAACCTTTAAAGCTGCTGCACCAAACGTGGATGTTCAGCCCGCTCTCGCAAAAGCGCAGTGGGCGAACGCTGTGGGTCTGGCCGTTGGAGCGGTTCTGGGCGGTCTTCTTCCTGATGTCTTTGGCGCGGCGGCGGTGGAACTTGGGGGCAGTGTCTATGATGTTTCCTATGCGGCGAGCTTTGGCATCATGCTTTGCGTGTTCGTCTACACAATGTTCGTCATCGTAGAAAAACCGCATCCTCTCAACCCCGATGCACTGAGACAGGGGTTCGCCACTGTCCCGTTGGTGATCAAAGACGCAGGCATTCTTGCCCTGAGACATCCCGCATTGTCGGTGCTTTTGGCGGCTCTGGCGTTTTTTCTCATGGCGACCAACCCGGTTGAGGTGATCTGGCCGACCCATGCGAAGCCCATGTTAGAGGAAGGCTATGCCAACACCATCATCGGCGTCTTGACCGCGACATATTTCTTCTCAATCGCATTCGGCGCGTGGCTGTCTCCGCGCATCAGCCGCATTTTCAAACGACGGCATGCAGTTACGCTTGTGGCGGCTTTTGCGTGTATGGCGGGCGTTCAAATCGCATTGGCTTTGCAAGGCAATGTCGTCGGTTTTGTGCTGGTTTTCATCCTATATTCTGTTGTGATTGGTGTTTCTGAGACGCCAGCCAGCAGCATCCTGCATAAATGCGTAGACGACCGCCAGCGATCCACAATGCTGTCTTTGAGATCGCTGATACAGCAACTTGGGGGAGCTTTGGGCCTAATTTTGGCAGGGACCATTGCCGATGTTTATTCCACACCCACAGCTTGGCTTGTTGGCGCGGTGTTTCTTGTTGTTTCCGTGATCCTGACCGGCATCTTAGCCAAACGGCTAGTTACGGACACCGAATAGCTGACATTCGTGCCTCCGACAGCGTCGGTTTACTTGGGCTCAAACCCGCGCTTGACCGCGTTTCGCGCATTTGGTGCGTTCAGACTTAAACACGCCATAATTGCAATGGCCCTCGCGGCAATGTCCGGTTAATTTATTTTCATATTGAGTAAACCGGAGCCACTCACATGCTCGAACGCCTCACCGCTTTCTTCGGCAACCCCGCCGGTTACAAAACACCACTGCCCGAGGCGGATGCGCCCCACGCGCTTGGCGCCCTTCTTGTACGCGCTGCCAAGGCAGATGCATCTTACCTTTTCGAAGAAATAGCCATCATCGACAAGATCCTGGCCAAGCGGCACAAACTGAACCCTGTGGAAGCCGCCAAGATGCGTGCGGAATGCGAGCTTTTGGAAAAAGAAATCCCGCGCACTTCAGATATCGCATCCATCCTCGAACACGCGATCAGCACCGAAGAGAAAGAAGCAACGCTGACGGCCTTGTGGCAGGTCGCGCTGGCCGACGGCAAGATCCACAGCGAAGAAGACACATTACTGCATCGGATCGAAGAGGTACTGGGTGTGCCGCCCGCGCGGGCCAAAGAGCTGCAAGCCCAGGCGCAAGGCTAGATGGCGACGATAACTTACGTCTATTCCGCACATTCCGCCTTTGCCTATCTGGGCTCTGCGGAACTGATGCATATCTGTGCCAAGCACAATGCCACCCTCGTTCACAAACCCATTGAGCTATCGCCGGTGGTTGAGGCACAAGGCAGCCAACCGTTTCATGCCCGCACGCAAGCGCATGTCGACTATTTCTTCGGGCGCGAAATTGAACGTTGGGCGGAATACCGGGACGTGCCCGTTATCAACTATCGTCCCACCCATCATGATGCCGATTACAGCCTTGCCTCCGGCATGATCTTGGCCCTTGGGGATACGGGCCCGGCCACAGACGCGATGGCCCATGCCATCCTGCAGGCGCATTGGCGCGATGATGCGGACCTGTCGCATCCACAATTGTTGGGACAGATAGCAAGTGATCTGGGGCATGATGCACAATTACTGCTGGCACAAGCGGCATCAGCCGATATGCAACAGCAACTACAGGCGAATTCAGCCTGGGCGCGCGATCAGAACATCTTTGGCTCACCAACCTATATTGTCGATGGTGATCCATTTTACGGTCAGGATCATCTTGCACTTGTTGAAAAGGCGCTAACGGACCCATTTGCACCATCAAATTGGTCCAACCCGCCAGTCGACTGAAATCCACACAACGCGGGCGGGGCATCGGCTAACATCCGGGTGCATTCGCATCCAAGGCCCGTTTCAGAAGGGCCTTCAGCGACTCTTCCTCTGACTGCGAGATGGGGGCGAGTATCTCACCGATTGTTTCGGCGACCGCTGCCTGCAGCGCTGCGACAACCGTCTGCCCGTCCTTGGTCAAAGAAACCAGGCTCACCCGCGCATCGCTGGGCGAAACCTGGCGTTTCACCAATCCTTTCCTTTCTAGCGACTGAATGGTCCGGGTCATCTGAGATTTGTCGCGGGCAACCCGCCGGGTCAGTTCATGCAGACCGGGGCATCCCATCTCGGCCAGGGTCAACAAGACGATCCCGCCGCCCGGCCCCACCCGTTCGGCATCGAAAGCGTGGGCCTTCGATTGCAGGCCAAAATGTATGCGCCGCATGAAGCGATCGATGAGCAGGGCCAGTTCGGTATCTTGCATGGATAAACTTTTGTTGACTTTGTCTACTAGTTGCGAATATTTGGTGCCATCCACCCTACGATCCGCCAGCATACGCAAACAAGGGGTCATCCCAATGAGCACAACGCATCAATACATGTTGAAAGTTGCAGCAATACTTTGGGTGATATGGGGCCTTGTTCATCTTTTGGCGGGTATCATCGTCTTATCAAGCGATACGGCCGGTGGATTTCAGGCCATCGCCGATGCTGTCGATCCTTCGGCACTCGAAGCGGATTATCATGCTGCTGTCGGCGGTGTGCTTAATCAGCATGCGTGGAATCTCGCCTGGTTTGGTATCGCAACATTCATTGGGGCGCTGTTCATCTGGCGTCAAAACATGACCGCTATCTGGGTGACAGCGATGGTTGGTGGTCTCGCTGACCTTGGCTATTTTTTCTTCCTCGACCTGCCCGGGCATGTGCATTTTGTACCGGGTACATTAATGACAATCGTCTCTGCCAGCGCAATTGTCCTGAGCTTCATCGTTTGGTTTTCACACCGCAGCACGTCACCAACCACGGCGTAACGCCGAGCGCATCGGCAAAGCATTCCTTGTCAGACCGCGACCTTCCGGCTTTCGTCCAGATAAATCTCGCGCAGCCGCTGTGCGACAGGCCCCGGCGCTCCGTCCCCTATCGTCATGTGGTCAATCTCGACCACCGGCATCACGAATGTACTTGCTGAGGTGATAAACGCCTCATCCGCCTCTTGCGCCTCTGCGATGGTAAAGCTGCGTTCCTCCACCTTCATCTGCGCCTCTTTGGCAAAACGCAAGACGGCGGCACGGGTGATACCGTGCAGGATCTCATTGCCCAGATGGCGCGTGATGATTGTGTTGTTTTTGATGATATAGGCGTTGTTTGACGTGCCTTCCGTCACCGCGCCATCCTCCACCATCCACGCATCATCCTTGCCCGCCGCCTTGGCCATCATCTTGCCCATCGACGGGAACAGAAGCTGGACCGTCTTGATGTCGCGCCGGGCCCAGCGCTGGTCTTCGATGGAAATCACCTTAATCCCCTTTTTCGCCGCAGGGCTGTCGGCAAGACCGGGTTTGTTCTGCGTGAAGAGCACAACCGTCGGCGCAGTCGTGGCGGGATCAGGAAACACAAAATCCCGATCATCGGGCGCACCACGTGTGATCTGCAAATAGATCATGCCCTCTTCGACGCCATTCAGCCGCACCAATTCGCGGTGGATTTCCAAAAGATCAGGCAGGCAATCAGGATGTGGCATGTCCAGTTCGCCCAAGGACCGCTCTAGTCTTTTGGCATGACCGTCAAAGTCAATCAGCTTGCCATCCAGCACCGATGTGACTTCATACACCCCATCCGCCATCAGAAAGCCACGATCAAATACCGAAACTTTCGCTTCGTTTTCAGGCAGATACTCGCCGTTGACATAGACTGTGCGCATCGTCATCCCCACAAGGCAGCGGCGGGCGGATGCACGCCGTGTTCATCGAATAAAAGCGGTGTGTCCCGGTCTTCGGCCAATAAGAGCGGGCCGTCAAGATCAGTAAAGGCCGCACCTTGCGCAAGGATGGTGGCCGGGGCCATGGCCAGCGACGATCCCACCATGCAACCAACCATGATCCCATAGCCCTCAGCCTTTGCCTGGTCTTTCAGCGCAAGTGCCTCGGTCAGGCCGCCTGCCTTGTCGAGCTTCACGTTCACCATGTCATACTTGCCTTTCAGGTGTGGCAGACTGGCGCGGTCATGACAGCTTTCATCGGCGCAAACGGGCAAGGGCCGTGCGATGTCACCCAGCACGTCGTCATCGCCCGCGGGCAAGGGTTGTTCCACCATCTGCACGCCAAGTCGGATCAGATGCGGGGCAAGGTCGGCGTAAACCTCTGCCGTCCAGCCCTCGTTAGCGTCAACGATAATGGGCACATCCGGTGCACCGCGCCGCACCGCTTCAAGCCGCGCCATATCGTCTGACGTGCCCAGTTTGATCTTAAGCAATGCGCGTTTTGCATTCAGCGCGGCCTGAATTTCCATTGCATCAGGTGTGTCAAGCGACAGCGTAAACGCGGTCAATTCCGGCTGTGGCGCCGAAACACCCAGAATATCCCAAACCCGCTTGCCCGCGCGCTTCGCCTCCAGATCCCAGAAGGCGCAGTCCACCGCATTTCGCGCCGCGCCGGCGGGAAGTAAATCTTGCAGGCTTTTCCGTGTCACATCCGCAGGCAAACCTTCAATCTGGGCTGTCACGCTCTCCATTGTTTCGCCATAGCGGGCATAGGGCACGCATTCGCCCCGGCCGGTGCCGTCCAGCGTCACGGTCAGAACATGCGCCTCGGTCCGTGAGCCACGGCTGATCGTGAAAACTTGCGCAAGGGAGAACACATCACGGGTCACCTCAATCTGCATGTCAAACCTTGCTTCTTTTATTTACAAATACCGCCGCCGGAGGCTTAGAAGTTAAAGTGCTACCAAGGCATCAACCAAACGGCCCGCTCCCTGGCGGAACGTGTCCACCGTCGGCAGACCCATACGTGCCTCAACCTCGGCCATATAGGCCAGCGCCTCATCCTCGGGCAGATGCTGGGTGTTCACGGAAATTCCCACGATCTGACAGGCCGGGTTCGCCACCCTCGCGATCGGCAGGGCCGTATCGCGCAGCATTTCAAGACTGGGCAAATCGTAGTCCGGCAGGCCCCGCATGTGGGTGCGTGTCGGCTCATGCGCGAGGATCAGCGCGTCAGGCTGCCCGCCGTGGATCAACGCCATGGTGACGCCGGAATAGGAGACGTGGAACAGGCTGCCCTGCCCTTCGATATGATCCCAGTGATCGGCGTCATTGTCTGGCGTCAGATACTCAACGGCCCCAGCCATGAAATCAGCAATCACTGCATCAAGTGGCACCCCGCCCCCGGTAATCAGAATGCCGGTCTGGCCCGTGGGCCGAAAGGTGGATTTCATGCCCCGGCGTTGCATCTCGGCATCCATGGCCAGCCCGGTATACATTTTGCCCACCGAGCAATCGGTGCCAATCGCTAGGCACCGCTTACCGGTGCGCTTTTTGCCATTGGCAATCGGATAGGCGACGGACGGAATGCGGACATCGAACAGCGTCCGGCCATTCACCCGCGCGGCAGCCACAAGCTCATCCTCGTCACGCAACAGGTTATGCAACCCAGAGGCAATGTCGAACCCCATTTGCAAGGCTTTGACCAACACATCCTTCCAGGCTTGTGAGATCACACCACCCCGATTGGCCACACCGATGACAAGCGTCTGCGCCCCGGCCGCACGCGCCTCTTCCAATGTCAGATCATTGATCCCCAGATCAGCACCGCAGCCTTTCATCCGGAACTGGCCGACCGCGTTTTCGGGGCGCCAGTCTTTGATACCTTGGGCCACCTTCGCGGCAAGCTGATCGGGGGCATCACCAAGAAACAGAAGGTAAGGGGTTTGGATCATGACATGGCTCCAGTCACGCAAGAGGATTCGCATTAGGTTGAAGATATCGTCACTCTTGCCGCAATATCATCGCAGAATGGGTCAGCATTTGCGGACAATGCGACAGAAATATGCGCCTTGACCCTCAAATAAGGAGGATCATCCCATCCGCGTGGCAAACAAAAACCCGGGCGCGAACGCCCGGGTTTGTTTTGCAAGCTGACACGAGGGATATCAGCCCTTGGCAAATTCCGGATAGGCTTCCATGCCCAGTTCCGACACGTCCAAACCATCCAGTTCGGCCTGTTCGGACACGCGGATACCCATCATACCTTTCAGGATGATCCACACCACAAGGCTGACCACGAAGGTGAAACCACCGATGGCGATGAAGCCGATGAACTGCGTCACAAAGCTCGCGTCTGCATAAACCGGCACAACCATCGTACCCCAGAAACCCGCGATCATGTGGACCGAGATGGCACCAACCACGTCGTCGATTTTCAGCTTGTCGAGGAAAGGCACCGCGAAGACCACGATGATACCACCGACGGCGCCGATCCAGAGCGCGCCAAACAGGCTCGGCTCAAGCGGGCTGGCGGTGATCGACACCAGACCAGCCAGTGCGCCATTCAGCACCATGGTCAGGTCAGGTTTTTTGTACAGCACATTGGTCATGATCAGGGCTGCGACAGCGCCCGATGCAGCCGCCATGTTCGTGTTGGCAAAGATACGGCCCACATCGGTGATGTCACCAACCGTCCCCGCAGCCAGCTGCGAACCGCCGTTGAAGCCAAACCAACCCAGCCACAGGATGAATGTACCCAATGTTGCCAGCGCAAGGTTCGAACCCGGCATCGGAATAACCATGCCGTCCTTGTATTTGCCGATACGCGCACCCAGGATGATCGCACCTGCCAGCGCCGCGAAACCACCAGCGGCGTGGACAACTGTTGAACCGGCGAAGTCATAGAACCCCATTTCGGACAGCCAGCCGCCACCCCACTGCCAGGAAGCACCGATTGGGTAGATCAGACCGGTTAGAACGACAACGAAGATCAGGAATGGCCAGAGCTTGATCCGCTCGGCCAGCGTACCAGAGACGATCGACGCGGTCGTGGCACAGAACATCAACTGGAAGAAGAAGTCAGAAGCAACCGATGCATAATCCAGCGCTGCGTCGCCAGCGGCCAGACCAACAGGCTCAAGCGATGTGGGCGCAAATGTCCCGAACCATCCAGGGATGATCCAGGCATCACCAGGATACATCAGGTTAAAACCAACAAGCCAATACATGATCGCCGACAGTGAATAGAGCGCGATGTTCTTCGTCAGCTGCGTTGTGACGTTCTTGGACCGGACCAGACCGGCCTCAAGCATCGCAAAACCGGCAGCCATCCAGAACACCAGAAAGCCGCCCACAAGGAACAGCAAGGTGGTCATAATATAGGGGCCGATCTCGTCAAAGCCGGGCGCGGCGTCCTGCGCCAGCGCGAATGTCGGCAGCAGCGTGAGCGCCGCACCAACCGAAAGGAGTTTCGTTAGTTTCATTACATTGTCCCTCATTACGCGATCAGAGCGCATCATCATTGATCTCGCCCGTGCGCACGCGCATCGCGCTTTCCACGTCGAGTACGAAAATCTTGCCGTCACCGATCTTTTCGGTCTTGGCGGTGGTGGCGATGGTGGACACAACCTGTTCGGCCATGCTGTCCTGCACGACGATCTCCAGCTTCACCTTGGGCACGAAATTCACGGCATATTCTGCGCCGCGATAGATTTCGGTGTGACCAGATTGTGAACCGAAGCCCTTGATTTCTGACACCATCATGCCGCGCACGCCCACGGTGGTCAGCGCCTCGCGCACCTCCTCGAGCTTGAACGGTTTGATTGTTGCAATGATGAGTTTCACGTTCTTCCCCTTGCAATTTCACTACGGACCCCTGCGCCAGCGCCCGCTTGCACGTGATGACAAACCCGTTGGGTAGGGAGTCGGCAAGATTGCCGCAGGCCTTCGATGACGCGAAATGTGACGCATTTGCACAATTTTTGCACAAATTGTGCATATCGCCCAATTATTGAGCATTGTAAAAAGCGCCATCAACCGCGTCAGGACGCTCTACATTTGCTGTGGCGCGGGTTATGGTGCCTGAAAATAGACGCAATCAGTCAGTCGAGCGGAACATGAGTGGAAACGGCAAAAAGCGGACACCATTGGTGGCCGAGCGGCGCTATCCGGCGGGCAGCACGCCCAAGAAAAAG
>JBCBDL010000037.1:0-26427 GCA_038529695.1 Pseudomonadota bacterium | reverse complement strand
ATCACCGACCCCAGCACCATCGTGATCAGACCTGCCGTGGTGACAATCACGAACCATTCGGTCGTGCCCGACAGAACCGGCCACATCCGCGCCATCAGGAATATCCCCGCCTTTACCATCGTGGCAGAGTGCAGATAAGCCGAAACGGGTGTGGGCGCCGCCATTGCGTGCGGTAGCCAGAAATGGAACGGGAACTGTGCGGATTTCGTGAAACAGCCCAGCAGGATCAGGATCAGCGCTGGCACGTAAAGCGGGTCCGCCTGGATCAGTTCACGGTTCTGCAAAATGACGCTCAAATCATAACTGCCCACGATCTGGCCCAAGATCAGCATGCCGCCGATCATCGCCAGCCCGCCCATGCCCGTCACCGTCAGCGCCATCCGCGCACCCTGGCGCCCCTCAGGCAAGTGCTTCCAATAGCCAATCAGCAAGAAAGACGACAGCGATGTCAGCTCCCAGAAGATCAGCAAAAGCAGGATGTTATCGCTCAGGACAATCCCCACCATCGCGCCCTGAAACAGCAACAGATAGGTAAAAAACTCACCCATATTGTCCTTGCGGCTCAGGTACTGGCGCCCATATGCGATAATCAAAAGCCCGATCCCCAGGATCAACAGCGCAAAGAAAAACCCCAGACCATCCAGCATCAGCGTGAAATTCAAACCCAGAGTGGGCATCCAATCGACCCGCGCGGTCACAACCTGGCCCGCCAAAACGGCGGGCAGATTGGTCAGCAACCCGACAAAAGCCGCCAAGGTGACTGTGAAGGTTACGCCCGCACATGCTGACCGACCGGCGGAATTCATCAAACCGGGCAGCAATGCACCAAAGAAAGGCAGGGCAACGATAAAGAAAAGGGACACGCAAACTCCTGATCGATTGGCGCTATTTCAATGCATCCCTGTAGGAAATGCTTGTTCTGGGTCTGTGTCGTTTGTCGTTTCATCGGCGCCGATATGCAAGCCGCAACGCGCAGATTGCCCATCGAACGGGTTTGGCTGCGCCTTTTGCACAAGGTTATCAGACGCTGGACAATGCAAAGATGCGATATCGGCCACGGCCGCGTCTCATGCGGCGACGATGTGGGCGCGCGCCACGCCGCAATATGGCATGTCTTGCGGGCTTATCATCCCTTTCTTGTGGACGTTGAGATATTCGATCCGTATTGGGCAGTTCCATCACAGTGCCAAAAAAGTGAAATAGACCGCGTGTTTTTTCACCGTTTCAACCTATGCGTGCCAGATTGTGGCAGAAGGTTGATGTATTGGCACTGTGATGGCTTGCATCCGCTGTAAGTTACTCAAAACTGTGGCAAAATGTATTGTCACGAGGTAGAAAACCAACGGTGGCTTTTGGTTCCATCAACCAATTTTTGACAGTTTTGCCTGTTGTAGTCACTGTGTTTTGTTTGGGGCAATGTTGCGTCCTTCAGTCGACACTACTCTGGAGTTCCAAGGAAAATGTTACGTAAATTCTTACCTGTATTGTTGTGCAACATCGCGCCGGGGGCATTGCTGGCTCAACAGGTTGAGCTGCGCTCGTCGGACGAGTTTATCAGCGTCGAGGGTGAGATTATCGGCTTTAACGGGGTCATGCTGTCGGTTGAAACGTCCGTCGGTCAAGTCAGCGTGCCCGCGTCCGAGGTTATTTGCTATGGCGAGGGATGTCTGACGGCAATTGCCAACCCTGATTTCGGATTGACCGAAGCCGCCTTTGACGGGGTTGAGCCGGGCGGAGATGCCGAACAGCGTGAAGCACTCACAGACGACTTTGTGATCAGTTTTGAGTCACCAAGGCTAAACGCCATCTATCGGACCATCACCAGTGCTTTTGCCGTGACTGGTCCGTCGTCAAGCCGCGTTCAGCTTGGCCCGACCGGCCAGATCACACTGCAAAACGAGGCCGGCAATGAAACCGCAACTGTGGCGCTTGGTGGGACGGGGGACCCGTCCGATCTGCAGATCAGTACCGTTTCGCTGCGCGGCACGGCCGAGGTCGCGTATCCTGGTCCGATGGATTGGGTAACCGGCACGCAATTGACCCGGCAACTGGTTGGTTTGGACGCATTTGCTGTGATTGCGGCGTCAAATGTAGGCATCGACAGTATTTCGGTGGATCAACTGGCCGATATTTATGCTGGCGATCTGACCAACTGGTCACAACTGGGCGGGGCGGATCTCAACATTCTTCCACTTCAGTTGCCGGCAAATTCCCCGCTACGCAACGAAATAGTCGAATTGATCATGGAGCCGCGCGGCAAATCAATCGCCAGCGACGTGTTGACCATGGCCGATGAGGCAGGGCTGGCGCTGTCGGTGAACCAATTCCCCGGAAGCGTCAGTGTCATCAGCGTTGACCGCGCCGCGGACAACAACACGCTTTCTGTGAGTGGCAGTTGTGCATTTGGGGTGGCACCGACCCCGTTCAACATCGTCTCAGGCGATTATCCTTTGATCCGTCCGGCAATGGTCACCTATGATCGTGCGCCCAATACGTCATTGCTGACGGCGTTATTCGATTCTGCTGCGACAGATACCACGCAGGACCTTTTAGCGCGGGAAGATCTGTCAAAGCATGGCGGCATCATGCAGGATAGTGGAATTAAGAATACCCGTCTGAACCTGCTGCTCAGTGGGACCTTTGACAGCATCGAACGGCCCGTGGCTGCGGAAATGTTTCAGGTCCTGTTCGAAGCAGATCGACTTTCCCCCACGATGTCCGGCGGCGCGGCAAGTGCTGCGGAAGGGGCTTGGAACAGGGCTATGATGCATGATTTGACCGACATGATGCGTGATCCAGAATTTGCGGGGCGCGAGGTTATTTTTGCCGGATTTGGTGACAGCACCAACGGTAGTCAGGATGCGATAGACGCATCTGCGCGTGCCGCGGCCGACATGCTGGCGGCATTCCGGCAGTTTGCGACCGGCGTCATCAACAGCAGCGACCTGACACTGACGTCTTTTGGATTTGGGAACGTTTCACCTGCGACCTGCTATGAAGGACAGGTGCCCGGTCAGGCAAAGACAAGGGTTGAGGTCTGGGTGCGCTAGAACGGTCAAGCATATGTAAATTCGGTGTTTTCGTGCATGCTATCCATAAGCGACGGGCGTGATATCGCCTAACATGGGCTCACATGCTGTTGTGAAACCTATCGCAAGGGTGCAAAGACGCATCCGAACCCATAGGTAAGGCATATGAGCAAACGTATCCTCTATATCGCGCTGTCCATCGCACTTGCGCTTTACGCAGGTGCCGCATCGGCGCAGCAATTGTCACTGGCGCAGATTTCGCAATATCTGAACCAGCTTCAAACTGCCCAAGGTGGTTTTACACAGATCAATCAGGATGGCACCCTGTCTACCGGACAGATCTTCATCAAACGCCCTGGACGCATCCGTTTTGAATATAACCCGCCCAATGACGCGCTTGTCTTGGCAGGCGGCGGCCAACTGGCCGTGTTTGATCCCCGCTCAAATGTCGGGCCGGATCGGTTTCCGTTGAACCAGACACCACTGGGCATCATCCTTGAAGAAAACGTGGACCTCACACGGGCGCGGATGGTGACCAATACCACCTCGGATGGGACAACGACGACCATCACCGCGCAGGACCCCGACAACCCGCAATACGGCAATATCCAATTGGTCTTCACCGCCAACCCGGTTGAACTGCGTCAATGGATCGTCACGGATGAGTTTGGCACACAGACAACCGTGATCCTGAACGATCTGGTGTCGGGTGGCTCAATCGGGGATATCAAGTTCAACATCATCGCAGAAATGCGCGATCGCGGTTTCTAGCAACCGGAACCCAATGGTCCACAATGGCCCTGCCTGCACAGCGCGGCGGGGCCATTTCTTTTTAGATCTTGCCGCAAGACCGCAACTGCGTGTCATACATGACGGCGCGGGCTTCCACTTCGCCGGCAATCCGGACTAGCCAACTTTTTGACCGCCAGGTCCCGCGTTTAAACCCCGTGCGACCGTCGTGATAGGCCAGATACTGGTTGCGCGTATCGTTTAGCGGCACGCCCGTTTCAGCGACTGTCTGTGTCATATACCAACCCATGAAATCGGTAGCGTCGTAGATATCGTCGCGGCGTGCGCGGCTGCCACCTTCCTGATCCTGATACTCTTCCCACGTGCCATCGAGCGCCTGACTGTAGCCAAAGGCGGATGATTGGCGACCTACCGGGATAACACCCAATGCATAGCGATGCGGGGTCCGATTGTTGCCGATGAATTTGCTTTCCTGATAGATGATCGCCATCAGTGACGGGATCGGAACGCCGTAGCGGCGTTCCACCTGACGGAATGCGCGAAGATATTCGGGGCGCTCGGACACGATGCTGCAGGCGTTATCAAGGTCGCGCGGGGCGGAAAAATCGCCCGAACTTGACCCGCAACTGCCCAATAACAGCACACATGCCATGGCGCGAAAGATACTGCTCATCTGCCTCTCGCTTCTTGTTTTTTCTAAGCATAGCGCGTTGGGGGCGATCTGGGAATCCCCAACCCGCCCCAATCAGATCACAAATGCAAGGATCACTGGCAAAGCGATCACCGATAGCAGGGTTGAGACCACGACCAAGCCTGCGACAGGTTCGGGGTTGGTGCCGTACTTCTCGGCCAGCAAATAAGACGTCACGGCAACAGGTGTGGCCACCTGCACCACTAAAACAGCCGATGCTACAGGATCCAGCCCAAACCAATTCGCAGCAGCCCAGGCGGCGGTAACACATATGCCGACCTTGACGACTGACAGCCATATCGCCTGCGTCACCGCCGCGGTTTCAAGCCGCGCGACTGCAACGCCAAGGGTAATCAGCATCATTGGAATCGCCATCTGACCAATTAACGTAATCGCGTTTGTCAGAAATTCTGGCGTTTCCCAGCCCTGCCAAAGAAACAATGCGCCGAGTAACGTTGTCGCAACTAGCGGTTCGCGCACCACACGTTTGAGTGATCCCTCACCCGCAACCATCCAGATGCCAATTGTAAAAGACAGGATCGCCATAACAGCAAAGACAACCACGGCATAACCCAGACCCGTGTCACCAAAGGCAAACAGCGCGAGCGGCAGGCCCAGGTTGCCGGTATTGCCGAAAATCAAGGGAGCAAGATAGGTTTGCACGTTCAATTTGGCTATCTTGACCACCGCAAAACACCCAATCATTACAATCCCGTAGGCGGCAAATGACGCCATTGAAAGGGCTGCCAGTGCCTCTGGCGCAATTTCGGTCTGCATCAGTGAAACAAAGATCAGGCAGGGCACGGCCAAGGTCATCGCCATTCGCGTCACAAACTCCACCCGGTATTCAAAACCGAGCTTGACCCAGACAAATCCGACGGCTGCCAATAGGAAAACAGGTGCCGTAATATTCAGCACTGTCAGAGCAAGGTTCACAAACTGTTTCCTTTATTTATTGGGTTTGGACATAGACTTTGCACCTGCAGCGGACATATATAGACCACGGGGTTTAGTGAAATGTTTAAAACGCACGCAAAATATCACCTCGGCCAAGTGGTCCGTCACCGCAAACATCCCTTCCGGGGGGTCGTTTTTGACGTGGACGCGATGTTTTCGAATACTGATGCGTGGTACAACGCGATCCCCGAAGACAGCCGCCCAAAAAAGGACCAGCCGTTCTATCACCTGCTCGCTGAAAACGAGCAGAGCTTTTATGTGGCATATGTGTCTGAACAGAACCTGGTGGCCGATTATTCTGGTGAACCGGTTGATCACCCCGATCTTCCCGATCTCTTCGGGCCATTCGAGGATGGGCAATATCCGTTGCAGGTGCAGTTGAACTAACCGGCCCGCACCTCCTGTCGGATTACGCCTAGCCCTGCGATCTCCGCCTCAACCACATCACCAGGCTTCAAAAAGCGCGGCGGTTTCATGCCGCCCCCAACGCCGGGCGGCGTGCCCGTCATGATCAGGTCACCGGGATGCAGAGTTATGAACGCACTCAAATGCGACACGATCTTTGCAACCGAAAAGATCATGGTTCGGGTTGATCCTGACTGCATCTGCAGTCCATTGACCGCCAGCGACAGGGCGAGGTCCTGAACATCCGCAATCTCGTCAGCCGTCGCCAGAAACGGGCCAACCGGTGCAAAGCTGTCAGCGGATTTCCCCTTCACCCATTGACCGCCAAAATCCATTTGGAAACTGCGTTCGGACACATCATTGGCCACGCAGAACCCCGCAACATGGGTCAGCGCATCCGCCTCTGTCACATGTTTGGCCGTTGTGCCAATCACAACGCCCAATTCCACCTCCCAATCGGTTTTGGTCGATCCTTTGGGCAGGATGATGGGGTCCGTCGCGCCGCTGGCTGCACAGGCTTTCATGAACAGGATCGGATGTTTCGGCACCTCCAGGTTCATCTCTGCAGCATGATCATAATAGTTCAGACCAATGCAAAAGATGCGGCGGATGTCGCTCAGAAACGGCGCTGGGTGACCATCAATGACCGGAAGGGTCGCCAAATCCACCTTTTGCAGAGACGCGATACCATCCGGCGCGATCTCATCCACACCAATATCAGCGACATGGGCGGACAGATCCCGCAGAGAACCCGCAGTATCAAGCGCGGCGGGTCTGACACCCGTATCGGTTCTGATCCGGCATAATTTCATGGGGAGTCCTTTCATGCGTCCAACGCGACACAATCATCGTATCCGGCAGGGCTGGTCAACACCGGCCACCATGTTACATCAGCGGCGAAGGCAAAAGGATTACGTTGAATGCTCGTTGTTGTTTCCCCCGCCAAATCGCTGAATATGGAGCCGGTTGATATCCCAGCCACCGCACCTGCGTTTCAGGATGACGCGGTGCGCTTGTCCAAGACAGCCAAGAACCTGACACTAACCCAACTCAAGGGCTTGATGGGGATATCTGACGATCTGGCCCGCCTGAATCGCGACAGGTTTCAGGCATTCGCGGCACAGCCAGCGCCGGAGGCGACGAAACCGGCCGCTCTGGCTTTCAACGGCGATACTTATCAAGGGCTTGAGGCAGCGACGCTGTCCGCCGACGATCTCGCCTGGGCGCAGGATCATTTGCGCATCCTGTCAGGGCTTTACGGCCTCTTGCGCCCACTGGACGCGATCCAGCCTTACCGGCTGGAAATGGGCAGCAAGCTGAAAACCCGCCGTGGCAAATCGCTTTATGATTATTGGGGCGATACGATCGCGAAGACGCTGAATGTTGACGCCAGAGCACAAAACACAGATACGCTGATCAACTGCGCCAGTCAGGAATATTTTGGCGCTGCGGACCGCAAGGCGCTGAAACTGCGCGTGATCACACCCACCTTTATGGAACTGAAAGAGGGCAGGCCCCGCATCGTCAGCTTTTTTGCCAAACGCGCACGGGGGGCCATGGCGCGGTTCATCATCGAAAACCGGCTTACCCAGGGGGATGATGTGAAAGGCTTCACCAGCGGCGGCTACACCTTCGATCCTGATCTGTCAGACGGCGATAAATTTGTCTTTCTGCGCGACTATCCGCAGGCCGTCTAAGGCTTGTCCGCCACTTCCACAATCGGTGTAGGTGCAATGTTCAGATACAGGTCCGCAACCTTGCGCGCATCGTCGCCGGGGGACACATGGTCGCTGTAAAGCGCCTCAAGCAACCGGAAATCAGGTTCGCGATCTTCGTGAACGGCGCCTGTATTGTCGAAGGTGAAGATGGATGATCCTTGGCTATCGTTCAGCAAACCCAGCGTCTGCAGAAATTCTTCATAAATGCATTCGGCAATCGGCGTGGCCGCATCGTTGTTGATGAAGATGAACCCCGCGCGCAGTTCATCATTCTTGGACATCAGGTTGAAATAGCACCGCGTTTCGGTCCCTTCGGCAAACTGTCGGCTCAAACGCCGCGTACTTTGCGTCAACGCACCCAGCGTGATCCCGTCTTCCAAACCTGTGAGGAAAATAAAGATACTGCCCGTGAGCGAGACATCCTCCGCCTCATCCCCGCCACGCAGGATGGCGTTCACGATTGATCCCTCAACACCGTCAAAAACCTTGCGCGGCATCCGGAACTGCGTGTTACCGGCCAGTCGGCGGTTGAACTGGGACAGGTCAAAGAACTCGACTTCGCCCACGCCGGGGAAATTCGGCACCCGGTCATTGACCATATCGACCAGCCTATGAATGTGATCGCGATAGGCCTCACCTTCGTGGATCACGGTCACTTTGGGCGAATACGCCCAGCGGCGCACGGTGCCACGTTCGGATGCCACGATTTCGACCACTTGGTCATAGATCGGCTTTTCCTGCGCGAACGTTGCAGCAGGCGCCGTGAAAAAACCAATTGCAGATAGTGCGAATAGTCGAAAAATAGGCGTCATGGCGTCTCTCTTTGTCAATCGCTGCATCCACCCCCCGCGGATAGTATTCGTGGATAAACGCGACAAATCGAGCGGTTTGTTGCTCAAATTGGGGCAAATTTAAATCAGGGCTTTGTGAAGTGTCGCCCGCGCAACAGGTCAGGCAGGAAATGCTATGAAAATCGCCATTATCGGTCACGGCGCCATCGCGCAATATGCACGGGCGGAACTGGCGGCGCATGAGATTGCGGAGATTGCGAGAATTGTCCGCCCTGGGAAAGAACAGGCGGGCGACAAACCCCATATCTCTCGTCTTGATGATCTGCCGGCAAAGCCTGATTTGATCGTGGATTGCGCGGGTCATGCAGCTTTGAAAGACTATGGTTTGACAGCACTCACTCTGGGCATTGATGTCTTGACAGTGTCGCTGGGCGCTTTGGCGGATGACGCGCTTTACACAGATTTGGAGAATGCCGCCGCACAAGGTGGTGCGCGGCTTTATCTGACAAGCGGTGCCATTGGTGGTTTAGATGCACTTCGCGCTGGACGGGCCGGGGGGCTGACACATGTGACCTATACCGGGCGCAAACCGCCTGCCGGGTGGTTGGGATCCGCGGCAGAGGATGTCATTGACTTGACATCAATCGAAACGGCGACTCCGCATTTTCATGGCACCGCGCGCGAAGCAGCGTTGCGCTATCCAAAGAATGCCAATGTCGCCGCAGCCATCGCGCTGTTTGGTCTTGGCTTTGACCGGACCGACGTGATCTTAATCGCCGATCCGGAAGTGGGCACCAACATGCACCATATCAGCGCCGAAGGTGCCTTTGGCACGTTCGTTTTCACGATCTCCGGCAATAGTTTGCCCGACAATCCGCGCAGCTCAGCGCTTGCCGCGATGAGCGTAATTGCCGATCTTGCCGAACGAAAGAAGCGGATCGGCTTCTGATCAGATCCGTTCAATCGCCAATGCAATCCCCTGACCACCACCAATACACATCGTGATCAGCGCGCGTTTGCCGCTGGTACGCTCCAGCTCATACATCGCTTTGACGGTGATGATCGCACCCGTTGCCCCTACCGGGTGACCCAACGCAATTGCGCCACCATTTGGGTTCACGCGCGCCGGATCGAAGCCAAGCTCCTTTGACACAGCAAGCGCCTGTGCCGCAAAGGCCTCGTTCGATTCAATCACGTCAAAGTCATCCACTGTCAATTTCAGTTTCATCAACAGATTGGCGACTGCGGGCACTGGGCCAATCCCCATCACTTCGGGTCGCACACCGGCATGGGCATAGCCCAGTACCCGGAATTTCGGAGTCAGGCCCGCATTTTCAGCCGCGTCTGCGGTCGCAAGCACGACAGCTGCGGCACCATCATTCAGGCCAGAGGCATTGCCAGCCGTCACCGACCCGTCCTTCTGAAAGACCGGCCGCAGACCTGCCAAGGCCTCAGCCGTTGTGGCCTTGGGATGTTCATCCGTCACGAAATCCACCATCTCGCGTCGCTTCTTGACCTGCACCGGCACAATCTGTTCCGTGAAATATCCCGCCGCAATTGCGGTCGCCGCACGTTCCTGGCTTTGCAGGGCAAACGCATCCTGTTCTTCGCGGCTGACATTGTGTTCGGTTGCGACATTTTCCGCGGTCACACCCATATGCCCAGTGCCAAACGGGCAGTTCAGCGCACCCAGCATCATATCTTGCGTGCGGATATCGCCCATCTTTGCGCCCCAGCGCTGGTCGGAGATGATAAAGGGCGACCGGCTCATATTCTCGGCTCCGCCGGCAAGGCCGAATTCAGCGTCGCCCAGCATCAGTGACTGTACGACCGACACAATCGCCTGCACGCCCGACCCGCACAAACGGTTCACATTCATGGCCGGTGTCGTGTCGGGGATGCCGGCATTCATCGCTGCTACTCGGCTGACATACATGTCCTTGGGTTCGGTATTGATCACGTGGCCCATCGCAACATGCCCGATCTGCCCGCCTTCCACGCCGGAACGGTCAAGTGCGGCTTTTGCGGCAACCGTGCCCAGCTCAATCGGCGTTGTCCCTGCCAACGCCCCGCCGAATGTACCAATCGCGGTCCGTGCGCCGCCCAAAATGACGATGTCTGTCATGAAAGCCTCCCTGCTGCTGTTGCGCGCACCTTATCGGCGTTAGCGGCGAAGAACAGCACAACGTCACGGCAAAGCCGGCATTGAATTGGTGATTTCAGTAACTATATTGTATACTGTCGTATACATTATATAGGAGAGCCATGCTTCAAGATCTCATCGCACAGAACTTTATTGTTGTTATCATCGTGTTTGTTGTTGTGGTCTGGTTGCTCAGCCGCAATGGCGGCGGCGGTGGCGATGGTGGCTCTGACGATACAAGTCGCAGCGATGACAAGGAAAAATAGCATGATTACAGCGCTTGATCACATTCAACTGGCACTGCCCGCGGGGGAAGAGGATGCAATGCGCAGCTTTTATTGCGAAGTCTTGGGGATGACGGAAATCCCGAAACCCGCACCCTTGCGGGCGCGCGGTGGGTTCTGGGCACAGGCCGGGGCGTTGCAGGTGCATTTCGGCATTGATCCTGATTTCCACGCAGCAACGAAAGCTCACCCAGCTTTTGTGATTGATCAACTGGATACGCTTGCCAATTGTTTGGAACAGGCCGGACACGAAATCACTTGGGATACGGCGCTGCCAGAGGTAAGACGCTGTTTTACATCCGATCCCGTTGGTAACCGGATCGAATTGATTGCGCAGACCTAAGACATGACGAATAACGATTTTATCCCCTGGCTCATACTTGGTCTGTTAATCCTTGGAGGCTACGGGCTGAGCAAGCGGCAAAAGCGCGACCGGTTTTCCATTCTTGATGCGCTTTTTGGTTGGATCATAGAGCTTTTTACAGGGCGGCGGTTGTTTGTGGACACGCCGCGTAGGCGGCGCGGACCCGACATGGCCTATAGTGCCGGGCGCGATCCGGCACATCAGAACACCCGTTTGCGCCAGATTTTCATTCCGATGGAGCCACATGAAGAGGAGGTGCTTCGCGCCTTCTATTTGACGGAACTGGCTCTTGACGAAATGCGCCCCCCGCAATCGCATCTGCAACAGGACGGCTTCTGGGCCGTAGCTGGTACCCGCCAACTATATCTGGGCACCATGCCCGATTTTCCGCTGGAACGCGGTGTGCGCCCGGCCTTTCCAATCCGCAATATCCGCGATGTGTCAGAGCGTTTGACAGCACTTGGCTATGACACCCAATGGGACCGCAGCGATGGTTATGTGGAAAAGCTGCTTGTGACTGATCCAGCGGGCAACGACATCGCCCTGATTGCCGCCTAGATCAAATCGCCGCAGCCCCCGTTTCCTTTGCCCGCCCCTGTGTTAGGTCAAACGCAAAACGCGAGGGCTCATGTTGCTGCAGGCAACGAATATCCACAAAACCTATGCTACCGCTGATGGTCCGTTTGAGGTGCTGCGCGGCGTTGATCTGCATCTTGAAAGCGGTGAAACGCTTGCCCTGACAGGTGAATCCGGCAGCGGGAAAAGCACGCTGCTCCATCTGATCGGGGGTCTTGATACGCCTGATGAAGGGGAAATTCTGCTGGACGGGCAGGATATCGCAGCAATGGATGATACCGGCAGGGCTGCTTTGCGGCGCGGCGCGGTGGGTGTCGTGTTCCAGCAGTTCAACCTGATCCCCAGCTTGCGCGTCGCCGATAATATCAGCTTTCAGGCGCGGTTGGCCGGGCGACACGACGCGGCATGGGCGACGACCTTGGCCGACCGGATGGGTCTGACACCGCATCTGAACAAATATCCCGAACAGCTGTCTGGCGGGCAGCAACAGCGTGTGGCCATCGCGCGCACCTTGGCGCCCAAACCGCGTCTGGTACTGGCAGATGAGCCGACCGGCAATCTGGATGAGGCGACCGCCGCCACAGTCATGGAACTGATGTTGCAATTGGTCGCCGATGCGGGTGCGGGCCTGTTGATGGTCACCCATTCAGAGACTTTGGCCGCGCGATTGCAGCGTCGATTGAATTTGCGCGCGGGGCAGATCGCATGACGCGGGCGACCCTTCAGGCCCTGCTATCCCATTGGTGGCGCAATCCGCTGCAGCTGTTTACGCTGCTGGCGGGGCTGGCCCTTGCCACCGCACTTTGGTCCGGCGTGCAGGCCGTCAATGCCGAAGCGCGCGCCAGCTATGATGCCGCTGCCGCCACATTGGGTGAGGGGCAGTATGACCGGTTGGTCCGCCGCGACGGTCAGCCCATGGATCAGGCGACCTATATCGCATTGCGCCGGGCGGGCTGGCTTGTCAGCCCGGTGGTGCAGGGGCGATACAATGGCGTCCGCATCGTGGGTGTCGACCCGCTGACCGCACCTGGTGGCATTGGCCCCGTCACACTGCAGGACGGGGCGGATATCGGCAGCTTTGTGACAGGTGACGGACAGGTCTTTGCCAATGCCGAAACGACCGCGGATCTGGGCGATCTTGACGTGATCCTGTCACCGGACACAGCACCCGGAACGGCCGTCACCGATATTGGTGTAGCCCAGCGTTTGTTGGGGAAAGAAAACCGGATCGACACGCTGATCGTCTTGCCGCGCCAACCCAAAGGGCAGGGCGATGTCGCTGTCATCGCGCCCGACCTGATCCGGCAACAGGCACAGGCCGGGTCCGATATCGGTCGGCTGACAGACAGTTTCCATCTGAACCTGACGGCCTTTGGTTTGCTGTCATTCGCGGTCGGGATTTTCATCGTGCATGGCGCGATCGGGCTTGCTTTTGAACAGCGCCGCCCGGTGATCCGTACTTTGCGCGCGCTTGGGTTGCCATTGCGGCGGCTGATCATCTTGATGGGGGCCGAATTGATGCTGTTTGCATTGGTTGCAGGTATCATCGGTGTGGCGCTGGGCTACCTGATTGCAGCGCTTCTTTTGCCTGATGTGGCGGCAACCTTGCGCGGGCTTTATGGGGCCGACGTGTCAGGCACATTGCAATTGCGACCTGTCTGGTGGGTTTCGGGTCTAGCCATTGCCTTGGGTGGGACCGCTCTCGCGGCCTCTGGTGCGCTTTACAAATTGTCCAAGATGCCGCTTTTGGCGGCCGCCCAGCCACGTGCGCTGGCGATGGCAGCGGGCAAAAGCGCCCGTTTGCAAGGGGCAGGGGCGGCACAACTGCTCAGCCTGTCGGGGGTTTTGATGTTTTCCGCTGACGGCCTGATCGGTGGTTTTGCCTTGCTTGGCAGCTTGCTGATCGGGGCCGCGCTGGCGCTACCACTGATCCTGGACCGCATGCTGGCAATCGGCAGCGGGTTTGCAAAATCCGTCCGGGCTGCATGGTTCTGGGCCGACACGCGCCAGCAATTGCCGGGCCTGTCGCTTGCGCTGATGGCGCTCCTTTTGGCGATGGCAGCGAACGTGGGTGTCTCGACCATGGTATCGAGTTTCCGGCTGACCTTTGTCGAGTTTCTCGATCAGCGACTTGCCTCAGAGATGTATCTGCGGACCGAGGATGAGGCCCAAACCGCCGCCTTTCTGGCCTTTGCCGAACCGCGTGTTGATGCGATCCTGCCAATCCAGAATGTGGATGTGACCGTGGCAGGTCAGCCGACCGAAGTGTTCGGCGCCCGTGACCACAGCACCTATCGCGACAATTGGGTCTTTTTGCAAAGCACGACCGGCCCATGGGATACGACCTTTGCCGGGGATACCGTGCTGATCAACGAACAATTGTCCCGCCGTGCAGGGTTGAATGTTGGTGATGTGATCCCGTTGCAAGGCCAGAATTTCACCATTGCCGGGGTCTATGGTGATTACGGAAATCCGATTGGTCAGGCGGTCATCAGCGAAGCCGCGTTTGCCACGCTGTTTCCCGGCATGGTGCCAACGAATTTCGGCATTCGGCTGGACCCGGACACAGTGCAGGAGTTTTTAACGGACTTGGAGGCCGAGACCGGTATCGCTGCCACACAAACGATCAATCAGGCCGCAATCAAAGCCATGTCACTCTCGATTTTCGAACGGACATTCACTGTCACAACTGCCCTGAACGTGCTGACACTCGCCGTTGCCGGTTTTGCGATTTTGATGAGCCTTCTGACCCTTGCGGGCATGCGCATCCCACAGCTTGCGCCGGCATGGGCCATGGGGATGACACGTCGCCAGATTGGTCAGCTGGAGTTGCTGCGCGCGGTGCTGTTGGCGGTGCTGACGGCGATCATCGCGCTGCCGCTTGGTCTGGCGCTGGCTTGGGCTTTGCTGGCTGTCGTGAATGTCGCGGCGTTTGGGTGGGAATTGCCGATGTATCTTTTCCCCGCCGATTATGCGCGCCTTGGTCTATTCGCGCTTCTGGCGGCGGGCCTTGCTGCGCTCTGGCCTGCCCGCAGGCTGGCGCGCACGCCACCTGCCGATCTGCTGAAGGTGTTTTCCCATGAACGTTAAAGCATTGCTGCTCTGCCTGTTGCCGATGCAGGCCTTTGCCCAGGGCTTTGCAGGTCTGGGGACCGAAGCGGACGGCTTCGCCATTCCCCAGCCTGATCCGGTTTTCGACTTTCCCACCGATCACGGGCCGCATCCTGAATACCGCATCGAATGGTGGTATCTGACCGCCAATCTGCAAGGGCCGGATGGCACGCCTTACGGCCTGCAATGGACACTCTTCCGCTCTGCCATGGCGCCAGAGGACCGGTCCGATTGGACATCACCCCAGCTATGGATGGGGCATGCGGCGGTGACGACGCCCGATAATCACTATGTCAGTGAAAGGCTGGCGCGCGGTGGCGTCGGTCAGGCCGGTGTCACGGCTGACCCGTTTGAGGCATGGATCGATGATTGGTCGCTGACAGGCGACTGGGACAGTTTGCAAATGACCGCCAGCGCGCCCGATTTCGCCTATGATATGACCCTGACAGCCGAAGGGCCTTTGGTGTTTCATGGGCAGGATGGCTATTCGGTCAAATCCGCTGCCGGGCAAGCGTCATACTATTATTCCCAGCCATTCTTTCGCATCTCAGGCATGTTGGAATTGCCCGATGGCGATGTGCCGGTCACGGGCAATGCCTGGCTTGACCGCGAATGGTCCTCGCAACCGCTTTCAGACAATCAGACCGGATGGGATTGGTTCTCGCTCTCTTTTGATGATGGAAACAAGCTGATGGGGTTTCGGTTGCAGCAAACCGACGGCAATAACTTCACCTCTGCGACATGGATCGCGGCTGATGGCAGCACAACCGCCTATGATGACGGGGCATTCACCGCAACCCCTCTGGACACGCACAATACCGCCGGTCGCGATGTGCCCGTCCGCTGGCAGGTGCAACTGCCCGCAAAAAATGTCAATGTCACCGTCGAAGCGATCAACGCGGATGCATGGATGGCCACATCGGTTCCTTATTGGGAAGGACCCGTGGTCGTAACCGGCAGCCATCGCGGCCAGGGGTATTTGGAAATGACAGGGTATGAGTAACTGGTTTGAAACCCTTGAAGGCATGCACAGCCAAGTCTGGGATACGTTGATACAAGGGGTCGTCGACCCCGCCCATCCCGCGCGCAGACCGACGCTTGCAACCGTATCGCCAGACAACTGGCCAGAGGCACGCATGGTCGTCTTGCGCGGATCGGATTCAGAGGCCGCGATGGTCTGGGTACATACCGACCTTCAATCCGACAAAATCCGCAGTTTACAGGCGACCCCGCGCGCGGCACTGCATGTCTGGGATGCTGATCAGGCGCTGCAAATCCGGATGCAGGCCGCCGTCCATATTGAATCCGGCCCGGCCGTGCGCCCCATCTGGGACAATATCCCAGACCATTCCAAACAAAGCTATGGGCTGACGCCGCCGCCTGGAACGGCAATCGATGCGAGTTTGGCCTATACCGAGGATCCTGATCCAGAAACCTTTGCCGTTTTGCATTGTCAGATCATGCATATCGATGCCGTGCATCTGGGCCAAGATCACCGGCGTTGCAGTTTCTCACGAGCGCGTCAGTGGCAGGGCCAGTGGCTTTCGCCCTGATGTACTGGCCGCTACAACCTTCTTCATGAACACACTCCCCCTGACACGTGACCTGGTCTTGATTGGCGGTGGCCACACCCATGCGCTGGTGCTGCGCAGTTGGGGGATGAACCCGCTACCGGGTGTGCGGGTCACGGTCATCAACCCGGGGCCTACCGCACCCTATTCTGGCATGTTGCCCGGCTTTGTGGCGGGGCATTACACGCGCGACGAACTGGATATCGATCTGGTCAAACTGGCGCGTTTCGCCGGTGCGCGTCTGATCAATGGTGCTGCGACCCATATCGATACCACCGCTAAGACCATCACCGTCGCGGATCGCCCGCCCATTGCCTATGATGTGGCCGCTATTGATGTCGGGATCACGTCAACAATGCCGGATATGCCGGGGTTCACCGCCCATGCGATCCCGGCCAAACCGCTAGGTGCCTTTGCAACACGCTGGGACGCGTTTCGCGCGACGGCGCAAGATCCTCAAGTTGTGATTATCGGTGGCGGTGTCGCGGGCGCGGAATTGGCGATGGCGATGTCTTACGCCCTGCGCGACAAGGCGCCAGAGGTCAAGCTGATCGACCGCGCGCGCGTACTGACCGCCCTTGGCTACAATGCACGGCAAAAGATGCTGGCTGCCCTTGCCGCCGAGCAAGTCGAAATCATCGAAGATGTCGAAGTCACCGAAGTCTTTCCAGAAGGCGTCGTGCTGAATGACGGGCGCATGATCCGCAGTGACTTTACCACCGGGGCCGCCGGGGCCAAACCGCATGATTGGCTCGCAGGGATCGGTCTGAACCTGCATGACGGTTTCATCGCAGTTGACGCCCATCTGCAGTCGGGTGATCCAAACATCTTTGCCGTGGGCGATTGCGCGCATCTCAGCCACGATCCACGGCCTAAGGCCGGCGTTTACGCAGTGCGCGAAGCACCGGTGCTTTTTGACAATCTGCGCGCTGTGCTTTCGGGCGGTGATTTGCGATCTTACAAACCGCAGCGCGATTACCTCAAACTGGTGTCATTGGGCGGAAAGGCGGCACTGGCCGAAAAATTCGGCACGGCGCGCGAAGGGCCGTGGCTGTGGAAGCTGAAGGATCATATCGACCGCAAATTCATGAACCAATTTGACAGCCTGCCGGAAATGGCTGCGCCAAAACTGCCCCGCACCCGCGCGCTGGGCGTCAAAGACGCGCTGGGCGACAAACCTCTTTGCGGGGGCTGTGGTGCCAAAGTCGGGCGGGCCGGGCTGCAAACGGTTTTGCAGGATCACTTTGGCGATGATGCGGGCGCGGTACAGCCGGGGCAGGTGATCACAACCGATCATTTGCGGGCGTTGACCTTGGACAATGTCACGATGACACGTATCGCGGCCATCCACGCGCTGGGCGATATCTGGGCCATGGGGGCAAAGCCACAAGCGGCCACGGCCAGCATTGTGTTGCCGCGCATGTCGGCAGATTTACAGACCCGCACGCTAACCGAGATCATGCAAACCGCGACCGCGACCATGGCAGCGGCAGGTGCCCAGATCGTCGGTGGGCATACGTCACTGGGCGATGAACTGACCATTGGCTTTACGATCACGGGCCTGACAAAGTCCCCGATCACGCTCGCAGGTGCACAGCCCGGTGATGCATTGATCCTGACCAAACCGCTGGGCAGCGGCACGATCATGGCCGCCGAGATGCGAAGCCAGGCGCGTGGCGAAGATGTCATTGCCTGTCTGGCATACATGACGCAATCGCAGGCAGGGGCATCGGACATATTGCAGAAAGCCAAGGCGATGACGGATGTCACAGGCTTTGGTTTGGCAGGGCATTTGCGCGGGATATGTGATGCGTCAGGCGTGGGCGCGCAGATCACGCTGGGTGCCATCCCGGTGATGCAGGGCGCGCTGAAACTGTCTGAAACCGGGATCAGATCCACAATTTTTGACGACAATCGCCAAGGTGCCGGACCCATCAGCGGGCCAGGCTTCGATCTGCTGTTTGACCCACAGACAGCCGGTGGTTTGCTTGCGGCTGTCTCTGCAAAGGATGCGGACCGGATACTGGCAGCACTGCGCGATGCTGGATATCGATCAGCCATCATAGGTGCGATCACGGATACCGGGTTGCTCGAAACAACACCATAAATCCCGTGCGAAACCCCAAAATAACAAAGGGGTCATTTAGTTAGGGGCATTCCTTAGTATTATTGACTTGGAGCTGTCGCCATGTTACTTAGGCTTATGTCTAAGTATGAATCACACCTTGACCTCTGCTTCTCAGCTCTCGGTGATCCGACCCGGCGTATGATCCTTCAGCGCCTTGCGCGCGGTGAGGCATCGGTGAGCGAATTGGCCGAGCCACATGACATGGCCCTGCCATCCTTTATGGAACATCTTAAGAAACTCGAAGCAGCAAACCTCATCACGTCAAAGAAGCAAGGGCGGACGCGAACCTGTGCATTATCCCCCGACGCGTTCACGCCAGCCAAAGATTGGCTGAGCGAGCAAAGCGCAGTCTGGGAAGGGCGGCTCGACCGCTTTGACGACTACATCAAAAACCTCATGCAGGAGCGTAATAGATGAAACTCGATCCCGAAACTGACCTGACCTTCACCCGGACCATCAACGCCCCGCGCGCCTTGTTGTGGGAGTGCTGGACGACGCCGGAGCATATCAAGAACTTCTTTGTACCCAAACCCCATGGCATCGAAGCATGCGAGATTGATCTGCGGATCGGCGGCAAGTTCAACACAACAATGAATGTCGAAGGCAACTTGATGGAAAACGAGGGTGTTTACCTCGAAATCGTGGACGGCGCGCGTCTTGTTTTCACCGATACCTATAGCGAGGGATGGAAACCCGCCGCCGACCCGTTCATGACAGCGATCATAGAGTTTGCGGATGACGAGAATGGCGGAACGACATACACTGCTACAGCCCGTCACCGCTCACCCCAGGCGCGCAAGACCCATGAAGATATGGGGTTTTATGACGGCTGGGGGACTGTGGCTACGCAGCTTGAGGACTACGCAAAGACGCTGGGCTAAGCCGCCTGCACAAGCGACAGCTACTCTTGCACCTCTAGTATCCGCGCATGTTTGCGCATCTCGGCCTTGACCTGACCAAACGTCTTTAACCCCCGCGCTTCCAGCACAGGCAACATGGCCACGAACGCTTCGGCTGTGGCCATCGCATCACCCAATGCGGTATGGCGCAGATCAGCAGGAATGGTGACCTCTAACCGCTCGCAAAGCGCATCCAAAGTGTGCGTGGCCGACCCGCCAAAGACAATGGCCGACAGATGCACGGTATCAAGGATCGGGTTGTCGAAAGCGGGGTCGTTGATCCGATGCAGGAAGGCCATGTCGAACGGCGCATTATGGGCGATGATGACCGCATCTCGCGCAAAGGCATGAAAGCGCGCGCAGACCGTTTCAAAGGGTGGCGCGTCAGCGACCATTGCATCCGTCACCTTATGCACCTTGGTTGACGCTGATGGGATCGGTCTGCCGGGGTTGACGAGTTTGTCAAAGACCTCCGCCCGGATCACCTTGCCATTGACAATCCGGACAGCACCCAGTTGAACAACGTCGTCCTTGGCCGGATCAAGCCCGGTAGTTTCGCTGTCAAACACCACGAATGTCAGATCGCGCAACGGGGTTTCATTCGGATCGGTGCTTTGATCCTTGTCCAGCAGATCGAAGTCATAAACCAATGGCCGTGCAGCATCCGGGTCCAGCGGTTCGAGCATCAGCATATAGCCGCCCGCATCGTCAAAAACGCGGATATGCCCCGAATAGACCGCGCCCGATTTGCCTTTGATCGTGATTGGACGGCGCGTCGCGTCGCGATCTTTCATGGCGGCGAGTGCGTCCACCAGGGCACTTTCTTCCAGATAATCGCAAACGGACCCGTTCAGGCGGGCAGGGGCTTCACGCTCCATCAGGTCGGCTGCTTGCCCGTCATAAAGGACAATCTGGTGGTCTGGCGTCGCCACGATCACGGCGACCGGAATGTCGGAAAGGATGCGCAAAAGCTGCGCGCGTTGCCGTTCCAGCCTTGCCGTCTTCTCTGCGACGGTTTCGGCAGTTGCCTGTGATGCCTGTCCCAGCTTTTCGTTGATCGCATGTGCGGCGGGCGCAAGATCGCCAAGATACCGCGCGGTGCGTTCGTCAATGCTGGTCGCAATCCCGGATTCCGCGCGCACCCGAAATTGTCCGGCCAAAGCCTCAATGGGTTTGCTGACATTCTCGTCGAAAAGGCGCCAGACAAAGGTGCTGAGCGCGAGCGTGCCAAGGCTCGCCACAACACCTGCGGTGACAAATGACGACAGCGCCTCTGGCGTACCAAGCTGGCGGTAGCCCAGAAACAGCGCGGTCAGGACAACAGCGATCCCGCCAAGGCCAATGAGGCAAAAGAACAAAAAGACGCGGAACCGCAGGCTGAGGTCTTTCATATCACGCCTCCGCACAGGCGGTCCGCAGCAGCGGATCGTCGGCATCCACGGTAAACCATTGCGCATTGATCACGCCACCATCATCGTCAAATTCGATCCCGTCAACGACATCCGCCCGCTGGTTCTCGGCGCAATCAAACAGCATCGGCACCTTGGCGGTGCGTGTCCAACGCCCATAAAACACCAGATCGACAAGCCGCTGATCAGGATGATCCGGATGGGTCCGCGTGCTTTGCTGGTCCACGGCCACATAGCGCGAGATAAAGGGGGCCGCATAAGTCCACGGCCGATAGAACGCCGTTTCCTCAATCGTCTGCGCCACGACCATCCCATCCGGCATTGTCGCCACTGTGCGGTTGTACCAGCCATATTCGCTGGAGATCGTCGCCGCCAACATCGCCGCCCCGGCAGAGACAGGGACGAGCCAGGATGGCAATCTCCCTTTCAGCGCGCGGTTCAGCGCCCAGATCAGCAACGTGGCTGAGGCACCGGCAAAGATCGTGCCGATCAGTTCGAAAAACATGCGGCTCCTCCCATGTTTCTTATGTTACCCCAAAACACCCCGTCCTTGCATCAGGGCAGATTGCATCGTTTTGATCACGACAAACGCATCGCGCAAGTGGCTGCGTTCGAACGCTGACAGGTTCGCGGGTGGCAGGAAATTATCCGGCGCCTCGCCCACCTTAATCTGACGCGCTTGATGCTCCAACCGGGTTTGCGCCACCAGATCGTAAGCGTCCAGCAGATCACGCCCGCCGGACTGGCTGATCACCTCGCCTGCGATTGCTGCTTGCAGCCGGGCGCGGGTGTTCACGGCGTCCAGCTTGCCCTGCAGCGCATACATCCGGCCCAAATCAACCACCGGAACAACCCCGCTTAATTTCATATCCACCGTGTTACGGTTTTCGCCGGACCGTATCGTTGCCAGACCTTTCAGCATGCCCAAAGGTGTCTGATGGGTCAGCGCATTGCTCGCCATATGCGCGGTGAAGATGGAATTGCCCGCCGCCGCCTCCAGCGTTTCCGCTTGCAACCCGTCAAACAGCGTCGCATCACCGCCAATCACCCGCAGGTCGAACATAACCGAGGCAAGCATCTGCGCCTCTTTTCCCGGACTTTTGATCCAGTGATCGAAATAATCCCGCCATACCGAGATTGGCTGCCGCCAGCGCGGGTTCGTCGCCATCATATCGCCGGGGCAATAAATGTAACCGCAGGCATTTAGCCCGTCGCTGACAAACTGTGCGAAAGGTTCGAAATAGGCCAGATCATTCTCGCTCAGATCATCGGCAAGGATCAGGCAATTGTCCTGATCTGACACACCCGTCTGTTCCTGCCGCCCTTGCGATCCACAGGCGAGCCACGCGTAAGGGGCCGGTGGCTTTCCATATTTCTCTTCCGCCATCGCCAGCAGACGGCGGGTCACCACATCCGCGATATCGGTGATCATCCGGGTGACAACATCGTGCCGGTTACCCGCAGCGACCAGTTGCACCAGCAGATTGGGGGTGCGTCTGGTGACAGCGGCCAAGTCTTCAACCGTCGCGGCTCGCGCAGCATCGGCCACGAATCCGGCGGTATTCGAGGCCTGAAACCGGGTCAGGTCCGTCTGTGTGACGATCCCAACCAGCTTGCCCGCCTCCACAATCGGCAGATGGCCCAGCCGGTATTCCATCATCATATGCAGCACATCCGACCCGATGGCCGATGGCGACAGCGTGCGCGGGTCGGGCGTCATGATTTCCCGCACGGGCGTGTCATGTGGCAGACCTGCGGCCAGCGCTTTGCCAGACAAATCGCGCACGGTCAGGATGCCGGCCAGCTTTTTGCGTTCAACCACGCACAGGCACGAGATATGGTCACTGGCCATCTTTTGCGCGGCTTTCTGCACGCTCATCGTCGGCGCGCAGGTGACCGGCTTCGGCATCATCAGCGTGGCGACCTGCACGCGGGTCAGGTCAAAATCGCTCAGCGCGTCTTTGGCCTCGGCCTTGCCACTGCGGTCAAAAAACCGGCGAAAGGGTTCGTGATCCGCGCGCAGTTTATGAAAGAGTTCCGGTGGGATGCAGATCAGCCGCGCATCCTCTTGCGCGCGGGCAGAGGTGACAGCGCGCCCATTCTTCAACAGCCCCCGTTCACCGAAAGAGTTTTCGCGGGCCAGCAGAGAAATCTGTTCACCATTTTCATCATGGACAACGACCTGACCACTTTCGATCACATAGAGCCCATCTAGATCCTCGCCCAGATCATAGATCGGCGCACCAGCGGGGTAGGTGCGAAACATCGCCTCGCGCCGTAACGCACGAAACGCCCTGTCAGGCAGGGCGTCATAAGGGTGGAGTTGTTTGAGAAACGAAAAGGCGGTGTCGGTCATACGGCTCTCCGTCGGGGAAGGGGCCAGCGATATCCGCCGCTGGCCCCGATTGGTTTAGTGGTCGGCGGCTGCCGCACCTGCACCGGCAGGGATACGCACGCTTTCGACCAGATCCTTGATCTCTTGCGGTGTGTCCTTGGTCATCATCGACACGCCATAGGCGACGGCGAAGTTGATCAGGGCACCGACCGCACCAATCGCGGTGGACTGGATCCCGAAGAGCGAGCCGTCAACCGTATCGGGGAAGGAATTGGTCCCCGCGATGAACAGCCAGCCTTTGTGCAGGAAGATGTAGATCAGCGTAAAGACCAGACCCGACAACATCCCGCACACAGCGCCAACATTGTTCACGCGCTTTGAGAAGATGCCCATCATCAGTGCCGGGAAGATCGATGCCGCTGCCAGACCAAAGGCCAGCGCCACGGTTTGCGCCGCAAATCCCGGCGGGTTGAGGCCAAGGACCGTGGCCACCCCAATGGCAACTGCCATGGCGATCCGGGCTGACATCAGCTCTGCCTTTTCGGACATGTTGGGTGTCAACTGACCTTTCAGCAAGTCGTGGCTGACCGCAGATGAGATCGCCAACAGCAGACCCGCCGCTGTGGACAATGCTGCTGCCAGACCACCAGCTGCAACCAGACCGATCACCCAACCTGGCAGGTTGGCAATCTCTGGGTTTGCCAGCACCAGGATGTCACGGTTGAAGTTCGTCAACTCGTTGCCTTCCCAACCATTCGCCGCAGCCCGTTCGGCCATCGCGTCAGACCCGTCGTTGTAGTACTGGATCAGGCCATCACCGTTCTTGTCTTCCCAATCAAGCAGACCGGTTTTCTGCCATGTCAGCATCCAGTCATAGGCCGGATCATTTTCGATGGTTTGCACGGATACCGGATCACCCGATGTCCCATTTGGCCACATCAGCTCGGTGATGTTCAGACGCGCCATCGCACCAACCGCAGGGGCTGTGAGGTACAACAAAGCGATGAACACCAGGGTCCAACCAGCAGACCAGCGGGCGTCAGAAACACGTGGTACTGTAAAGAACCGCATGATGACGTGGGGCAGACCCGCTGTACCAATCATCAGCGACAGCGTGAACAACACCATATTCAGGTTGTCCTTATGCGCCTCTGTATAGCTCGCAAAACCCAGATCGGTCACGATCTCATCCAGTTTCGTCAACAGATACACACTGCCTTCGCCACCGGTGGCTGTTGTCTCACTGAACAGCCCCAGCGCAGGAATAGGCGTGCCGGTCAGTTGCAGTGAGATAAACACAGCCGGGATCGTGTAGGCCGTGATCAACACGCAGTATTGCGCAACTTGGGTATAGGTCACACCCTTCATGCCGCCGAAAACCGCATAGGCAAACACCACAGCAGCACCAATCAGCAAACCAGCGGTGTTCGAGATTTCCAGGAACCGGCCAAAGGCTACGCCCACACCGGTCATCTGCCCGATCACGTAAGTGACTGAGGCCACGATCAGACAGATCACCGCTACCATACGTGCGGTGGGGGAATAGAACCGGTCGCCGATGAATTCAGACACCGTGAATTTCCCGAACTTGCGCAGGTAAGGCGCGAGCAACAATGCCAAGAGCACATAACCACCCGTCCAGCCCATCAGGAAGGTCGAGTTGTCATAGCCGACAAAGGCGATCAGCCCGGCCATGGAGATGAAAGATGCCGCAGACATCCAGTCTGCCGCAGTGGCCATGCCGTTGGTCACAGGATGCACACCCCGACCTGCCGCATAGAATTCGGACGTAGACCCTGCCCGGGCCCAGACCGCGATGCCGATGTAAAGCGCGAACGACGCGCCCACAAACAGCAGGTTAATTGTAAACTGTTCCATGGGTTACTCCTCTACCCCATATTCACGGTCGAGCTTGTTCATCCGCCAGGCGTAGAAAAAGATCAGTACCAGAAAGACGAGAATCGATCCCTGTTGCGCGAACCAGAACCCAAGATCGGTTCCGCCCACTTCGATACCTGCGAGCATTGGTCGCAGCAGGATGCCAAAGCCAAAGGACACTGTCGCCCAAATCACCAGACTGGTGATGATCAGCCGCAGATTGGCCTTCCAATATCCGACCCCATCCTCGGCCGCCTTAATCGTTGTTGTTTGATCCGCCATGTGGCGCTCCTCCTTGTTTTATTGGCTACTTCGGGCCGGTTGGCCCATGTTTCTCAGGCCACGACACTCTTGGTGAGTACGCCAATGGCATCCTTAATCGCGGCAATCTCGCGCATTGCATCCACGCGACGCAGCACAGCTTTGTCGTCGTAGTATGCAATCAGCGGTGCGGTTTGTTCATGATATGCATCAAGGCGCGACATGACGGTTTTTGCATTGTCGTCGGCCCGGCGGGTCATCTGACGCGCGCCGCAGCAATCACAAGTGTCGGCGACCTTGGGTTTTTTGAAATCGTCGTGATACCCCTCACCACAGGCGCCACAGGTGAACCGCCCGGCGATGCGGACGACCATTTTTACGTCATCCACTTCCAGCAGTATCGTGGCATTCACGCTCTGCCCGGTTTCGGCCAGCATGGCGTCGAGCGCTTCCGCCTGTGCGGTGGTACGCGGGAAGCCATCCAAGATCACGCCATTGGCGCAGTCGGGCGCGGCCAGCCTGTCGCGCAAAATGGCGATGACGATGTCGTCACTCACCAGATCACCGGCCTCCATCACGGCCTTCGCGGCTTTGCCTGCCTCGGATCCTGATGCAACTGCTGCGCGCAAGAGATCCCCGGTGGAAAGCTGCACAAGGCCAAACTGCTCTTCCATCATCCGGGCTTGTGTGCCCTTGCCGGCCCCCGGAGGGCCTAGCAGGATCAGAACCGGCGGGCTTTGCGGTATCCGAGAGCCGTCCATTACGCGTCCTCCCGGTTCATGCGGTTCGCGATCAGATCATCCACCACAGCCGGTTCGGCGAGGGTGGATGTGTCACCAAGCGAGCCAAAGTCATCCTCGGCAATCTTGCGCAGGATACGGCGCATGATCTTGCCAGAACGTGTTTTGGGCAGGCCCGGCGCCCATTGGATCAGGTCGGGCTTGGCAATCGGCCCAATCTCGGACCGGACCCATGTTTCAAGCTCTTTGCGCAGCGCGTCTGATGGGGTTTCACCATTCATCAGCGTCACATAGGCATAGATGCCTTGCCCCTTCAGCGGGTGCGGGTAACCCACCACAGCGGCCTCGGCCACTTTGGCATGAGCGACCAGCGCGCTTTCGACTTCC
>JBCBDL010000036.1:0-26701 GCA_038529695.1 Pseudomonadota bacterium | reverse complement strand
TTTGTCTAGCGGAGCGGATACGACCTTCATCGCCGCATTCACACCGATGAACGCTGCCGATTTAACGGCCTTTGGCCCCAAGTCAGTGAACGCCCCCTTTTCGACCATCGCAGCCTCTAGCAGCAATTGTTTGTCGAATTTCTGTTGCTGAGGCGCGGTTGGGACCGCACCGGTTTTGTAATCGTAGATCACCGCAGTCTGACCATCGATCAGATCAATCCGGTCGGCTTTGCAGGTGAGCGTCATATCGGGGCCAGACAGGACGATTTGCCCCTTAAGCTCGACAAGATGCGCTGTTGCTTGGGCCTGGCGCGTCACCTCATCCGACAGGAACTGATCAACCGAACGTTCAAGACGCGCAAGCCATTGCGCCCGGATTGCGGGCCATGGACAATCGCGGCTGAAATGCCGTTGGGCGATTTGCATGAAAGCGGCGCGATCCGTTGGATCGCAGTGTTGCGCGATGAAATCTTCAAGGATGTTATGGATGATGTTGCCGCGCAGAGGCGCGTCGGGTGTGGGGACCAGCGGGTTGATCTGTTCGAGCTGCAGGACCTTGCGCGCGTAGATCGCGAAGGGATCGCGGATCAGTGTTTTGATTTGGGTGACCGAGAATTGTCGCGGTCGGGCTGCAACAGGCGGGCGCGGCGAAGGGCGCGCGGCAGGGGGGATGGTATGGATTGGTTGGGCCAGTGCTGCGGCCATATTCACCCATTTGTCACCACGCGCGCGCATATCTTTCAGCGCTGCTGGTCCGTTCTGGTCCGGTAGCCCACCAAGCAGATTGGTCAGCCTGTTGACCCAGCGAGACGGCACAGTCTCTGCATCGGCGGATCGTTTGGCACGTGTGATCCACACGTCTTTCGCGCTGACAGCCTGCTGGTAATCATGCGCTGACAGCCCGATCCGGCGTTCTGGCAGCAACAGCCCGGCTTTGTCCCGCATGACACGGTTCAGCCAGGGATCGGGTGATGGTGCCTCTGGCCATGATCCTTCGTTCATCCCGCCGAGAATGGTCAGGTCGGCGGATTGCACCCGCGCCTCTAGCGTGCCCCAGATCAGGATATTTGGGTGACCACCGTCGCGTTCGCGCACTGTTCCCGTTGCCAGAATACCGCCAAACAGCGCCACGTAATCCAGCGCGCTGACCGGGCCCGCCGCATCTGCGGCGTCCAGCAATGCGTCGCAAGTGCGTTTCGCCTCGCGTCCCGCAGCCTCTTTCCATAGACCACCGGCACCCTCGGCATCAGGGCCTGCACAAACCTGTTCGGCGAGGCTGAGGTGATGGGTTAGGTGATCGGATAGCGGTTTTGTATGGGCCGGCGGTTGCGGTGAAAGCAAGCCCGACAGCCAATTCACCCATGGCGCCCGGTCAGCTTTTTTGGCCCAGTTTTGCAGGCTTTGGACCGTGGGATGTCTGGGGCCACGGCGCCGCAGATAAAGCTCCAACTCGCGGGTGTTGCGCAGATGGTCACCGCGATCATCGCGGTCGGAATGACACAGCGGGTGTTTCAGCAAGCTCAACAGCGCCGCCGCCGTTAGCGGTTTGGCAATGAGGTCAGCGACATGGCGTAACAGCCGCCCCGGTGGTGACAGGGCAAGCGGCATTCCCGCGCTGTCGTCAGGTTGGATATCCCAACGATCAAGCGCGGCGGTGACCTGACGGGTCAGCATCCGGTCGGGGGAGATTAGCGCGGCGGTGATCCCCTCTTGCGCGGCTTGGCGTAAGCGCAGGGCAATCGCCTCGGCCTCAGCCCGCGGGGACGCGGCCTCGACCAAGGTCAGCCCGGCGGTTGCGGCCTGCAGATCACCCAGCTCAGGGCCATCCCGCAGCCATTGATCAGTCACCGGCGCTGGGCGCAAGGAGAGCGAGATCAGCCGGTTACGGGCAGGATTGGCGGGCTGTTCCGTTGACCAGCGGACAATATCGGCAGGGTCAAGATCAAACAGCGCCATAAGGCGGCGAAACCGGTATTGCGGATGATCCTCGGCTGTCATGCTATCTTGCATTGTGGCCCAGACCATATCGGGCAGATCGAAATCAAAGCCCGGCAGGATGATCGCACCTTGTGGCAAGCGGCTAACGGCTTGCATGAATAACGCTGTCGCACCGCGTGAGCCTGTGGACCCTGCGACAATCACCGGATGATCGACGGGCGTTTGGGCCCATTTTTTGGCCAATGCCGCGACGACCATGCGCTGTCGAGCTTCTTGGTCTGGCTGTTGGCCCGTGTCGAAGAATGGCGTGATGATGTTCAGGAATTTTAACGCACGGTCCCAATGGCCTGACAGATCGGACACATCAAGCGCGCTGATTTGCGCGGGTGTAACGCCTTCGCCATGCATCTCATCCATCAGCGCAGCGAGGCTGTCGGACAGGTCATAAAGGGCAGCGCGCGGGGCAAGATCGGGTTCGCGATCCAGTAGCAGGCCGACAAAGCGTGACAGTTCCAACCGCCTGCGCATTTGAGAGATCGCCGCTGGTACGGGCTGCGGCGAAGGATCAGATGCGAGATCTGTGATCAGCCGGATTTGGGGCAAGAGCTGCGCTGGGCCTTTGTCAAAGACCGCACGAACCCGGCGCTGCATGCGCGTCGTGTTGACGAAGATTTGGGTGCGGGCCCATTGCTCTGCCGGCATATTGGATGCACGCGCCGTCAGGCCGTCGACCAGTGCCTGGGCAAAGTCGACACCGGGCGGCGTGGCAAAGACGCGCGGTTTCGAAGTCGCATCAAACATGCAGCATGCTTTCGGCAAGGGGGATGCTGGCGGGTTGCCCCACATCGCACCATTGCCCTTCATATTCGACACCGTAAAGGCCACCCCGCCCCACGATCTGATCCCACAGGATATTCATGGAAAACGCTTCCTGTTCGATGTTTTGCAGGCCCGCCGTGCGGATCATCTGGACGCCTGTATAGATCGAACCTCGCGCGCGGCGCAGGCGGCCATCATCGGCGATGTCGAAATCGCCCTGTCCGGGGTGGCCAAGAACGCGGGATTTCGGAACGATCAGCAGCAGCGCCTCCATCTCAGCCGACCACGCATCCAGAACGGTCTTGATCGGATTAGGCCCGTTCCAGATTGCGTCGGTATTCATGGTCAGAACCGGATCACCATCCAGAAGAGGCAGGGCCTTTTTCAGCCCGCCGCCCGTTTCCAATAGCGCGTCTGTTTCATCGGAGATGGCGATGTTGCTACCACAAATATGAGCCCGCATCATATCTGCGCGGTAATGGACGTTCACGACTTTTGTCCCGATTTCGGGGATATCCGTGAACGCCAGCGCATGATCAATCAGGGCTTTCCCGGCAACTTTGATCAGTGGTTTTGGCTGATCCCGGACCAATGCGCCCATACGCGTCCCAAGGCCAGCCGCGAAAAGAAGGATGGGTGTTTTCATTGCGCCGGCCGCAGTAGTGGGTGGTTTTGGGGTGCGGGCAGTGTGGCTTCTGCCACGCGCCGCAAGGCCGTCAATTCCGGATGGGCAAGATCCGCTTGCAGATTATGCCAGACACGAGGGATCAGCCGCAGGTAGTGCGTTTTTTGCATTTCGGTTGCGAGGCGTGCAAAAACGCCAAGAATGCGCAGATTGCGCTGCACGCCAAGGCAGGCGAGTTGCGCACGAAATGCATCGTCCAGCCCGGCGCGCGCGACGTAATCGGCAATAACCCTTTCGCGCAAATCGGGGGCCACATCCCGCCTTGCATCGCGTAAGAGCGAGACCAGATCGTAGCCCTGTGGTGCGATGAACGCGTCTTGAAAATCGAGCAAACCGACCTGTGCAAGTCCGGACATCGCAGGTCTCCAGATCAGGTTTTCAGCGTGATAATCACGCAGGGCGAGCGTGTCAGCGTTGGGGGCGAGCCGCAGCAAAGCCTGTTCCATCTCGGACACCAGATCGTCGGCAGGTTTGCCAGCGTAATATGTACCAGTGATACTGATCATCTGTGCCCCGACCTCTGGCGACATAACGCTCAGGTTCTCAGGTGGCACGCAGTTTCGCAGGTGTAGCAGAACATCCGTCGCTGATTGGTAGAGCGTATCGCCATCTTGTGGCCGCGTTTGCAGCCAGCTGGCAAAATCATCCGATCCCAGATCGCTGATGATCATGATCCCGGCTTGGGGATCATGCGCAAGAATCTCTGGTGGGCAGAGGCCACAACTGGAAAGGTAATCTGCCAATGCCGCAAATGTCGTGGTGGCCGTGCCATTGCCTCGCGGTGCGTCCATCAGGATTACCGTATCGTCACTTGAATGCAGGCGTTCATATCGACGGGTTGATGCGTCGCCGGCCAGCTGTGTGCGGCGCCATGTGTCCCATTGGGAGTTGCGCAAGAACGCGTCGATCAATGTGTTACGATCCCGCATGGAGCGCCTTGAGCCTGGATTGCCATGTTGGGGGGATTTGGAGCGTGACCATATGGTCGGTATCGCGCGCCGCAAATGTCAGTTGCAGCGCATTTTCGGGGATATCCTGACCCAACCGATCCGGCCATTCAATCAGGCAGATCGCATCGACAAAAGCCTGATCAAGGCCCAGCTCCATCACCTCATCGGGATGGGTCAGACGATAGAGGTCGCAATGCCAAACCTCGCCGCGTGGGGTAGCGTAGGTCTGTACAAGGGTAAAGGTTGGGGACGGCACATCCTCTGCCCGGCCAAGCAGGGCGCGGATCACGGCACGGGCGAAGGTAGTTTTTCCCGCACCAATTGGGCCGGATAAGAGCAGTACATCGCTGGGTTGCAGGACCGCAGCAACCTGCTCGGCCAGAGTGATGGTCGCGTCTTCGTCAGGCAGAATTATATGTCGTTTGTTCAGCGCCATGGCCGAACATTATGGGCTGCGCTGGTACCTGCAAGCCGAAATCAGCGATGTGTGCTGCGGATTGCGGGGTCAGCCATGGTGAGCTTCTGGATCACCGGCTTCATCGGCGCGGTGAACGTAAAGCGGACCATTGTCATGCCACCCGATATTGGATTGGCATGGCATGTGATGTTGCGGCCGTCATCCATGATCACAATGTCTTGCCACGGTTTGCGATCACTCGTCGTCTGAGTGAACGACATTAGATCGGACCACATGCGTGTCGGTGTGGCGCGGGCACGCCAGATTTGCAGTTCGGTCTGCAGGTCGCGCTGATCAAGGCCGAACGATTGTCGGGTCGACCATAATTCGGCATAGGCCTTGTTGGACATGACCAATGTGCCAGAACCGGAAAAGACAGCAATGGCATCTGACAACGTATCCAAAACGGCTTGCCCAGTTTCGATATCTGACCGAAAACGCCGGGTCAGCGACACCTCGGATGTGATATCCTCAATCAAAAAAGCGAATGCCCCGTCTGGATGTGGACGCCCGGTCACGCGATACGCCTGACCATCGGGCAGGTTCCATACCTCGCAATAGGTGCCGTCTTTTGCGCCAGCCTCAACCGCGCTGAATTGCTCGCGCCATGACGCATAGTTCTTTGGTTCGGGCAGCACGCGGGTTTCGCGCAAACGGTCAAGGACGGTATCGACCGATGGCCTGCCGCTCAGGAATGTGGCCGACAGGCCGGTCAGTTCCAACAGGGCGGGATTGAACATCGCCAATTCGCGCCGCTTGTCGAAAATCGCGAGGCCAATCGAGAGATGCGCGAATGTCTTGCCCAGTGTCTGAACAAAATTTCGCCGTTCCTGGTCTGCACGCACCGCTGCGTTGGCGTCTGAGGCAAAATGCAAGAACCCGTCTTCGCGGGGGACACTGTTCACATCAAACCAGAATGCGGCCTGCGAATTGGGGACACTGGCTGACATACGCCGGGTTGATGTTGTTGCGGTGCCCAGACATTCATGCAGGTCAGGAAAGATGGACACTTTTGGCCATGTCGTGGGCGCATCCTTTTTGCCTGGTTTAGCCAAACTGTCAGCGAAGGTCAGGTAAGCTTGATTGGCCCAAATCAATTTCCCATCGCGATCCTCTTGCCAGATGAGTTGCGGTGTCTGGTCAGTCAAGTCACGCAGCATCGCCAGTTCGGCCAACAAGACGTCATTTTCAATGATACGAGCCGTCGTTTCGGATTGGTCTTCTGCATTGCTTCTGATTGCAATTCGCATGTTTTCATGGACGCGGGTGAGCGATACGAAAAGCGGCCCACCATCGCGATGTTTGATGATCGCCTGATCATCAGATCTGTCTTCGAGTTGCCGCCTGAGGCCGGGAAAATGCGGACCAAGGAGGCGCAGTGCATTTTCGTAATCAGTTGTATGCAATCGAGCGGCGGCGAGCATATCAACTGCATCAGGTGTCGCGTCAATCAGCGCCTTGTCGCGAAAAAGAAAAACGGGTCCGGCATGCATGGTATTGCCCGCCGCGATTTCCGGCCGTTTGAATGACCCCGTCAGCGTCAGCGCCCTGAACAACAACGTCGCGCTTGCCATGCTTGCCAGCATCACCATTGCCAAATCAGTCAGACCAATCGACATGTCTCTACTTCCTAATTCCGAGCCGACGCGGAATATTGGGCAGGAAGGTTAATCGCTGGTTAAATCAAGGTGTTAATCACGGCCAAGCGACGTTAGGTTTGTTTTCACCTATGGCGCTACCGTTGACAGGCGCCGTTTCTGACAGAACCGCGAGCGGCCAAACGACATCAATAATCGCGCCGCCCGTGGCCTGACCTGTCCAACTGGCATGCCCGTGGCGGCGACTGTTCGAAAAGGTCAGTTTCGCGCCAGAGCGTTCCAGCAATGTCTTTGCAATGAAAAGTCCCAACCCCATGCCCTCATATCCGGGGCGTTTACTGCCATCTTCGGACAAGCGCCGACGCTTGACATAAGGATCGCCGATCCTGCCGATTACCGATTGCGGAAATCCTCGCCCGTCATCTGCGATCCTGACAGTGATCTCATCCTTGGACCAGTTGATGTCAACATTCACTTCTGCCTTTGAAAAGTCGACGGCGTTTTGGATCAGATTGCGCAGGCCGTGAATAATCTCGGGACGGCGAGAAACGGTCGGCTGGGTATGCGCCCCATCCGTCACGGGGCCGATATGAAACTGTACCTGCTTGCCGCGATTCAAATGCGGTTCGGCGGCCTCGCGCACGACGGTTTCCAGCGGGGCCTGACGCAGATGCAGATCATCTTTGCCCGCGCGACCCATCGAATGCAGAATGTCGCGGCAGCGGTCGGCCTGACTGCGGATCAACTCGGCATCCTCCAGAAGCTCTGGATGGTTTTCTAGCTCTTCCATCAACTCGCTGCTGACGAGCTTGATAGTCGCAAGAGGTGTGCCCAATTCATGCGCGGCGGCCGCGACGACACCGCCCATATCGGTGAGCTTTTGTTCACGGGCGAGGGCAAGTTGGGTGGCAACCAGCGCCTCACCCATTGTGTGCATCTCAGTTGTGACCTGGCGCGCGTAGATCGCAAGAAAGACAACGCCGATCATCAAAGCGATCCAGAAGCCGAATTGGAACAGCACCGGCAGATCAAGCGTGATACCTTCAGCGGTGACAATGGGTAGGTGATATTCGCTAATGATGCTCATCATGATGATGGCAAGCAGCCCAAGGATAATGGTGCTATTCAGACGCAAGACGGTTGCGGCAATTGTTACGGGCGCCATAACAAGCATCGCAAACGGGTTGTTCAAACCGCCAGTCAGGTAAAGTAGCAGGCTGAGCTGCAAAATGTCGAAGACCAGCCACAAGAACGCCTCGCGCTCTGATAGCCGCTTGTTCGTTGGATAGATGTACCCGGATGCAAAATTGGCGATAATCGACACCAAAATGACAAGTGCGGCCAATCCGGATGCAATTTGCAGGTCATAGACTCTTACCGCCACAAAAATTGCCACAGCCTGGCCCCCGATGGCAAACCACCGCAGGGTGACAAGTGTGCGCAGGCGCACCCAATTGCTACGCTGATGTTCCTGAAAGAGTTGAAGCTCTGATGTTGGCATATCGGTGGCGGCGTCCGGTCCTTGTCGGCCCAATGGTGATAAGCGTGGTGATGACTGCGATCAATGCGACCGTTTACCAACGTGTTGTCAAGCTACATGCGCACTTTGCTTGGCGACGGATCTGCCCTCATGTTGACGCTAGAGGTCTTGGTCCTACCTTCACACCGTAAGATCCTGAAGGATAGGAAGATGAATACCGAAGCGCTGGACCTGGGCGAAGATAAAAGCCTTCTTCTGGTCGATGATGATGAGGCATTTCTCCGCCGGTTGGCCAAAGCGATGGAGAAACGCGGTTTCGAAGTGGAGATGGCCGGGTCCGTTGCCGCGGGGCAAGCGATAGCCACGGCCAGGCCCCCGGCATATGCGGTCGTTGATCTGCGCCTGGAAGACGGCAACGGCTTGGACGTTGTGGAAACCCTGCGAGGGCGGAGACCCGAAAGTCGTATTGTGGTTTTGACCGGTTACGGTGCTATCGCGACGGCAGTTGCAGCAGTTAAGATTGGCGCCACGGACTATCTAGCCAAGCCAGCCGACGCCACCGATGTCACCAATGCGCTGCTGGCACGTCCGAATACATTGCCGCCGCCACCCGAAAATCCAATGAGTGCCGATCGTGTGCGGTGGGAACATATTCAGCGGGTTTATGAGCTGTGTGATCGCAACGTGTCTGAAACGGCGCGGAGGCTGTCGATGCATCGGCGGACATTGCAGCGCATTCTGGCAAAACGAAGCCCACGATAGCCGATCACATCAGGGATTGGTTGAGGATAAGCCGATTATCTGCTCTTCGCCGCTAGGTGCGACGACGGTGATTGAGGTATTTGTGATATCCACGATGCGCCAGTCACCGACCGTTTCGCCAACGCGTCGGCGCAGCAAATCTGGACTGTTTGACAGGCGCAATAGCGCGATTTGCACATCATCACTATCGAGCACACCGGTCAGGGACAATGTCACCTCAACCGGGGCAGCAGGGGCTACCTCTGCCTCGACATGTGGTCGTCTGCTCATGTGAAAGAGGGGGCGTTCTGCAAGTTGCTGCGCGCCGGCTTCAAGGGTGTCGGCCCGTTGGCTGGCACTGTTTGCCGTGCTAGCTTGAGGCGCCCGCGGCGTTGCGGTCATGTCACGGTTAAACGGCAGCCACATCCAACCAGCCAGGCCAAGGCAGATCAAAATCGTGAGGCTTGGCAAGACGCCAACAGTGGCTTGGGTGAGGCGGCTCATCGTGTTGAAAACCCGCTAAGCTGCAACTGGATGGCAAGCGGACGTTCGCCCGAGGCGCGGTTTGTTGACCGCGCACGGCGCAGATTGATGCTTTCCACGATGATCATCGGTTCGTGATTAGCGATATCCAGCAGGTAAGCGCCCAGTTGCTGTTCTGGCACTACACCATTAAGCGTTAGCGCAAGGCGTACATTGCCGGCCAATTGTTCGATTTGATCTGCGCGTATGACTTCCAGACTTACCCGGTTTTCCTGAGCCAACTCCTGCATATCACTTTGCATTTCCGCCTGTGACAATTGTGGCGTCTCGTTTTGGTAAAGGCTGATTGCGATGCTGTCATCCGCGGCTGCATCGCTGAGTTGCTGCGCGCGGGCAACCGCATCGTTGAGCTCGGCGATGCGGTCATAGCGCGCGGTGACCATGTTTGTCAGAGTAAGCGAGGCTGCCATGAAGAAAAGACAGGTCAGGATGATCAGGCCAACCCCGAACCGCCGCACGGCGTTGGGCTTTTGAAAGGCAAAGGCGCTCATCCCGGTTGCCCCGATACGGTTGCGTCAATCCGGAAACGTTCAAGGTTTTGCGTGTTGTCCCGCGTGACCGGAGAGCCGAATTGAATATCGCTTAACGTGTCAAGATTGCTGAGCAAGCGGGTGATTTCGGCCGCGGAGGGACCGAAGCCGGTGATTGTTAGACGATCGTCATCGACAGAGATTTGTTCCAGCCAAACGCCATCTGGCAAAAGTTCGGCAAGTTGACCCACCAACGCGATACGCGTGGCACTGATGTCCCTGCCGTCTCGCAAGGCACGAGTCTGTGCTGCTGCGGCGGCACGCGCGGCAATCTGTTGATTGGCCGCAGCGGCCTCTTGCGCGACGGCGCTTTCCCGTACTGACAATGCCACACTCAACGCAATTGTCGAAATCACAAGCAGTGCAAATGCGGTCGCGGGCAGACGCAGGGTTGGTGGGATCATTCTTAGGCTTTGCCCGAATGTAATTGGGCCGCGCGTTCGGCGCGGCTGGTTTAGCCAAGTAGGGTAGACGGCGATCCGCTCGGTCCCATCTGACATGAATCGGCGGGCTGTATTGATGACCTTACCATGTGCGCTCAGCGCCTCAAAAACCCAATCAACACTGGAGTTTAGTACGATTGCGGCCTCAACCTGCCAGTCAAGATCTTGCGTTTCCTGTGCAGACCAGAACCAGATGCTTTGGTCCCGCTGAAACGGCGATTTATACGCGATTTCCGTGTCGATCATCGCCTCAAGGTCGTTGAATGGCCCATTGGGGACAACAAAGCTAAGGTCTAGCGCGGACCGACCTTCAAACACCAGATCAATCCGCTTTTCGGGGATGTCGTTCAGCTCTTGCATGAGTAGCGCAGGATCGTCGAATGCTGCGATGTCGTCATCAATACGTATTGCGAAACCATGCTCGCGAACAATGATTTCTGGAGGCGGTGCTTTTGTCAGGGTTGGCTTTTGTGCATGCAGTTCGGCCAGGCCGGCCGAGGCCAAGTTCATGTACTTTGTCAGTGTATTGACCGACTTACGCGCCGATGACGTGGTCGTCTGCGGCTCCAATGCTTGCGTCATACCCGTTCGGGCCTCAAAAAATTGCGCTGAGGAGCATGTAACCCCTCAGCGCATGAGATTTCAACTATGTGGCTGCGTCAGCTTGTGCGGCTGAACAGGTTATTGTTCGTGAATGTGTGATCAGGGAAAACCTGCGACACAAGATTTTCCGGCATGTTCATGTGGCGGATCATGATTTCTGCCACAAGATCCCGATACTCTGTACGGCTTGGCGTAAAGCGCGACTGATGCAGTTGATCACGATCGAGCGTAGTAATGTCGTCTGCAAGGCCGGGGCTTGTCGGCCCACCGAATGCAAACCACGAAGACGCAAACCCATGATCCGTACCGCGGCTGCCGTTTTCCAGAACCGTCCGACCAAACTCAGTCCCGACCAACACCACCACGTTATCCAAGATATCCCGGATGTCGCGATAGAAAGTCAGGAAGTCCGTAGCCCCTCGGCGAATGTTGCGGTTGTAGGTGAAGTTCTGGTCAACGAACCTGTTTGCGCCGTTGCCGCCGGGGATCTGGTTAGAATGTGAATCCCAACCAACGTTCCAGTCCATTGCCGCAACTTCCAAAGGCACACCAGCTTTCAGAAGCTGAGCGGCGAGCCTGAGGCCCCGACCAAGGCGCGAGTTTGAGTATTCAAGGCCACCAGCATTCGTCGTGTAGTTTTCGCCGGCTTCTTGGACCTGTGTGATCGAGTCGAGCATGATAATCTGATTGTCACGAACCGATGCTTCCATCGTGGACGATTCAAGAACCGGATGTGATGATATCTCGCGCATCAATTCTGTCAGTTGGTTGTCGGCGCATCCACTGCCCGAACAGAAGTTTCTGTTCTCTACATCAAATCCGTTTCGATCTTGAATTGCGGGAACCACAATTCGGCCAACAGCCTCGCGGCTGATGTCTGTTTTGCCAAGAACAGCGCCGCGCAGTGGATCATCGACACCGTCGAACAACTGCATGTAGCGGTTTAGGTAGCCATCGATGACATTATCACGGTCACCGTTGCCGATCCAACGTTGGTTATCAAAGTGGGAGCGGTTCCCATCTTCAAACGCGGTTGCCGGTGCGACCATCATCCGGCCCGCGTCCCAAATCTCCATTAATGGTTCCAGATTTGGGTTCATCGCGCGGTAGTTGTCACCGATGTCGATAGCACGGTTCGCATCGTTGCCCATTGGGGCTTCGATCGCAATATTTGGCCTGTGCTGATAGTAGATAGGGTCAAACACTGGGGGGAACAGATGCAAACCATCTGCGCCGCCCCGCATGAAGACCTTGATGAAGGTTTTGCCGCCAGCCGATTGACCAAAAGCAAATTGCGGTGCCCCAGCAATACCAGCCATGCTTGCGGCTGTCATCATAGCGGAGGACTTCAGAAATTCTCTACGCGTTGTCAATTTAGATACCTTTCTAAATTCGGGTGAAGCCGATTGTTACTGCAGATGGAAGCTGGGAAGGACGACGAGCAAGCCAGTCGCGCGCCGGAAAGCATCCCGTTCGTTGCGTTGCATGGGTTCAAATATGCCGTCTTCACCTTTCAACACGTCGACCATCGCCTCATATTCGTCAAGCGAGTACCGGTCTGCCGTTGCAATTGTGAGAAGGAATGCCGCCACTTCTTCAGCCGTACGCACACCAGCATCTTCGATCATGCCTTGCATATTGATCCCATATTCATCGTGCCGTTCAACAACATCAGTCATCACACGGTACGCACCGATCATTGAAGCTGTATTAATCCAGGCCTCACCAACCTCTGGCAGACCAGTGGGGAGCGAGAAGCGCAACGGATCGTATCCGCCATCACGGCTCACACCTCGTAACCGGCTGAAGAAGTTATTGTTTGTACGCTCCATTTCTAGAGCACGCATAGCGGAGATGGTGTATTCGTAAGGCGTTTTCGCTTTGTTACTTTGTAGCGCAGGGTCGTTGATAAACTCTGGTGCAAGAAGTATTGCACGCAGCATTTCTCCGGCATTCCCGTCGCTGGCCTGCCATGCATCAACACAAAGCTGGACAAAGTTGGCGGGTGGTACGTCAGCAACGAAGCGCTGAACGATCTTACCACACACGAAGTTCTGCGTTTCCTGACGATCCGAAAGCATGGCGATCAGTTCTTCACCTTCAAGAACGCCATCGTCTCCCGACCGACCTTGAATTGTAGTTCCAAGGAACGGAATGACCTTGTCTTCGGTATCGTGCCGATCTGCACGGAACTCAAATTCGTAGACGTGCAAAGCGTCTTGATTTGGGTTGGTACGGCGATGCGTCCAACCGGTGAAGACACGGGATACGGCAATCACATCGTCTGCGCCATAACCTGCGTCTGCGCCAACGGTGTGCAGTTCAAGGATTTCGCGACCATAGTTTTCGTTGATCCGTCCCGCGCGATTTTCATCGTTGTCCAAAAACTGGGACATGAGCGGGCTACGTGCCGAGTAGAGCAGCAGATCTTCAAACTGGCCAAACGCGTTTTCGCGGAAGAACTCGCGGTCAATTGTGTTTTGACCCAGGACGCCACTGTCTTTTGTGGAAGCAAAGAAGTGGTTAGACCAAAAATCGCCCATCACTTCTTGTAATTGCCTTTCGGAAAAGGCCGAGTAGGCCATCCTTACGCTCATGTCGGCGTTGATGTAGTTGAAGTTGCTGTTGCCAATCCCGTTTACCATTGCGTCGAAGTTCTGCGCATTAAAGGCTGCATTACTCACGCTATCGGGGTTCAGCTGCTCGTTAACAAAGGCCTCATAGCCAATGGTCTTCACACGCGCATAAAGCGCAGGCGTTGCACCATAGGCAAGGCGGGACAAGGCTTGGCTGACGCCATCGGTCACGATGCCCGCTTCGTATTCGTACGATACCGGGGCCGACGCGACAGTGTCATCAGCGCTTGATACTGCGGTCAGCGTCACTGTTACATTCCCGGTCGCAAGATCTTCGGGGAACAGGCGCAACGCGAACTGCCCAGTTTCCGGAGCAACATCCACGTCCATTGTCCGGCCGCCGGGTGCGATCGAAACCGAAACAGTGTCGAACGTCATAGGGTCCATAACGCCGCCAAACAATGTCTGTCCGGTCGACGCAACAATACCGCCTGCGCTCGCGCCGCCAGTCAACTGTACAGCTTGTGTCAGTGCAACGCCAGTAGGCGGGCTGAGCAAGCTAGATGCTGCCTCCCCGTCGCCCGTCACCGGAGGGGTTGGCGGGGGAGGAGGTGGTGGAGGAGGCGGTGGTGGTGGAGGAGGCGGCGGTGGTGGAGGAGGCGGTGGTGGAGGTGGAGTCGTTGTCGGGGGTGTTGGTGGAGGAGTTGTTGTTGGGGGCGTTGTAGGTGCAGGAGCGGCTACGGGCGTTTCATCAGATGAGCTTGTGCCCATAACGGCGGATTTCAGAGCGTCGCGGATAGCTTCACGCACTGACCCTCTGACAGCGCCGCGTACGTTGTTGGTCGGGGCTTCTGCGCTGAGCGGCACAGATCGCACGGCAACCGGCGTCTCGGCCGCGATCGCTGAACTGTCTTCAAACACTGCGCCGTCCGTTTCGTCGCCGACAGTCGCGGTATCCGCCAGCGCAATCTCGGTATCCGCCGAAGTTGATCGGCCATTTTTGGCGGGCGAAAGCATTGTGATGCTTGCCGCAGGCATGCCAACAACGCTGGCAGTAATCGAGGCCACCTGCTCTGCCGTCAGATCATTGCCGTAAACCGATACGGTATATGTTCCGGCGTCAAGCGTTGTGAACGCACGCTGTGGTCCGGTCGCAGTGCCGTCAGTCTTTAATACTTCGGTGTCACCGACGCGCAATGTCACTGCAAGCCCAGCTGGCGCGGTAAACGCGTAAGTCGCGCTGCTTGGCACCGACAACTCTGCTACTGCACCATTCGTGCTTGCAGCGACAAGACTTGTTTCGGTGATAGATGCCATCGTCACGGCCGACGATGAATCGCTTTCCATATTTTGGGCAGAAACACTAACAGCCGCTGCAGTCAGGATCAGCGGTGTCACAACCAACAGGCTTGTTCGACTAAAATTCATGTTCACGCTCTCATTTAATGAGTGTCCGGGTCCCGCCAGACTATCGATCGGATTTGGACGAAATTGTGTCGCGCAAACAACCAGGATCTATCTTTTGCCTACAATCGGCGACAAAACGCCCACGTTCGTTATCAAATTGTGAACATTAAACGGGATTACGCCGATTGTGTTTCCCCTTACACGGGAGCAAACGGCTATTTGCATGGTTTTGTGCCCAAATTACGATAAAGTTTACCGACCAACATTGCTATTGAGCCGGTGTCGAATCATGCGATTGTCGTCGGGAAAGGGGCATACTCTTGTTGCTGGATTTAAATGTGTCCAAAAATCTGCCTGCCATCTTCGTGGAGAATGGCCGATTGACGGAAGCTGACCTTGCGAAAGTCACTGACGCTGCACATGCAACCGGGCAACCCGTCCGATCTGTGTTGGATCGCTTGGGTCTTATCCCACAAAAGGAATGGGCCGGTGCCTGTGCACATCATCTAGGGCTGCCATTGGTTGGGCTAGATGATATTCCGGTTCGTCTGCCCGAAGATGACCGGTTATCGGCTGACTATTTGAGTAGGAATGCAATCGCACCAATTCAAATAGAAAAAGATCATGCATATTTCGCTGTGGCAGATCCGTTTGATTCAGACGCGATTGCCGCCTTGGAAATGATTTTTGGATCAGTGCTGCATCTGGCAGTTGCTACAGATCGCGACATTGAGTTGGCCATGTCCCGCAGCCAAGAGGCTGCGGCTGAAAATGGGACCGATCAAAGCGATGTGGTCTCCGCCCGGCATGCAGGCCTTGATTTGGACACAGATAAGCTGACCGAATTGGCAAATAATGCGCCAACTGTTCGCTATCTTGATACACTATTCGACTCCGCCATCGAAATGCGCGCGACGGATATCCATTTGGAGCCGACAGCAAAACTCGCCCGTGTGCGGTTGCGGGTTGATGGTGAATTGGTTGAGGTGCCGGCACCGGACAAGAGTATATATGAAGGTGTCGTGTCCCGTCTGAAAATTCTGGCTGGGATGGATATCAGCGAACGCCGGCTGCCGCAGGACGGGCGTATTCGCCAGCGCCTTGCGGGGCGTGATGTGGATATGCGGGTCGCCAGCGCCCCGATGATCCATGGTGAGACGATTGTGTTACGTCTCTTGGATAGTCACGAAGGGCTGTCGCAACTCAGCGACCTCGCACTGCCTGCCCATGTCAGCAAGCGGATTAAGGCGGCGATTGGCCAGCCGAACGGATTGATCCTGGTCACCGGACCCACTGGGAGCGGCAAGACCACCACGCTGCATGCGGCGATGAACGACCTAAACGAAACCCGCCGCAAGATCGTGACGATTGAAAACCCGGTTGAGATACAAACGCCAGGCTTGCAACAGATTGAGGTGAACCCGGAATTGGGTTGGACCTTTGCGGCAGCACTTCGCACTGTTTTGCGCCATGACCCCGACGTGATTATGGTGGGCGAGATCCGCGACAGTGAAACCGCTGAACTTGCGGTGCGCGCGGCCATGACCGGCCACCTTGTCTTTTCGACGCTGCATACCAACACTGCAAAGGATGCCGCCACCCGTCTGGTCGATCTGGGCGTTCCGGAATATCTGATCAAATCGGTTGTGCGGCTTGTTGCGGCGCAGCGTCTGGTGCGCCGTGTTTGCCAGGCTTGTGCGGAACAAGTTAATCTGGAGAAACGGCCAAAGGTGCGCGATCTCTTCACCAAGCTCGACAAGCGGACGGGCGAACAAACCGACCCGCAAAAGTGGGCGCTAGTGAAATCTGTCGGCTGCGATGCCTGCAACCAAACCGGCTTTAAAGGGCGGATCGCTTTGTTTGAGGCGATGGAACCAGACGAGGTGTTCCTGACCGGCATCAAAAGCCGCCAATTGCAGACGATGGGGTCTGAGGCAGTGCGATTGGTCGCCGAGGGACAGACGACAATTGAAGAAGTCATGCGTATTCTTGGTGTGAAGTACTTTTAAGGTAGCGCCTGATGGAACAAGCACAAAAGACGTTTGCCTATGTGGCCCGCGATGCCAGCGGGGCGCGGCAATCGGGCGTTGTCTCGGCACTGGATACCACGGATGCGACACGAGCGTTGCGGGCACAGGGCTTGTTCCCGATCAGTCTGGATGTTGATGATGGTACTGCAACGCCGCGCAGCCGTGCGCGTCGGAAGAAAGCGGCGGGTCAACTGACCCCACGCCAGACCGGCGATTTTCTGGTGCGGCTGGCCAAACTGTCCAGCCGTCAGATTCAGGCAGAGCGCGCATTGGCGATCATCGGGGATGGGGGCAAGGATGCTATTTCCGCCGCCGCGGTCCGCGTGCGTGACAGTTTGCGTGAAGGTGCGGCACTGTCCCGTGCGCTTGAGGAAAAGGCGGGGATCGATGATCCGGTCACGCTATCATTGGTCAAAGGGGCCGAAGTGTCGGGCGATATGGGCAGTGCGCTCGCCACATCTGCCGATATCATGCAGAACCGGCTCGAGATCAGGCGACGGATTGTAACCGGTCTGATGTATCCGGGTATTCTGCTTTTTGTAGCACTTTTGTCCTTGGGTTTGATCATGATCGCGATCATCCCGCAATTCAGACCGCTGATCGAAGATCGGATTGATCTGGTGCCCATGATGGGCCGGGCTGTCTTTGCGGTGTCAGGTGTGCTTGCTGGGCTTTGGCCGGTCATTCTGCTGGGGCTGGTCGTCATCATTGGTGGCACGATTCTTGCCGCAAGGCGCGGTGCGCTGGTGCCGATCCTGACAACGATCGGCAATCGCATCCCGTTCATACGCCGGCTTTTGTTGCGCAATCAGATGATGCTGCTGTTGCATGTGCTGGGCGCACTTCTGAGCCGTGAGATCACGCTAAGCGGGGCGTTGCGCGTCGTGTCGAGGTCAACGCCTTCAGGGCCTGTTAGGCAAAGTATGGTCAAAGTCACGCAGGACGTTGAGAACGGGGTTGCCTTGTCTGCGGCGATGCGTCAGGAAAACCTGCTGCCACAGGAAGCCATTGAAATGATCCGTATCGGGGAAGAAGCTGGCGATATGGGTGGCATGATCAGCCGGACCTCGCTTGATATGCGCGAGGCGGCAGACCGTGATCTTGAACGATTTTTGCTTTTGTTCCAGCCTGCCCTGATTGTCGGCGTCGGATTATTGATCGGAGTAAGCCTCTATGCCCTATTTTCTGCAATCGTTTCGGTCAATGCCATTACGTTTTAAGGCGCGACCGCGGCGCAGGCAGCCCCAGACGACCGGCTTTTCCTTGATCGAAATGCTGGTGGCCGTGGCGATTGTCGGGTTGTTGATCGGTGTGGTCGGCCCGGCCGCGATGCGGCAATTGCAATCCTCGCGCGTGACCACGGCAGAGGCGCAGATCACGCAGCTGCGCAGCGCGCTGGACATCTTTTTGATCGAGGTGGGGCGGTATCCGACCGAACAGGAAGGGCTGAACGCACTGATCAGCGGCGCGGGTACAATCCCTGGTTGGAACGGCCCTTATCTGCGTGATGGCCAACTGCCTGCGGATCCTTGGGGCGGTGCCTTTCTATATAGTCTTGATCAGGGTCAGGTGCGGATCACCTCGCTGGGTGCGGATGGACAGGCTGGCGGGACAGGCGTGGATGCCGATGTGGAAGGCTAGCAGACGGCGCGGTTCTACCACTGGTGGCTTTGCCACGGTTGAGGTTCTGGTGGCGGTCGCCATTGTGGTGCTGATTGGTACGATTTCTATCCTCGCGCTTGGACGGTCGGATCGCGCGCATTTGCAAAGCGATGTAGCCTCCGTTGCGCTTGTCCTGCAACAGGCGCGCCTGCAGGCGGCTGAGACGGGTCAACCGATCGCCATCGAGTATTCGCAAGAGGAGCGCACGCTGCGGGCGGGGGCCATTGCGCATACGCTGGACCGTGCAGTCACCAGCCCGAACGAGACAACGCGCATTTCCATTCGTCCGTCAGGCGAGAATGAGGGGCTGAACTTTGTGCTTGTCGCGGGGGATCATCAGCGCGCGGTAGAGCTGGACTGGTTGACAGGCAGCATACGGATCTCACCATGATCAGGCGGCGGCGGCAACGCGGATTTACCCTGGTTGAAACACTTGTGTCGCTGGCCATCGCAGCCCTGGCGATCAGCGGGTTCTATCAGGCACTGTCGACTGGATTGTTCATGGAGCGGCGCGCGACGGTTCAGGCCGATCAGATGCTTGTCGCCACCCAGATCATGGATCGCGTGGGCGTCGATGTTCCGTTGCGCGCCGGTTTGCAGGATACGGGGATCATTCGTGGCATGGGCTGGGAACTGACAGTGTCAGAATCTGGGACATCTGATATGCGGATCGGTGCGGTGCGCCCGAATGAGTTACTGTTCGTCTATGTGACGGTCACACCCCCGGTTCCGGGCGGCACGCCATTGGTGCTACGGGCCATCCGCTATCGTGGAACGCCATTATGAGGACACGCTGGGCACCCAGGCGGCGACGCGCGGCGGGTATCGCCCTGGCCGAGGCGTTAGTGTCACTGACAATCGCGGCCATGACCCTGGCGCTGCTGACCAGTGCCACATGGGGTTTGCGTCAAACGGCACTGCAGCCTGCCGTGACACAAGATGCGGCTACCGACTGGCTGACGGCGCGGCGCGTTTTGCAGTCCTGGGCGGCGGCAGCCACTTTGATAAATCGCGAAGAGATCGCGGGGCGGTTTTCCGGCACGCCGGTTCAGATGCGGATGATCCTTGACGACGGGCGCGGGCGCGACAGCAGGCCGATGATGGTCAGTCTCGACATTGCTGAAGACAATGGCCTGCACCGGCTGACGGCATCGCGTTACGTTGACATTCGCGATATCCGCCTTGCGCCAGAAAGTGCGCGCGAAAGCACGGTGATCGAAACAGATGTGCCATTACGGCTGATGTATCAGGTGCGCGCTGGCAATATCGGTGGCCAGCTCACCTGGACATATGAACCGCGCCCCGATCAGGGATTGCCTTTGGCCGTTGCTGTGGAACAGGGCGCTGAAAAGATGATCATAGCGCGGATGCCGGTATCGTTGAGCGGATTTTGTGTGTCGCGCAGGGGCGAGGCCGGGTTGGGAGATGTCGATTGCGAAGTACGCTGACATTTTCCCGCAGACACCTGCATCGCGGCTTCGTTCTGATTACCGTTCTTTGGGTCGGGCTTGGCCTTTTGCTCGCCGCGTCCAGTTATCTGGTCACGCAACGCCAGACAGCGCTGGCCACGCGCGCCGAGGTTGAGACGACCCGCGCCGTGGCATTGGCGCGCAGTGCTGTCAATGTGGCTTTGGCAGATCTGGGTCGTGTCGGCGAAGACGAACCGCACAGTCCGCGCGATGGGACCGCGATCATGCTGTCCATGGCAGAGGGGCAGGCGACCTACCGGATCTGGGATGAGGGCGGCAAACTTGACATCAATACAGCCCCGGTTGAGCTGTTGGGACCAACCCTGCAACAACTTGGCGAAGGCACGGGCATTGATGCGTTTGATGCGGTTACAATCGCGCAGGCCTTGGTGACCCGGCGCGCCGATGCAGGGGTGCAGAATATCAACCGGCCTATCCCGCAATTGTTGTCCGATCTGGGGTTCCCGCAAGAGGTCAGCCGGCGCGCGCGGCAAGTTCTGACCACTTACAACGGAACCGCACAGATCAACCCTGCGACAGCATCGCCGGCCCTCTTGGCCGCTATTCCTGGATTGGGACCAAGCGATGTGGCAAGCATTGTCTCGCGGCGGAGTGCTGGGCAACCGTTGCCCCGGCTTGGAACCGCGTCTGTGTGGCTGAGTGGCACCGAAGGCCCCGTTTATACAATCGAGGCGCGCGGAACACTGCAAAGTGGCGTATCGGTTGACGTGATCGCGACCGTTGCCATGCAGGGGGTCAGCTTTCGTGGTGGGATCATGCGATACGAAGTTCTGGGCATGGAAATCCTGCGCTGATGAACGCGGAGACCTTTGCTTTGGCGGTGGTTCTGCCAGTGGTGGTGCTGGTTCTGGCGTTAGTCTTCGGGCCGTTACCGATTGTGGTCCGCGCCCTGATGCGCCGCCCGTTAGGACCTGCGAAGATGCGTCGATGGATGCGACCTGCATCACTAGGTGTCGGTGTCGGCATGGTTCTTGCGGCATTGCTCATCGCGGCTTTGGACCCAGGCCGGACGCTGAATCTCGTCATGGTCTGCTTGCTACTTTTGTTGGCGATCATTGATTGGCAGTGGCGGTGGCTGCCGATTGAATGGACGCTTGGCTTGATCGTGCTGGGCGTCGTCCACGGGATAGTGGAACAGGAATTATTGCTGGCTATACAACAGATGTTGATACCCGCCCTGACCGTTCTGGCCACACGTCAGGTTTTGCTGGCCGTCTTGAAAAAAGATGCACTAGGCCTTGGTGATGTGTGGCTGATTGCAGGTCTGGGTGCCTTTTTGCCTCTGACCGCGAGCTTTCTGATGGTCGGTTTGGCAGCGTTGACGGGGCTGGCAGAGGTGCTGCTACGACGCGGTCTGGCAGGAAATACACAAAAAACCATCATCGTGTCCTATGGGACACACCTTTGCGCCGTTTTTCTGATTTTGCGAAGTTTCCCGCAAGTTAATTGAACTTGGACTGCTAAAGTGCCGTCAAAGATATAAAAAATGCGTACTTGGGCGATAGATCCGGGGCGTCCGTAATGAGGCAGAGCATGAATAAGATGATTGCACTCGTGGCTTGCGCCACGGTTTTGAGTTCTTGTGGTGACTTGCCACAGGTTGACCGGACCGACGATGGCACCGGTTACAACCGCTGGCAATTGGCAAACATTTTCGGCACCGGGGGAGACGGTCAGGGAGTTCAGCGCCAGCAGGGGCGTGTGACAGGTGGGCAACGGGTTGAGGCGGGACAAGGTACAATTTTCCCCGGTCGGCAGCCACTATTGATCGACAGTGATTTCGTTGATGAAAATGGTGAGCGGACCGTTTCGCTGAACCTTGTCAATGTTGATATCGAATCCGCCGCCGCCGCCATTCTGGGCGAATTGCTGCAAATAAACTATGTGATCGATCCGGGCGTCCAAGGAACGGTCAACATCCGATCATCACAGCCGGTGACCCGGACCACGGCGATTGAAGTTTTTGAGCTGGCACTGAAGCAGAATAATGCTGTGCTGGTTCGGCGTGGCGATATCTTTGCGATTTCGCCACTGTCGGCGGATTTGTCAATTGCGCCGTCCACCGCGCGCGACGTCCTACCGGGTTATACGCTGCGCGTTATTCCATTGCGCAATATCGGGGCGCAAGAGATGGCAGCGATCCTGCAACCCTTTGCCGGAGACGGGATTGTCGGCATTGATGCGCAGCGCAATATTCTTGTTCTTGCGGGCACGTCTGTGGACCAGCAATCTTGGCAGGAAACCATCGACAGCTTTGATGTGGATTGGTTGGCGAACCGGTCCGTCGGTATTTTTCCGATCAATGGTCGCTCTGCCCAATCAATTGTGAATGGTCTGGAACGTGTTGTCGAAACGGATGAGGGTTTTCAGCCGCTTGTCGTTTTTGAGGTAATCCCTGAGAACAACTCTATTCTCGCCGTTGCCAAGACACCGCGCGCATTGGAAAACGTGGCCGTGTGGATCAACCGCCTGACACGTGACGGCGCGAATGACGCGCAGGTCTATTCATATGACATGAAGTATGCGCGTGCGGCAGCAATCGCACCCACTTTGGCGCAAATCCTTGGTGTTTCCGTCGAAACTTCGGGCGAAGCGCCAGAGGTTATTGAAGCCAGCGCAGATGCGACCGCAATGGCAAGCACGGGTATTTTCGATAATCAAGGCACATTGAATGCGACCCGGATTGTGGCAAGTGAGGCCACGAACACGCTGTTGATCCATGCAACACCGGAAGAATATCAACGTGTCTTGGGTATCCTGCATCGTCTGGATGTTCCGCAGCGGCAGGTTCTGGTTGAGGCGACGATTGTCGAGGTATCGCTGAACGAAGACCTGCGCTACGGTGTGCAGTATTTCCTTGAGGAAGGTGGCGCATCGCTTGGTTTGACCAGCGGCGAGTCCTTTAACATCTCGCCCACCGCACCTGGCTTTGCGCTGTCACTCGGCGGTAATCCAGCTAATGCTGTCATCGACGCGCTGGATACGGTGACGTCGATCAATGTCATCTCATCGCCCAATCTGATGATCGTAAACAACGAATCCGCACGACTGGTCGTGGGTGACCAGGTACCGACAGCAGTGCGTACCGCGCAAGATGCATCATCGGCTGATGATCAGGTGTTTGTCTCCACCGTGGAATACCGGGATACCGGCGTGATCTTTGAGGTGACACCGCGCATCAATTCGTCAGGCTCGGTCCTATTGAATATCGGGCAAGAGGTCAGCCTGGTCGGTGAAACCGATCCAGCGACAGGCAATCCGGTGATTTCACAACGCTTGATCAACAGCTCCGTCGCTGTGGACAGTGGCGAAACGGTCGTACTGGGTGGTCTGTTTTCAGACCGGCGTACGGGCAGCAATGGCGGTATCCCGATTCTGAAAGATCTGCCGGTTGCGGGGAACCTGTTTGGTAATACATCCCGCGGACGCGACCAGACAGAGCTTCTCGTTCTGATCACACCGCGTATCGTCAACAACCGCATGGATGCACGCCGGGTCACCGCGCAATTGCGCGATCGCGTACAGTCGCTGCAATCCAGCGGCCCATCGATGAGTACGCAGGTCAATATACCGTCAACCCGCACCCGTAATTCGGAACTGATCAGCGACAATGCGATTGTGGAGCGGGCCGTCGCGGGCGCTGGACAGATCGAAGTGACCACACCGCGGGCGAGCGGTCGGCATATCGCTGTCCTTGGGTCGTTCCGGTCAGCCGATGGTGCACAGAGCCATTGGCAGAGCCTGGTTGCGCAAAATGGTGCCGCCTTGGGGAGCCTGACACCAGCCTATCGGCAATCCGGTGGTCTAACGATGGTGACGGTTGGGCCAATGTCACGGGACGCAGCCAACCAGATTTGCATTGATGTAAAAACGGATTGCTTTACTGCCACGCAGTAAGCGTAGCCAAATGATTGGATGCCACTGCGCGCCACTGCCGCGCAGTGGCATTGCCTTGTGCGATGATCATCAGTTCCATAAAATGATTTAGAGGGAATTGATGCGCAAAATCTTCATCCAACTTCTTGCACTTTTGCCAGGAGCCGCCATTGCCCACGGCTATGCCGAGGGTGATTTGGCCATTGCGCATCCTATCGTCTTTGAAACACCTGCGACGGCGCAAAGTGGTGCAGGCTATCTGACAATTTTCAATCATGGTGACACGGATGATCAGTTGCTTGCAGTCAAGGCGGATTTTCCGCGCGTCATGTTGCACCAAACCGAGGTGACCGACGGTATCGCAAAGATGACCCATGTCGACAGCATAAAGATCCCTGCCCGTGAGGTCGTGGCGTTAGAACCGGGCGGTATGCATGTGATGTTCATGGGCCTTGCCGGTGACCCGTTCACAATTGGCGAAGAGTTCGAGGCGACGCTTGTCTTTGAGAAAGCGGGCGAAATGCACGTTGTGTTCAAGGTTGAAGCGAGGCCCGGCGACAGCGTCGAGATCGACCATAGTGGTCACTAGCTGTCATCCTCTGTTTCGCGGCTGAGTAGGTCGAACTTGCGCAGCTTGACATAAAGTGACTGACGCGACAGACCCAGCATTTCGGCGGCGGCGACACGGTTGTTCATGGTCAATTCCACGGCCGTTTCGATACACATCTTTTCAACGACATTCGTGGTTTCGGCCACGATGTCTTTCAGTGTCGCACTGCCCACAAGCTCAACAACCGACCGCATGCTTTCGTCACCGGTTGGATTGGCCGTCGTGCGGCTGGCATCAGCATGGTTCACGTCACGCAGCACGAATGCAAACACGTTGTGGGCGCCTGCCTCGATCTTCGTGATCGACACTTCGACAGCCCGGGGGCTGCCGTATTCGCCCGCGATCTTCGTTGCATAGATACGCATGCGACCTGTACGCGCTGCGTTTTCAACCATCACCTTTAGGTCGATGCTGCCGCGCTGGAAATAGTCGGACAGGTTCCGCCCGCGCAGGTTAATGTCATGTGCAACGTCAATGAGGTCCAGAAAGGCATCATTGGCTGCCAACACCTCGCCGTTCGCTGTTGCAAAGACCATCGCTTCGGGCCCATGTGCATAAAACCCCTGCAGATTATGGGCCAGGTCGTCGGCAGCGGCGTTTTCTTTGTCCGCCGGCAGGATCCGACACAGCAAGAAGCGTTCGCCCGCCGCGCGGAAAAGTGTGGGCGCAATGGCAACCGTCTGATCGGATGTTTGCAATTGCACATGCGACCGAGTGCTATGTTCCGAAATCGCCCGTGTTGCCAACTGATCGACCAGATCACCGCGTTTACGGCCTTCGAAACACTCAGACAACGGCGACCCAATCAGATCTTCGCGATCGCGATCGAGCAGCGCTGCTGCGGCCGGATTAGCCTCATTGATTTCACCGGATTGTGTTGAGACGAAGACAATCGCCTCAGCGGTGCTTTCCATCAGCACACGAAAACGCGTGTCGTATTCCCGCTGCGTCTCATAATCCCGTTCCAGCGCCAGTTGTGCCTTGACGAGCTGCTGCTGCATTTCGGCAACCGGGCGCAGATCGCGCCCCAATAGCAGCACAACACCATCAGGTCCGATCCGGTGAAAACTGTAGCGAACGGGAAATTCCCAACGTCCGGTTTCATCAGTATGGTTCAGTTCGATTGAAGGAACGTTATCCGTTCGGTCAAGAAAATCCGCCAGCCGCGCATCAAACTTTGACACGCTTTCAATTGTCAACGCTGTTCGAAAGTCCTTTTGCTCAAGCTGCTTGAGAACGGCAAAGGACCGGTTCTCGGCGCTTACCAGAACAGACAGCACCGTCCCGTTCTCGGAAATGACGATGCCAAGATCGGCCACTTCGGTAATGATATCGCCAAGCATTTCGGGGGCGATCAGAGGGATTGCGCCGCTGTCCCAATACTTGGTGCCCCGCGACGTCATGTTAGATGCACCAGATGCGCGCTCTTCGACATCGACTAGCTCCCGCGCATTTTTTGCGGTTCGCTGTGAAGTACCTTTGATATTCCGCAAAGCTCTAGCGCCTCGCTTGGTATTTTCGTGGCATAGTCTGCGCCCGTTAGTGCCGTTACATTTTCTATCGTTTCGACATCTAACAATGAACCACCAATAACGATGGGCGGAGTTTGGACCGTCGAAGTCTTCACAACATCAACGATCCGCGCAAGCGTTTCAAGCGCTTCGCTACACGATGACGATATGAATACCGCGTGGAACGTAGATCGTTGAAGCCGGACGGCAAGATCGTCCAGCCGCATTCCCAACGCCATACGCACGGAAACACCTAAACGTCTGAGTTGGCTACCCAAAACCATAGCGCCCAGCGTATGATAAACCTCTTGCGGGACTATGAGCATAACTGTTGGCGCGTTAGGATTTCCCGCAACATCGCCCGACCAATCCAGACCCAGTTCGCGCAGCATGGATTGCAGACGCGACACCGCGATGGTGACGTTCGCAAATCCCAGGCTATCGGCGCACCATTGATCGCCCAAGCGTCGCGCAACTGCAGGCACATAAAGATCGACAAGCGTTTCCGCGCTATAATTCGCGGCAAGCGCATCCTGCACGACACGCCGACAATCAGCCCGCTCAGCGCTTAGCGCGGCATCCTCTAGCTTGCCAAGCAGCCCAGGATCCAGATCAGCAAACACATCTTGACCATCACCGACAGCATCGCGCGTTGGCGTCTTCTTCCGCGTCGCCGCCGTTTCCGACGTGGGGGCGTCTATGCTTCGCTGGTCGGGCATCTACGTGTCCTTTGGCTGTAATGGCGCAGCTGT